>NZ_JBEDYP020000008.1:0-248759 GCF_040117685.2 Gracilimonas sp. BCB1 | reverse complement strand
TTGTGTAACCTACTTCGTTCAGTTATCGAAGCCGGTATTTAACCACTGGTGCAGCTTTGAACATCTAGGTTTTCGCATTTATCGTGAAACGCTTTCGCGTTTCGTGCGCCGCTTCACTGGATTCCAGCATGGTTTTTGACAAAAATTGTATTTACATCATTTCTAAAATTAGAAACAAGTCTTTCATTTAACACGGATATATCAATTACATAATCATATTTATTGAAATCATCTTCTGAAATTTTCCGAAAATTGAATATTGAATAAACACTTCTAATTCTTGACTTGAATGGATTTTTAACTAACCTATTGTCTAAAAATTTGATTTTCACTTAAAGCTAATTTCAAAAAATTACTATTATAAAACCTATATATAGATGGAGGATATTTTGCTACTCCGACATTTACTTTATATCCAAGGATGTTAAATGCTTCGATTAAATCTAATCAGATGAAATCCGACCGCTTCTTCTCGAAATTGACGCGATTATAACTAAAACAGATTTCCTCATGGTAGCTGATTCAAGTATTTCTCCATAACTTTGAAATGATTGTCAATCGACATTCTGGCACTTTTCAGTCTGGGGCAGGTCATTTGATACTTCAAATTTGAGATTATCCATTATTTTTTTGGGTAACTGGTTATCAATTTCAAATAGATCATAGTCCAATAATCTGTTTAATATCTTAAAAGACAGGCCATTCTTTCTCTGTACAAAACCATCAAGAATAAACCCATTGAGAACGTCTTTTAATGCTTTCCCCCTACCATCTTCAGAAATCAAGATGCTTGGTTTTGATATGCTTGACATAAAAATATGTGCATGAACTCTATATCCTATATGAAGATCTGCTTTATTGTATTCTTCCATTAAGTCATCTGCTGATCCAGATATATCTTTATAAGTAATATTATTCTCACTTAGCCAATTGGCAAATTCTAAGTTTTTATTATAAAGTTTGACCCTTGGGTTCGGTGTTTTTAAATAATCAGGATCTATAGAATGGTGAAACATCACCTGAATACAATCTTCTCCAAATTGATTACATAAACTAATAATCAACTCCTTGACCGAAGTTTCCATTTTTTTACTTTTTGCAAACGACACTCCTAATGAAAAGTTAATCGACCTATATCATCAAGTTCTATCCCTTTTCCAAAATAACTTTGCTCATATAGGGCTGGACATCCTGTCATTAATACATTTTCAACCCCATTATCCTTCATTACCTGATATGTATGATAATCACGAACACTATTGTAAAAGCCATTATTAGACAACCTTTTCAATAAATGATGGCTTTGGCTGGAAAATCCATAATCATTTACATCTTCCCAGTTACCTTTTTCAGAATTCCAACCAATTCCAAATGAAATGATTGGAACTTTAATATTGTCCAAGTCTTGATTTAGTCTATAGGTGCCATTGTAAATATTACTAACTAATGCTGGTCCACCGGTTAAAAGTAAACCCTTAGATTTATTAACTAAATCCAACTTCTCTCCTTCTATTGGTTCCCAGGCATTTATATCAACAAAATTCCTATCATCTCGTATTGTTTTTAATAAATTCTTTGCTCTATGCTTGATTAAAAAATCACCGGCATTGTTTTTACCACCAGTTAGTAATACGTAATAATCCATTATCCAATCCTATTCCAATTTAATACTTCATCTGCCTCAATATCAGAAACAGTCTTCTTTCCAATTACATCATCAATTAATCTTGGGCTAATCCCGCTTGCCGGTCTTTTCCAGGTAAGATCTTTATACTCAATTACTTTTCCTTTCGGAATATCTCGCTTGGCTACCAAACTTCTTCTAGCATTATCACGAGATTTACCTTCGCTTTCCAAGGCATGTACTTTTTCGTCACCAACTATGGTAAGAATTTCATCCAACTTTCGGTTGAATTTTTTTAAATCTTCTACATCCATAGCATGGTAATGATCATTACCAGGCAAGGTTTTGTCGTGAGTAAAATGTTTTTCAATAATTATTGAACCAAGGAGTGTAGCAACCTCCAACACTTTCATTTCTTTGGGCATTGTATGATCTGAATATCCGATCATTATATCCGGAAATTTCTTTTTAAGTCCCCTGATCATCCCCAAATGAGCATTTTCATCATCCGTGGGATAATTTAGTACACAATGCAATAATGCCAACGGCACATTTTTATTCTCGACCCAGCCAACAGCCTCCTCAATTTCATACAAATAACTTGCACCAGTAGAAAGAATAATAGGTTTTTTAAAATCACAAATATACTCGATAAAAGGCTTGTTAGTAATGTCGGAAGAGGAAATTTTAAACACATCCATTAGATCATTCAAAAAATCCGCTGCTTTCACATCAAAGGGAGTGGACATGAATTCAATATCTGCTTTATCACAGTATTCTTTCAGCTCTACGAATTCTTTTTTCCAAAACTTATCATGCTTTTTGAACAGTTTGAACTGACTTTCGGTCGGTTCCTTTGTGGTATCCCAATATGCCGGACTGTCTTTGGAAGCAATGGTTTCCGCCTTATAGGTTTGAAACTTAATAGCATCGGCACCTCCTTCCTTGGCCTCATCAATCAGTCTTTTGGCCGTATCCATCGAACCTTCGTGATTTACTCCAGCTTCGGCTATTATGTAAGGTCGAACAATTTCCCTTTTTGGGGGATTATTAAATAGATCTAAAATTTTCATCAATTCTGGTTGTTTTTATACACTTCTAAAATTTTCGAAACTATGGCTGCATTCGAACGGTTTTTGACCGCGTTCTTCATCCGAGCATACATATCTCTTCTAAGAGAAACATCTTCCATAAACATCTTAATATGTTCGGCCAATACTTTGGAAGATATAGAAGAACCCAGTCCCAAGTTCACAATCCCATAGGTACTGGATGCGTGATTATGCCTCATTTCACGATTATTCTGGCACATGGTAAGGGTTGGAACACCTATGGTCATCAGTTCCGTTACTGTTCGCCCTGCAGAAGTTAGAGCAAGATCAGCCTCTTTCATTAAAGCCGCCATGTTACTCACGTTTTGCAATAAGTTAACTTCTGCGTTCAGTTTTCCAGCTTGGTCTTTAACAGATTCGTAATGTGAATGTCCAGGCCCCAAAATGATTGTTACCTTTTTAGTATAACCGATTTGTTTTAAAGCTAAAATGGCCTTTTCTGTTAAGTTCGCCGGATCAGTGCCACCGTAGGCTACTAAAATATGACCTACATCATCAGTCGGTTCCTTTCGAGACTCAACCATCTCAAAATTGGGATTTAGAATGGCATGTTCAAC
Organism: Gracilimonas sp. BCB1; assembly: GCF_040117685.2. Lineage (NCBI taxonomy): Bacteria > Pseudomonadati > Balneolota > Balneolia > Balneolales > Balneolaceae > Gracilimonas > Gracilimonas sp. BCB1. The sequence continues at coordinate 245,466 of NZ_JBEDYP020000008.1, read as the reverse complement.
CCCATACCAGTGATTCTCTTGGGGGTAAATATCCGGGTATAAATCATTTACCACAATATCGGCCAGTCGATTCCCTTTTCCTAAATCCTCAAAGTTCACCACAAAACAACCAAAATCCTTTAGCTCCTCCATGTACTTCTCGTCGGTATCTAGAATATCATTAATAACGATATCAGGATTTATTTCTGAAAGTCGATTTAAGAAATCTTGATTTGAAAAAACTTCAATTATTGGATAATGATGACTGTTTAAAAATTTTAGACCGAGTTCATAGCCATTTGAATTCTGTGAGATAAAGCAAACTTCATGGGCATGAATATTTTGAGCAATAGCCAAACTTCGGTAAAGATGTCCAAAACCCAAATCCTTGGCTCCATCCACCCTAATACAAATTTTTAACTTATTGGCCCAATATTCCGCTAGCGCCCAATCAGCAAAAGTATCTATATCCAATCCTTCTTTTTCATCTACCTCAATAATGGAAATGTCTTTTCCTATTCTGGACTTATGCTTAAGGATATGCCCTAAAGTTGAAGAAATAACCCCACCGGTTTCTCCAAATACCGGTTCCATTTGCTGGCGGTTTACTCTTTTATCGTATAATGGAATGGCTTTACCTTCTTTAATAGTCCATCTTAGATGCCGGTCATCTTTTACAGATAAAACCGTATCCAAATCTTCGCTTTGATGTTTATTAATAGCTTTCTCTAATGTCTCTTTTCGTATGAATGGAGAAGTTGCCTGACAGGTTATCAGTATATCATCTTCAGAAGCACCATGTTCATCAATCAGAAATTTAGACACTTCAACAGCTACATCATCTAAAGTCGAAACATCATCAGCATTAGCCTTTGAGCGATCATGAATAGTAGCGATGTCTTTGACAATCTCTTTTACGTTTTCATCATCCGTTGAGACAATAATTTGTTTCTTGTCAATGACTTCATTTATCGTTTCAACCACATGTTTGACAAGGGGTTTTCTTGCTAATTCCCTGATATTCTTCTTGGGAATTGTTTTAGAACCGGCACGGGCAGGAATAAGAAACCAAACTTTTATTTCGCTCATTTGCTAATCAAGGTTTTAGTATTGAACCAATCACTAAATGCTTTCAAACCCTTCTTAATTGAATAGCTTGAATCATACTCTAACAATTCATCAGCCTTACTAACATCCGCCCAAGTCTGCTTCACATCCCCTGGTTGCTCCGGCCCAAAGGTTTTCTTAGCTGTTATACCCGAAGCCTGTTCAATCGCTTCAACTAACTCCAAAAGTTCTACTGTTTGGTTATTGCCAAGGTTGATCACTTCGTACATAGAATCATTGTATTCAATGGAGGCAATAATACCATCAACAATATCATCGATGTATGTATAATCTCTGCGAGTGGAGCCATCTCCGTATAAGGTAATTTCCTTCCCTTCACTCATCAGCTTCAGAAATTTGTGAATAGCGAGATCTGGTCGTTGACGAGGGCCATACACCGTAAAAAATCGTAAAGCTAAAAAACGGATATCATAAAGGTGACTATATACATGCCCCAGCAGCTCCCCGCTTACTTTGGTGCTGGCATAAGGACTGATGGGCTGTAATACGGCATCATCTTCTTTCCAGGGAACATTCGGGTTTTTGCCATAGACCGAGCTGGAGGAAGCAAACACAAATTGTTTAATGTCTTTTTCACGGGCTACTTCCAACATATTCTGTGTTCCCGCTACATTCACTTCCTGGTAGGCAATAGGGTCCGCAATAGATGGCCGCACTCCGGCTTTGGCAGCTAAGTGTACAATTACATCTGCAGTATTCGAGATAGCTTCATCAAGGGCTTCTTTGTCTCTTATATCCACTTCATGAAGGGAATACGTATCGTATTCTAAATGGCCCTTTATATTCTTTCGCTTTATAGTCTCATCATAGAAGGGATCGAAGTTATCAATATTGGTAATGGTATTACCTTCTGTTAGCAACCGATCTATCAAATGGCTGCCTATAAATCCTGCACCACCTGTAACAACGATATTTTTTTTATTTTCTTTCATAAATAATAGTTATACCCCTTCCCCGAAAATCAACAGTTTCGGTTCTTCTATTTCAATTTTATCATTTGGCTCATAAACCAGGGTTCGAATTCTTCGTGCGATAAGTTTTTCTGCTTTCTCAACCAGCATTGCAAGATACTGAGTGTCAATATCATCCCCTATCATGGTTACATCCACTATGTTGGTTTCTAAACCCCTGGCTAAATCGCCGGTTAAATAGACGGCATGTACATCCCCCAAATTCTCTACAATCTGCTCTATGATCTGATCAATCCCAAAATGCTTAAAGGCAATTTTCTGAAGCTCGTCAAACATAGGGAACTTTCGGTTTACGCGGTACATTTTCTTGTTCCCTTCTTTGTGCCCTTCAATCAGCCCGGATTCTTCAAAGCGGTTTAATTCCACCCGCACCGAGTTGGTGCTTTCATCGAATTCATCCGCCAGTCCGCGCAGGTACGCACTGCTATCGGGGTTCAGGAAGAAGCGAAGCAGAAGCTTCAGTCGGGTTTTGGATTGTATGAGAGTGTCTAACATTGGGCCCTGGCGGGAATTAAGAATTTAAAATTCAAAATTAAAAATGGGTGTCGGTGTGGTTATGATGATCAATGCTGAGTACTTCATCTATATGGTACCAAAGATCTGATACCCCTGTAACAGCTGATACCCCATTTTAAATTTTTCATTTTGAATTTCGCTCGCAACCACGTTGCGGCATAGCGAGTAAAAATACTACTCAATAATACGCAGGATATTTTACACGATCAATGGGAATTTGAAAGTTAATCGGTTGATGTTGCCGGCTGGGGCAACGAGGCCTTTCGTGAATCTTCGGTTTTTATGCCGCAAGGCATTGCCGCTTTGCGGCATATGAGGCTTTTACTTAGCTCCATGTCATCCTGAACGCAGTCCCGAGTATTCGGGTCGGAGTGAAGGATCTCCTTGATCTGCGTTTTTTTGGCTGTCATCGGCAGATGGCGTTGTTGGATGTCCCAACCTTATTCCCGGAGATTGCTTCGTCGTTATCCAACCCAAACTTGCATTCAGCAATCTTCTCTCCTCGCAAAGACGGCATATTTTAAAGTTAGAAGGTTATTACCCGTCGCCAATTTCTTCAAGGCGTTCCCTTACCCTGCGGCGGTAGCCAAAGTCATCACTATTCCTATCGATATGCCGTAGGGCAAGGGACAGGGATTGGGTTTACTGATAGCTGGCCTGTCAGCTGACAGCTAAACTCTCTTCCGATACAAAAGCGCAGCCGTTCAGGGCTTCGCGGCATCGCGAGATCAGGACTCCCCACCAAAAGGATTAGAAGCCAAAAACTGCCGAATAAATATCCATCCAATAGAAGCGATTCCACTCAGCATTACAAAAACGATCAGCACCATAGCCCCGCTGGTTTCATCATTAACCGGTACCTGCACCGGTTGCAGCACTTTAAAAACAGGAGTCTCTTCCTGTACTTTTAGTTTGGCTTCTTCGAATTGCTGGGTTAGTGAATTGTAAAGGTTAAAGGCAATATCGTATTCTGACTGAAGTCTTTGTCGCTCTGTCTGTGCTCTGGCTGTTAAATTCCCCTGATTGCTGTCGTCAAAGTCGGCCAGTTCCAGTTGAGCTTCCCTGAATCTTTCGCGTGCATCATTCAGCTGTTCTTCAATAAACTCGAGATCCCGAATCACTTTTTCGGTGCGGTACTCCACCAGGTATTCCGTCAGTTCGTCAATAGTATATTTAGCTACACTTGCCGCTAATTTCGGATTGGACATTTGAGCCCGAACGGTAACCACTCCCGATTCTTCATCCAGACTTGCAGAAACTCTTGATCTAAGAGCAGTAATTACTTCCATTTCATTTTTAGTCAGCTCAACTATTTCATCCTGGTTACTGATTCCCGCACTAACAGCCTCTTCTTCACTTTTAAATGCACCAATTATGGTTCCGGGAAGACCAACAGTGAACATTTTCATATAGCCCAAGACCCCGGGTGTCTGTACTTCTAAGTAATAATTGTAAATAGAAGTTGTTGTATCATAATCCGGAAAGTAAAACTGTTGCCGGGCCAGCTGATCCTGGAAACTCAGGCTTTGTACGATCTTGGGATAAAGGTCTACCCGAATGGCATTACTGGCAGAGTTGTAGGTTCCTCCTCCGCTCAATCCAATCAGTCCACCATATTGTCTTAGTAAACTGGATGCTCCTCCCTGACTTTCGGTGCTGTATTCCGGCATCAGTGTGGCATCACTGACATATTCCTTAGGGCTAAGCAAAGCCACAGCCACACCAAGCACCACACCAACCGCTACAAAACGATAAATAACTTTCCGGTTATCCCAAATGGTTTTGGCCAGTTCGATCAGGTCAATTTCATCTTCTTCATAGCCTTCATAGGCATGGTCGGCCGGGACTAATCGGTATTCCTGAATGGGAAAGTTTTCCGGGCTTTTTTTCTTACCCGGCTTGTCGTCCCCATGTTCTTGATTTGAATTGTTCTCTTCGCTCACTTTCTACCAAATTTTGTTAAGCAATGATGATACGAAGTTTGGCCTTCTATTTAAAGAGGTATTTGCAGGGTTGCAGGATTCGGGTGAATGGGTTTCGGGTTGTGGGTTTTAATCAAAGTAAACATCGTAAATCGTTCGCTCCGTCCTTCGGTCATGCGCATTCCAATCCGAATTCCGCCTCCCAACTCCCAAAGGCGTTCCCTTGCCCTGGCGTGAGCGGCGTAAAGCAAGCGAACGTTAGGGAAAGGGACAGGGATAGGGTTTTGCTTGACAGGGCAACCAAGTCAGCATCAAAAGTTGAGAGTAGATAGATTAATGTTGCCGGTTAGCGCAAACCAAGCTTTTCGTGGAGCCGAGGGTCTTATGCCGTCAGGGATTGCCGCTTTGCGACATAAGGGATGTTAATTAGACCTGTCATCCTGAACGAAGCGCGTGCGGAGTGAAGGATCTTATCGAGCTGGTTTTTTGCCTGTCATCCCGCACGAAGCGGAGCGGAGATGTGGGACCTCCTGGCCTAACTTGGGATATTGATAAAGGAGATCGCGGGTCCATGCCCGCGATGACGGGGTGATAAGAGCAGTATAGTTCGCAAATCGGTCGCTTGGTCCATCACAAATCGATCTTTGCTGGACCAAGCTTAGTTAGAAGATCTCATATCCCAATCATTTCCCGGTTGAGATCCTTCGCGCCTATTATCCCAAGCTTAATTAAGTGATCCTGCGCTCAGGATGACCCAGTACTTAAAAAGTTCAGAATGCTACTAAAGAGTCCTTTCTCCTTGCGAAGGAGAAAGACAGAAAGAGGTCGAAAGCTAAGGGATCTAACCTTTATTCAACTAAAATATCATTGTGCATCAGAGCTCAAAAATTGGGTTTCCTAAAACGAGCAACATAGTCTAAGCTACCACCGCACAAGTGGACACTTGCGCTATTGCAGCGAATAGTTTTTTAAAACCATGAAGAATAACCCACTTACCAACTCACCAACGCGTCCCCTTACCCTGCGGCGGTTCTATGGCCTCGATATTCTTAACGATGTGCCGGAGGGCAAGGGACAGGGATTGGGTTCACTGTCAGCTGATAGCTATCAGTCAAACCATCGCCTCGGGAGCTTTTTCCGGCTTCTTCCCATCACCAAACGGCTTGGTCGGCGTTTCATTCATATACTCATCCAGCATAAACTCATCCACCTGAATGGCATCATTCCGGGCCTGTTCGGTTTTCTTGACCAGTTCGCCTTCTTCTTTTGTCAGGACTCCCTTCTCAACGGCTAAATCGGCAATTTCGAGATAGGGTTCTTTGGGAAGCTCTTTTGCTTTGATGGCTTTATACAGTTTCTTGAAGCTTGGCCATGCCTGTTCCACCAATTCCATGGTATGCTCATATCGACCAATGGCGGATTCTTCATCTTTAGGAAGAAATATTCCATCTGTTATATGATCGCGGTCTTCACCCCTTTTCTGCATGGCCTGAGCCACTTTATGTCCGAGTTCGTCAGAAGGATAGGTACCTATAGGATTTAATCGTCCCCATACTCCGGCCAGGCGAAATACCCAGCTGAGTCCAGGTACTTTAATTTCCCGAAGGATACCTTCAAAAGCCTGCTGTATTTTCCAGAAGCTGTATTCCATCGCCCATTCGAAATACGGCCGATCGGCTTCTCTTCTTCCTTCAGCTTCAAAGCGTTTGAGGGCGCCGGAAGCAAGATACATGTAGCTCAGAATATCCGCGTAGCGGCCGGCAATTTTCTCTTTCATCTTCAAGGCTCCGCCATAAGATCCCAGCGCGATATCAGCGAAGAAGGCAAAGGAAGCGGAGGTCCATGCCAGCTTGCGGAAGTACTTGGCAGCCGGTCCGCTTACCGGTGAACTTGCCAGTCGGCCGCGGGTGATACTCAGCATAAAGGCCCGTGATTTATTCCGAGCCACATGACCGATATGCTTCCAGAAGTTATCATCAAAGGCCTTCACGTCTTTGTTCATCAGTGCATCGATTTCATTATAAGCATAGGGATGGCATCGAATGGCACCCTGACCAAAAATCATTAAGGTACGAGTAAGGATGTTGGCCCCCTCTACTGTAATGGCTATCGGCATGGCCGTGTAGCTACTGGCAAAGATGTTTCGGGGTCCGCGGGATATTCCGGCTCCTCCCACAATATCCATTGAGTCGTTGACAATCTCTCTACCAAGCTCGGTAAAGTTATATTTGGCAATGGCAGTGACTACAGCCGGTTTTTGTCCGCTGTCCAGTCCGCCAGTTGTATATCTCCGGGCGCCTTCCATCAGGTAGGTATAGCCTCCGATACGTGCCATCGGCTCTTCAATACCTTCGAACTTCCCGATGTTTAAACCAAATTGCTTACGAATGGCGGTATAGGCTCCGATCGCTCTTGTTGCTACTTTGGCTCCGCCCACACTTTGAGCCGGAAGGGAGATTCCCCGTCCAACTGCCAGCGATTCCATCAGCATGCGCCAGCCGTTTCCGGCTCCTTCTTTTCCGCCAATGATGGCATCCTCCAGAGGTACCACCACATCTTTACCGTTAATCGGGCAGTTGTAAAACGGAATGCCTAACGGATCATGTCGGCGACCCAATACAACGCCTTCGGTGTCAGAGGGAATAAGAGCACAGGTGATGCCCCGGTTTTCTTGCTCCCCGATCAGATGGTCCGGGTCTTTCAGGTTGAAGGCCAGTCCAATCACTGTAGAAATAGCAGCCAGAGTGATATAACGTTTCTCAAAATTCATCCGCAGGTACAGCTTACCGTCTTCCCCTTTGAAGACCACACCTTCCGAGCGCATACTTCCGGCGTCCGAACCTGCATTTGCTTCTGTAAGACCAAAGCAAGGCATCTCTTCTCCTGATGCAAGCTTGGGCAGGTAATGATCTTTTTGTTCTTCAGTTCCATAATGAAGAAGCAATTCGGCCGGACCTAAGGAATTAGGAACCATCACCGTGGTTGCCAACGGTCCGCAGCGGGAGGCCAGTTTGGCCACAATCGCGCTGTGAGCTGTAGCAGAGAATTCTAGTCCGCCATACTTTTTAGGGACAATCAACCCAAAGAATTTCTCTTTTCGCATGAATTCCCATACTTCATCGGTAAATCCTTTTCGAACCATCACATCCCAGTCGGTTACCATCTCACACAGCTTCTCTACCGGTCCATCCATAAACGCCTGCTCTTCCTTGGTCAGGTCGGGATAATCTTCATCAAGAATACGTTTGAAATCAGGCTTCCCGGAGAACAACTCTCCTTCCACCCACACATTCCCTGCTTCGATAGCGGTTTGTTCGGTTTCGGATATCTTGGGCAGGAATTTCAACGCATCCAGCAGTTTCATAATCGGACCACTCAACACTACCCGTCGAATGGGTTTGATGTTGAAGACTAGTACCAAAACAGTATAGGTGATGTACAGCCACATCGGGGCATCCAACCCAACCAAACCAGCATAACCGGCAACTGCCCACAGCCAAAGCGGGGCTCCGGTGTAACCCAAAAAAAGCATCAGCAAGACTGCTGACCCTATTGATGCCCAAAGCGGGATTTCACTGAAAAAACCTGAAAATTCCATTAACGCTTCCATATTCGTTCCTCATTTATGATACTGTTGTTCGAATCAGGAATCCCTGCACCACATGCTCAATGGATTCCTCAATAAATTGTTCCTGATTGATTCTGCTGTCCAGCCTCTTGTTGAGGACAACCGAAACCACGCCGTGTAATTGTGCCCATATCGAATAGGCGGCCACCACCGGCTTATCTACTTCCATCAGTCCCTGTCTTACACTTTCCTCTATGGTTTTCACCAACAGCTCGTAAGCTCTACGGGCTTTTCGGAATTTCTCTTTTGGATAACGCGCCATTGAATCAGACCGGACTTTATAAATGATCTCGTACTTCTCCGGTTGCTGAAGCCCAAACTCCACATAACTTTTTGTGATGGCTTTAAACCGCTCAATGCTATCCGTTTTTGGTAACGCTCTTTTCTCAATGAACCGGCTTAAATCCTCCACCGACTCCTCAATCAGTGTATGCAGCAGATGATCTTTGTTCTCGAAATAGAGGTAGATACTGGTTGCAGATACATCCGCCTGTTTGGCAATTTTCCGCATCGACAGTGACTTATATCCTTCTTCATATAACAAGTGCCTGCTTATCTCTAAAATCTGATCTCGTAAAGGTACTTCTTCGCTCATTCGCTCGCTTAGGTTAACGGTGTTAACTTCTGTAATGTAATCAATCCACAGCGAAAATCAAGATGGGATGTTTTAATGACTGTCATCCCGCACGAAGCCTGGCGCAGATCCGGGATCTCCCAGATGATTTTTGGGCGCCCTTATAAAAGATCGCAGGTCTAAGCCCGTGATGATTCGGTTTGAAGACAGAATAGCTCGCAAATCAATAATTGTTACTTAAAGCAGCAATTTGGGAATAAAAAATCCTAAACATTTTCTGGCAAAGATCCTTCGGTGCCTCTGGATGACTCGATTTTTTAAATATTGTAAGAATGCTATCAAAGAGTCCTTTCTCCTTGCGAAGGAGAAAGACAGAAAGAGGTCGGAAGAAAGGGGCAAGTGCGACTAACTCAGCCTAGTCACCATTTAACCCCACAATTTTAAGCAGACACTCAACTAATCATTGCGCAGTAGAGCGTCGCAATTAGTGCTATGGTTTCGGGATTTCCATCATTCTATGATCAACCTCTTTCCAATTCTTATAATCCCGGTAATCAAGGTTCAAAACTCAAATACTCCTACAATCCATTTAACATAAACCAGCAAGAACTTCACCAAAGAGTCCTTTCTCCTTGCGAAGGAGAAAGACAGAAAGAGGTCGGAAGAAAGGGGCAAGTGCGACTAACTCAGCCTATTCGCCATTTAACCCCTCAATGTAAGGCAGAGCCCCAACTCATAGTTTCGTAGAAGAGCGGCGATACTAGTCCAAAACTGACAGCTGTCTCCTGAAAGCGGACAGCTTCTTCACACCCTAAACTTCAAATACTTAATGGTCTTTCCTTTCTCCAGATGCATGCTCTCATAATAGGTAATGATCGAAAGCTCAGGATCCTCCGGGCGGTTTTTGTGGACATCAGGCTCATCATCAAGCAGTTCCAGTCCCTCTTGGTCAATGATTTCTTTGGTGTATTCATACAGAACATCGCTGTCTGTTTTAAGGTTGATGACTGCGCCGGGCTTCATCACCTTACGGTATAATTCCAGAAATTTGGGAGCCGTAAGCCGCTTTCGCTCTTTTTTGATATAAGGATCAGAAAACACGATCCAGGCCTCATCCACCTCATTCTCCCCAAAAAACTGATCGAGGTGATCGATATAGCATCTTAAAAACCGGACGTTATCCAGGTTCTTTTCCAAAGCTTCGGTAGCTCCCACCCACATCCGATTCCCTTTGATATCCAGGCCCACAAAATTTTTATCGGGGTGAAGTTGGCTCAGGCCGATGGAATACTCTCCTTTTCCACAAGCCAGTTCTAAAATGATAGGTTGATCATTTTCAAAAACTTCGGAATTCCATTTTCCTTTTGGAGCAGGATTATGTTCATCAAATTCGGTGTAAACGAGCGTATTTTTGAGCTTGGGCAGCTCATCCATTCGTTCTTGTTTGATCTTAGGCATCTTTTATGGCGAAAGTCTTTTTATTTCCCATTTTCTGCCAACCTGCTCATACTTAATACGATCATGAAGCCGGCTTCTCCTCCCCTGCCAGAATTCGATGGCCTCCGGCTTTAACCGATAACCACCCCATGTTTCCGGCATCGGGACCTTTCCTTCCGGGTACTTTTCTTCCAGCTCAGCAAACTTCTTTTCCAGAAACTCCCGATTGGGAACTTCTGCACTTTGATTGGAAGCCAATGCACCGAGCTGACTTTTATACGGTCGCTGCCTGAAATAGGCCTCGCTTTCTTCTTTGGATATTTTTTCAACCTTGCCGTCGATACGCACCTGTCGCTCCAGCTGTAACCATAAAAAACACAAGGAAGCATTTGGGTTTTGCTCCAGCTCTTTGCCTTTATCGCTGGCATAGTTGGTGTAGAAGACGAAGCTGTCGTCTTCCAATCCCTTCAACAACACAATGCGTGTGTGTGGTTTTTGATTAGCATCTACGGTGGCCAGCGTCATAGCGTTTGGCTCAGGTACCTCCGCTTCTACCGCTTCTTCCATCCATCGCTCAAATTGTTTGAATGGATTTTTATGTACATCCGACTCATCCAATGAATGCTTCGAATAGTCTTCACGCAGCTTCTGCAATTCTTTGTTTTTCATTTCTTATTTATCATCCAAAATAATCCGGGGCGTTACCGGGTTTCCATTTAATATTGCATCCCATACTGGGTACTTGTTGGTCTTCGGGGACTTGCTCACCGGATAACAAGGTATCCAAAGCATTTCGAAGATCTTTGCCTGTAACCGGTGTCTCTTTGGAAGGACGGCTGTCATCAAATTGCCCCCTGTAAACCAGCTTACGATTTTCATCATATACAAAGAAATCCGGCGTACAGGCTGCTTTGTAATCTTTGGCTACTTCCTGAGTTTCATCATAGAAGTAAGGGAATGGGTAATCCTTTTCAGCCATTTTTCCGGGGCTGTCCTGCGGATATTTTTCCACATCATTGGAACTGATCGCAATGAATCCAATTCCACGTGCTATATATTCATTCGCTACATTCACCAGTTCATCCTCAATATGAAGTACGTACGGGCAGTGGTTGCAAATGAACATCACCACAAAACCTTTGCTTTGATCGGCATAGCTCAGCGACAGGTTACCGCCGTTCACGCTTGGGAGGGTGAAATCCGGTGCTTCGGTTCCTATTTCCAGCATGGTTGATGGTGTTGCTGACATAATGCTCCTGACTTTTGTCGATTAATGGTTTTAACTTCAGTGCATGAAATCCATTACAAAGATATTGAATGATCGAGACAAAATTTTGTTCGAAAAAGCATTGAAGTTTTACTTCTATACTCGACAACAAGATGTCCGTAAGCTTAATTCGCAATTACAGCAACGCTTCTCTTACGCAGGGCAGGTCGCCTACTCGCTGATTATAACCTACATTCGTGAAGGAAATTTGAAACTCGAGTACATGGATTTTCTGAATGAAGAACTCAAGACCATGCGCGGACTGGATTCCGAGTTTCTGGAACCGCTGATGATTAAGCCTCACGAAATCGATGAGATTGAATTCAATCAGGAAATCTCCATCAAAGTGTTTGATGAGGATAATGATACGGACATCCAAATTAGCTATGATTCTGAGCAAGGCATAGCAAAATTGACACCTAGCGATTAAGTCATTCTGAGGGCACTCCCGAAGAATCTTCACAAGGCAATACCAACTCATTCGCCAACTCAAACTCTTGAAGATCCTTCGCAGGTATGCTCAGGATGATTTTTTTATACACACTTAACTTGTACTATAATCTATATTGATTATACAGGCTTACGCTACCATCAATCCCCAATCATCTCCTGGTGGAGTGTTTCATCCCGGATAATGCCCCGTTTTTTCAATTCGGTAAGAATGAGCTCCGTCACATCACTCTGGAATGGAAATTCATAGCGGATGTCCAGTACATACGCCTTCACCTTGAGCTTTAACACAAAACGGCGTTCATGCATCTCATTCTCCGTCATTATGCTGATGGGCTTTTTCATAAACACAAAACGAGAGGCGATCACAGCTTTATAAGCCACTTCCTTCACTTCCTCCACCGGACACTCAGCCGGCAGATAAATGTTCGTCACTACCAAACAATCGAGGGCGCCGGTATTGGCATTAGAAACGGCGGTACGAATCAGCTCTCCATTTGGGATGGTAACCACGGAATCTCCGGGTGTGACTATTCGGCTTGAGCGAAGCCCGATTTGCTGTACTTCCCCGTAATGATCCGCAAACTGAATCTTATCACCCACCTGAAATGGCCGGTCCAGAATCAGCATCACCCCCCCAAATAAGTTTTTGAGCACATCCTGTGAAGCCAGTCCGACTGCGATACCCACCGAAGCCATCACGGTGATGATGGTTGCATACGGTGGCTGTATGATTCCCGCAATGGCCACATATATTGCCAGGGTCCATAATACCACCCTAACGATGGGAACCATCCGCTTTATGCGAAGCCTGTATTTTGAAATACGTTCGGAGAAATTCCCCAAAATGGTACTGATGAAGGAGGTCACATAATACGTGACGATAAAAAACAGAATGATCATGATCACCTTCGGCCATGATATTACCTGCTCAAGCTGAGCCAGTGCCTGCTCAGCATCTCCCGACACCTGAGCTGTATCTTGGGAAATCCCCGCTTGCTGCTCTAACTTCATTATAACCGAATCGAGACGGGTCATTCGTTGGTTTATGAGAGAGTCTATCCGTTGAATCAGTGTTGTATCCTGAGCTTGAACCGAAATTGTATCCGATTGAGAGGTGGTTTGGGCAAACAAGGAACTCCCTAAGCCACTATTCAGAAGCAACAGAACCAAAAGCATCCAAATGTATTTATACTGTGCCATAGTTTAATGTATGAAATTAGCTTCTTTTAAAACCCGAACCACCTGCCTGTAGATCAGGTGATTCAGCATATATCCATGCTCGGTCTTAAATAAGATGGAGCGCGATGTCAATCGGGATACCAATAGCTTACTGTCTCTCAGTGGCTGATTCAGCACTTTTGCCAGGTGTTCCGGCATTAGTGAGTCGTGCAACACAAAGGCCGCCAGGGCAAACAATTCGGTACTGTCGAGTTCGTCAATTCGATTGATGGCCGTGAAATCAAAGGGATTGATATAAAAGTGTGTGTCATCATATTCCCTGATCGACCGAATCCAGAATATCATAGCAATGGAAGAATTTCCCTCGCTCAATTTTGCCAGTTTTTCAAAGTACCGGTCTTGTAAATACTTCTGTGTCTTTTCTTCATCATCCATCAGCTTGCGAAAATTTCGGCTCTTCTTTGTAGAATCATCCGGTATAAATTTAAGCTGATATCCACTTGCCCGGTGTCTTTTTAAAATTAACGCCTCAATCTGCTGGTCATTCAGGTTATCTGTTTCCACTGCGTGTGTAAAATAATCAGCGATGTTCAGCACCTTATCCAAAAACAACCACCCGTACCTCGTGGCACTGGCAACCCACATAATTTCCTTATTGGTTTCAGAAATCAACAACAGCAGCTGCTCCATAGCCTCAAAACCCGAAATATTCCGGATATAACAATTCTGAATATTCTCCAGAATGATCACCACCCGCTTCTTTTTTCGCTTTATAGCTGCAATTAAATCCTCAATACTCTCCGGCTCATCCAGCTTCAGGGCATCACTTATCTGCTCCGTAATTTTATCTACCGTCCAGATCGTGTCTTCAAAATTGATTTCGATCACATCGTGTTTGGTGAGCACTTCCTCCATCAGTAAAGAAATAAACAGGCTTTTTCCACTTCCTTTTTCTCCCACAATGGCAAAAGTTGAAGGGAAATTATTCTGCCACAGCTCATACCCTTTTTTAAATCGGTCAAATTGCTCGGGCTTGCGAATATAGAACCGTTCGTCTATTTCTTTGTTGAAGTCAAAAAGACGGCGGTAGATAAATGGGAGTCCGGCAATCTGTTCATCTGTCTCTGACAAAAAAGTAGCCAGGTCTGTTTTATCGCCTTCCAGTTTTTCTTTTTCAGCAAAGCCCAGAAATTTCCGTACAGCCTCGGTGTACTCTTTAACTTTCTTCCAGATAAACCGGCCAAAAAGCTCTCCCTTTTCCGAAATTCTGGCCCACCAAACCTGAAGCTTCGTCTTCCAGTCCACAGCTGCCTGTTTGGCTTTATATTCTGCGCCGGCCAGGCGGACTTCACTCACATCCTGCTTTTCAAGCAGTTTAGTTAGTTTTACAAAAGCCGCGTGTTGTTTGTCCTGAAGCTTACCTTCCAGCGATTCTCTTTTCCCCCGTACTTCTTTCTGAAGTTCTTCCAGCTTGGTTTTGGCTCGTTCAAGTCCTTCACGGGCAACCTGAATGGGTTCTTCCTCGTCCGACTTTTTGACCTCATCCGCAATCTCCAGATTAGTATATATAATCTGAGAAATTTCCTGCAGGCTTTGCATCACCTTCATCAGAAACTGCTCGGCCTTAATTTCTTTAGGCATGAATTCTTTAACCAGGTGATTGCTTATCACACGCTCAACCAGCACCTGCCAGTCTACCTGCTCAAACTCGTATTCCGGAGGCAACTTTGTTAAATCCAGCTCTTCAATGAGTGTTGCTTTTTCCGGCAGCTCGTGAGTCCACTCAGGTATAGCCGAAGTGAACCGCTCAAATTTTGTTCCCAAAGCAGCATCTTCGATAAACTCTCCCAAGGGGTCAATGATCTTTTGCTCTACAAAACCGATCATTTTGTCCTGATGCTCGCTGCTAAGCTGACGAACTTCCTTCATCGTCCGGTTTTCTGATTCGTCAAAAATAGAAATTGCTTCCTCAAGCTGCTCCATGAGATCAGCGGCCGGAGACTCAAAGTGATCTGTAAAGAATTCAGTTATGGAATCACTGAATCCACCCGTGCGCGCTGCCACCGTTTCGTGGAGCCGCATAAAATCCATAGACAAGTACACCCGGTGTACAAGCACATCCAGAAGCTCTGCCCAAACTTTATCATCGTTCTGTCGGCGGGTTTGAATACTGTTCTGCCGGTGAACTATTTTTGTTTTGGTATATTCACTAACCGGCCTCTCAAAAGTGCCTGTCAAAGAAATCGCGCGTTCAATTTCATCTCCCACATCCTGGATATATTCCTGAAGCTTTTGGGCTTGATCCGACCTGAGGTCTTCCAGTGTTTGTACTGCCTTATCAAAAAATACTTCTAAATCCTGTCTGGTCGGTGTTGCCTGTGGATGAATTTCTGTCTCTGACTTTCCCCCCTCTTCACCTTCCGGCTCTTCATGAATGATTAACCCACCGGAGTGAAGTGTCCAGGCATCTGCCTCCATTAACACTTCGGTTTTCAGCTTTTGAATTTCGTTGGACCACTCCCGCATCCACATATCCAATCGTAACAGATGAATTCTAACCACAAACTGCAGCGGAATTGTTTGCTTCCAAACCGGGGCGTCTTTCTCCGGTTTCCCGAATACTTTTCGAATACCGTTTGCAGTTGCATTTGCACCACGCTGAAAACCTCTGGCGGAACGCTTTAAAAACTTCCCGAGCTTTATCATTCCGGAATCATCCGCATGTGATGCAAACCGCCCATCCTGCTGAGGTAAATCTACCTGCTCATTGATTTCTGACAGAACCGGCTTCAGCTTTTCAAGCCATTCAATCCTCGACTCAGCTTCACTTTCAGGCTCTGTGTTTTCAATTTCAGCCTCCACCTTCTCCGTAAATTTTCGCAGCGACTTATCAATTTCACCATCCCCGATACCCTTCTGAGTTTGCTTGAGCAAATCCTGTAGCTGCTGTACTTCTGCTTCCAGTACATACTCCAGGTTAGCTTTCACATCAGAAAGCCAGTCATTTCGGAGCTTGTCTAAGATTTCATCCCGGGAATCGTCGGATTTCATAAAGGTTAAATCGATTTCTTGGTGCAGCCTAAACCTAAGCCGTTATTATTTGAAAACAATATATCTATTGTCCGAGCCGAAGGTATCATTAAAACTGAATTTTCACACTTTATCCTTTTTTTGGAACTCTTTCAATGGTTTAGAGAATATCTTACATTATAAGCATCATCTATCAGGCAAGTAACTTACCGAAATCATAACCCCGGCTTCAATATGCGCATATCTCATTTTTACAGAGCGCTTCCATTGTTGTTCATATTTGTATTTTCTTTCGCCAGCAGCTTTGCCCAAACCCAGCTCTACCGGGTTTCAAACACCGCTCGCAGCGATGGGATGGGATATGTAGTCCGGTATCACCTCACTGCTCCGGTCGATTCGTTTGATATCATTCAGCCTGCTCCCGATCTCATACAAATGGTTTTATATGATGAGGAGATAGACACCACCGGATTAACACTGCCTGAAGAAAGCGAAAAGCTGAAAGAAGTGCGCCTATATAAGCTTAAATACGGCTACGGAGTAGATATTTACCTTGGAAACGGAGCTTATTACAAATCAAATGCTTACCTGGATCAAAACGGATCTGATATTTTGGTAAATCTGGAAGTTGCGGATCAGCGGGAAGTGGAAAGGTATTCCCAACAGTTTTTAGCCCGTAACTGGTATGAAGAAATTGTGGATGAAGGTGCCCTGGAAGTGGCACCTGTTGATACGGCTCCCAACCATGAGTTTTATTATGATGTAAAGGATAAGCTACGGTTTGATAAGATCGTTATTGATCCCGGGCACGGAGGCTGGGATCCAGGGTCTATCGGATATAAAGGGGTGAAGGAAAAAGAAATTACTCTTGCCGTAGCTAAAAAACTTGGTGCTTATATCAACGAACATCTGCCCGATGTTGAGGTTGTTTATACCCGTACCGACGACTCCTACCTTGGCTTGGCAGAACTCGGGCACTTTGCCAACCTTGCCGAGGCTGATTTATATGTATCCATTCACTGTAATTCGTACCACAACCAATATGTGCGTGGAGCCGAGGTGTTTTTCCTTGGATTACACAAAAGTGATGCCGCATTCGAAGTGATGAAACGGGAGAACAGTGTGTTCAAAAACGAGACGAATAAAGAACTTACCGAAGAAGACCTGCTGGTTTATGAGCTGGCTCACAGCGGCTATATCGCTACCAGTGAGAAAATTGCTTATATGATTGAAGATCAGTTTAAAAATCGTGCTCAACGAAAATCACGTGGTGTAAAACAAGCTGGTTTCCAGGTTCTTTTTGAGGCGTCCATGCCGGCAGTTTTGGTTGAATTAGGATTTATTACCAATCCGGCCGAACAACGATTCCTCACCAGCGACTATGGCCAAAGCATCATGGCTTCAGCAATGTTTCGCGCCATCCGGGATTACAAAGTGGAGTACGATCAAAAGCAGGCGTACAACACTACTTCTTCATCTTCAAATCAAAAATAAGCATGTCCACCAAGCCTTTAGTTATTGGCGTTGCCGGAGGAAGCGGTTCAGGAAAAACAACAGTTATCAATTATATTTGCAAGGAATTTGCCAAAGATAATATTCTGCGGCTTGAGCACGACTCCTACTACCGCGAACTCAACCACCTGCCTTTTGAAGAACGTGTGAAGCAGAACTTTGATCATCCCGCCTCTCTCGAAACCGAGCTCATGATACGCCATATCAAAGCACTGATGGAAGGCTATCCGGTGGAAGTTCCGGTTTATGATTTTGAGAAGCACACCCGCAAGGATGAAACCATCACAGCTACTCCTTCAAAAGTAATCCTGATTGATGGAATACTCATTTTCTCTGAACCTGACTTATTGAACCTGATGGACGTAAAAATCTTTGTGGATACCGATGATGACGTGCGTCTGCTTCGGCGGCTGAAACGGGATATTCAGGAACGGGGACGATCGGTTGACGGTGTACTTACCCAATACGAAAAATTTGTCCGCCCCATGCATCTTGAATTTGTTGAACCCAGCAAACGCTACGCTGATGTGATCATCCCCCGCGGCGGGAAAAACAAAGTAGCTTTGGAAATGGTCTCGGCCCTCATCCGGGGCAAGATGAACGCCTAAACCGTTCTTTGTTCGCTATTTGATGTTCCTTGATCGGTGTTCTAACCTTTGCATCCCATCAAAAACCAAAAAAGGCCTCACTTTACACTCTCTTTCCAGAAGATTTTCAATTTTTCGTGCATCTCCCCCGGTGATGAATAATTCAAATTCACCGAACGCCTCTTCATATTGCTGAAGAACTCCTTCCATCGCCATTTTATAGAATCCGGCTTGTCCCCATTTCAGTGAGTCGATGGTACTTTTACCCGGCCAGGTTTCGGGAATTTCTAATTCTACACTCGGTAGGGCTGGGGCTTTTTGCGGTAAAATCCCGGTGAATGAAGATAAGCCGGGAGCAATCAAGCCGCCATGATAAACACTATCCTGATCCATGAAGTCGATAGTTAGCGCAGTTCCAGCATCAATAACCACAACCGATCCATTTGTTTGATTGGTAGCTCCATAACACGCTAAAAATCTGTCTACACCGAGAGTCTCCACAGTTTCATAGTCAAGTAATTCGCGGGGGATGTCCTCCGCCCCTAATTCTATGAGCTCTACATGACTCAACTGATGACGGATTGCATCCTGAACATCTTTCCGAACACTAGCCAATACAATTTGAGAAAAAGATTCCGGATGATCATCGATCCACTGCACCAGTTCTGAAGCCGTATATTTTTCTTTGGTGTGAATGGTCTCCCAGCTTACCCCATTCTTATATGCTCCCTTGATGGAAGAATTTCCTGCATCAAGGTACAGGGCTTTTTTTGATGAATTGGAATCGATTTTGCTCATCTTTTTGTAGTACTTTTAAACCATTGAATGTAAACAAAATACCATTTTTACAATGAACCTTGATTCAAAAATCGCCATCGTGACCGGAGCCAGCAGCGGCATTGGAGCCGAATTCAGTAAAATGCTTGTCGAAAACGGAGTGGAAGTGTATGGACTTGCGCGCAGCCTCGATAAGTTAAAGAACCTTCAAAAATCACTCGGCGATAAGTTTCATCCCGTAAAAATGGATATCACCGATGCCGATGCTTTGGAAGAATGGGTGGATGATACTTTCGATTTAAATCACCTGCCGGATATCCTCATCAATAATGCCGGTGTGATGTACTCAGCTAATGTCGATGACCTTTCCATGAGCGAGTGGCATACGATGATTAATGTGAACCTGAACGGGATTTTTTATCTCACACGGCTTATTGTGCCCTTAATGAAGGACAACGAAAACACCTGTCATATCATCAATATTTCATCGATTGCAGGACTGTTAGGGAATCCAACCATCTCCGGATACAACGCAAGCAAATTCGGCGTACGAGGTTTCAGTGAAGCATTATTTAAGGAACTTCGGTATGATGGGATTAAAGTTACCTGTGTTTTCCCCGGCTCTATCGACACCGATCTGTTTGATAAAATAGACGGCATCGACAACCACCCAAACATGATGAAAACAACCGACATCTCAAGCACGGTGAAGTTTCTGCTCGAAACAGACGACAATTTCCTGATCAATGAAATTACCATGCGTCCTCTGAACCCCAAAGATCCTACTAATTAGGAAACGATACATGAAAACGCTTTCGATACAAGTCGTTGTTCTCATCCTCGCAGTGTTAGCGGGGTATGGATGTATGGGCCCGGATGAAGTCCCAAAGCCTGACGACCTGATCAGTGAACAAAACTACATCGACCTCCTGATTGAGATGCAGCATATTTCTACTTATAGAGATGCTCAACCTGACAGCATAAACGCTGATTCGCTCAAAGCATTGGTGTACGGTAAGTTTGGAATAACCGAGGAGCAATTTCTACGCTCTCATACATTTTACCAAAAGCAGGTAGAGCGCCAATTAATTAGGGTACAGGAAGTAGTCCGTCAGCTGGAAAATGAAGAGCAGTATATTCAGGCGCATATTGATTCAGTGAAGACAGCAAGGAGAGATTCGACGGGGGGATAGGTTTTAGGTGTTAGGTTTTAGGTTTTAGGTGTTAGGGGTGGGATGGCAAGGGCTTCTTGTCGAGGTAATAATTCATTTAAATTTGTAAGGAATTGGGTTTTCAGAGCTCTTACTGGTGAACAAAGCCAAAAGAGTATATCTATGAAAAATTTTAAAAAGCTTATCGTTTGGCAGAGAAGCATGGAGATGACTTCTATTGTACATGCCATTATAAAAGAACTGCCAAAAACCGAACGATATACCTATAGGGATCAAATTATAAGATCTTCCATTTCGGTTCCCTCCAATATTGCAGAAGCATGCAGCAGAGAAAGCAGAAAAGACTTTAAACGGTTTCTGAGAATCTCACTTGGCTCCAGTTTTGAGCTTGAAACCCAATTACTCCTGTTGAAAGAAAATCAAATTATGAATGAGCAAAAGCTTGACTCAGCTATAAATCACAATACCGAAATCCAAAAAATGCTTCACACCTTATTAAAGAAATAACCCACCCCTAACACCTAAAACCTATCCTAACCTACAATAATAGCCCGGCTTAGAGGGCACCGTAGTCACTTTGTCTTCACGAATTAAAAACTGAAGGGTTTGCTGCACTTTTCGTTTATTCTGGCCGGTTGAACTGCAAAGTTGAGAAACAGTCCGCTCCTCCGATTCAAGTTCATCATAAACAGCTTTAATCTCCTCATCAGTTGGGCTTACTTCTTCTGAAGCCACCGTTTTCAGACAATTGTCACAATGTCCGCAGGGTTCGGCATCGGTATCGCCGAAGTAATTTCGCAGATATACTTCCCGGCACTGGTCTGTTAAAATATATCCATGCATATGCTCAAGCTTTCGGAACAGGTTGTTGCGGTGCGACTCCACCTCTTTCTTCGTCAATGGTAAGTTCTTGGAACGGGCTTCCAGCACTTTGACCAGGCTTCGTTGCTTGTGCATCTCAAAAACCAGCACCTGATCATTCTGCATCAGTACATTTAATCCTTTTACAAGGGCATTTCTGCGGATGCCAAGTTTATCAAGTACATATTCTTCATCCAGCTGTACCATCTCTTTGAAAGCCAAACTCCCGAACATTCGCTCCAGTTTATCCGTGAATTCAGCCTTCTCGTCGTTTTTACACTTTTCCCGGAAAGTCTTCATCGCATTTGGACTAAGGGTGAACTGCACGCTTACCGCCGGCTTCACTTCTTCCTGCATGGCAATCACATCAAACTGATCCAGCAGTCGCATGGCCGCACGTGCTTTTCCGTATTTAAGCTTGCCTCTCTTTTTAATCTGCTCAATATCAAACGACATAGACTCTTCCATTTGCGAGCCTACCGCCAGGTGAAAACTATCGCATAAAACCTGATAGACATGATTTAATTCATCCAAAGTCGGGTAACCCTGATCTATGCGATCGTCGGCTTTGTGGTAGTCCGATTCTCTGTAGAGCAAAATGGGAAAGCTTTCTTCCCCATCCCGGCCTGCCCGACCCGCTTCCTGGTAGTAAGCCTCCAACGAATACGGCATCTCTTCATGAATCACATACCGGCAATCAGGTTTATCGATACCCATCCCGAATGCATTGGTGGCAGCTACCAATGGCGTCTGCCCCGAAATCCACCGCTGCTGAATGGCTTTGCGTTCTTCCGAGTCTACCCCCGCATGATAGGCTTCCGATTTTATTCCCATGCGTGAAAACCGCTCAGCCAGTATCTCGCAGTTCTTGCGGGTTCCTCCGTAAATCAGTCCATCGCCCTTTTGTGCCCCTTTTTTTACCGACTCATCCAGTTTCTGTTTCTTATTGGGAGCATTAACTACCCACCATTTTAAATTAGGCCGAGAGAAACCCCGGGAAATGACGTTAGCATCTTCAAATCCCATTGAATCCACAATGTCTTTTTGAACCTCGGGCGTGGCTGTTGCCGTAAGGGCAATCCAACGGGTTCGATCCGCAATGGATTCCAGCGATTCTCTTATATCCCGGTAACTGGGTCGAAAATCATGCCCCCATTCACTAATACAATGTGCTTCATCAATGGCCACCAGATCGATATTTAACCGTGGCATTTCGGCCTCCCAAAGGCTGGTTTTCAGCCGCTCAGGGGCACAATACAACAGTTTGTACATACCATTTCGGGCATTCACCAATCGTTGTTCGACTTCGTAAGAAGGGATCGTGCTGTTTATGAATGTGGCCGAGATTCCTTTGGCTTTCAGCTGTTGAACCTGGTCTTGCATCAGGGCTACAAGGGGTGATATTACCAGCGTCATACCTTCAAAAACTGTAGCCGGAACCTGATAACAAAGCGATTTACCGCCACCGGTTGGGAAAAGTACCAGGGTATCTTTCCCATCAAAAACAGAGCGGACTACCTCATCCTGACCGGGACGGAATCCATCAAACCCCCAAATTTTTTTTAAATTTAATTCTGCTTTCTGAAAATAATCCTGCAATTTTAGCCTGTTAGATTTTTTCTCTGTTTTACTTCAAAATACAAACCAATGCGAACAAAATTTCTATTCCTCTTTTTAATTATTTCCACCTTGTTTTCCTGCGGTGTTGTTTTCAACAACGACAGTATTGATTATCGGGAAGAGATGCGAAGTTTTGTTCAGGAAATTTCTGAGTACGCCAAAAATCAAGATCCAAGCTTTGCGGTTATCCCCCAGAACGGGCATCCCCTCCTACTAAAAAACGGAAATGTTGCCACTGATTACCTCAACGCTGTGGATGGCCTGGCCCAGGAAAGTCTTTTTTTCGGGTACAGTAATGATGATCAGCCTACACCGGCTACCGAAACCAATCAGCTGTTAAAGCTGCTCAACATCGGTAAGGAAGCAGGGAAAACCATCCTGGTAACCGACTACTGTTCCACCTCTTTCAAGGTAAACAATTCCTATAATCAGAATTCAGCATTAGGATATCTTTCCTTTGCGGCTCCTGATAGGGACTTAACCAAAATCCCGGGCCAGCCAAGCCCATTACCCGGAGTAAATGAAGAGCAAATTTCCGATTTGTCAGAAGCTAGGAATTTTCTGTATTTGTTGAATAAATCAGAATTTGATTCCAGGGCAGATTTCATCAAATCTGTACAAAACACAAATTATGACATCATCGTGATGGATGCTTTCTATGGAAACCGAATGTTCACTTCCGGTGAGGTGGAACAGCTCAGGCAGAAGAAAAATGGCGGTGAGCGAATGGTGATTAGTTATATGAGCATCGGGGAAGCCGAAGACTATCGATACTACTGGCAGGAAGAATGGGGCACCGGTAACCCGGAGTGGCTTGTTCAGGAAAACCCGAACTGGGAAGGAAACTACAAGGTGATGTATTGGCATCCTGAATGGAAATCCGTTATCTATGGAAATGAAGATTCTTACCTCCAAAAAATTCTGGATGCCGGTTTTGACGGCGTTTACCTTGACATTATTGACGGGTTTGAGTTTTTTGAATAAGTCTTTTATTTAAAAATAATTACAGATCAGCCTATTTAATCAGTACGAATAATCAACTATTATGAAGAACTTCATTCCAGCAATACTTTTTATGGCATTCATGATCATCACCGGATGCTCCCAGGGGGATATCATCGAGTCGAACTATACCATTAAATCCGGTTCTTCATTTAATATGTGTACCGGACCTTGTTACCAGGAAATGTCTGTTAACGAATCCCAGGCGGTATTAAGAGTACGGGAATACAAGGGGGAAGGTGGCCTTTCTGAATTGAAAGTGGAAAGTAAAAGAGCTGTAACACCTCAGGAATGGGTAGAAATTGAGTCGCTGGTTGATCAGGAGGCTTTAAATGCATTACCTAAAGTAATTGGCTGTCCCGATTGTGCCGATGGAGGAGCCGAATGGGTGGAAATTCAAAGTCCCGGTTTTGTAAAGAAAGTTACTTTCGAATACGGCCAACCACCGGCCCAGATTAAAGAACTGGCTGACAGGCTCAGAGAAACCCGTGAAAGTTTAAGTCCCCGGGAATAACTTCTAACTCTTTTTATTTATGAAAACCATGACCTGCAAACAATTGGGTGGAGCCTGCGACCAGGAATTCACCGCAGAAACCTTTGAAGAAATTGCCGAACAAAGTCGGCAACATGGGAGCGAGATGTATAAGAAAGGTGATGTTGCTCACCTCCAGGCTATGCAAGAGATGTCTGAAATGATGAATGATCCCGAAGCTATGCAGCAGTGGATGGAAAATAAACGGAAGGAATTTGAAGCTCTCCCTGATAAAGCCTGACTAATTGCCTGCCAATAAAAAAGGCCGTCGTCTCTCGACTCCGGCCCGGATGGTTCTGCCTGATTTCTAACTTACCAGTCTTTGTCTTTCTTTTCTTTTTCAGCAGAAGCCAGTGCCTCTTTTATGCTTGGTGGTAAAATTACCTGGTCAATAACATGAACAACCCCATTACTGGCATCCACATCAGCCATCATTACTGTGGCTCCGTCAACCATGGCTTTGCCATTCATAAGGGTAATTTTAGCTTTACTTCCCTGTACGGTTCCGGCCATCATTCCGTCTTCCAGGTCGCCAGACATTACTTCTGCAGGTACTACATGATAGGTAAGTACGGCCGTCAACTTATCTTTGTTTTCCGGCTTCAATAGCATATCAAGTACACCTTCCGGCAGGGCATCGAATGCTGCATTCGTCGGAGCAAAAACAGTGAAAGGTCCGTCACTTTTAAGCGTCTCTACCAACCCGGCAGCTTGTACAGCTGTAACAAGGGTTGAAAGTTCATCGGTGGCAACAGCAAGATCAACGATGTCACTGTCCTGTGCCTTTATATTTGTTGATAGGAGCACTGCAAAAATTAGTGCAATAACTCCGGGTACTCTCTTCATTAGTTTCATAGTATTTTAGGTTTTTTATGATTGAATAGTCAGCTTCATAAACCCATAACAAGAACTTTCATTCCAAATTGAAAGAAAGAAATTTTCTCTTTTACAACCTTTTAACCATCAGAGCCACCCTTTTTTCTCCACCCTCGGTTACTTGCTCTGCTACTTTACTGAACCCCAACGCTTTATGAAATCCCAATGAGTTTGGATTCGGAGGTTCAAGATTCACTTCACAGGTTATATACTTTTGCCCAGAGTTGTCGGCAAGATATTGATACAGAGCTGTACCTAAATTTCTCCCTCTGAATTTTTCTGAGATAACGATGCGATCCACATAATCGAAATTGTCATAATTAGTACAGAAAAACTTATAGTTCAGGCTTTCATAATCCAGCCCTTTTTGAAGCACAATCATAAATCCTGCCAGCTCTTCCTTTTCTTCTACAATAAGAAATGGATTTGCCTTGTTCAGGTAATACTCCATCTCCGAAAGCTCCTCACTGGTTACATGAGGTACAGAGGCTTCGTTCATAACGAGAACTGCCGGAAGATCTTCTTTTTTAGCATGCCTGATATTCATCAATAAAAAAGTTTGGTAATTAACAGCTGAAATTTCGACGTTCTGTAACCTAAATCAAACTAATTGTAATAGCTATTTATGGACTGCAAAAAATCTCACTTCCAGCTCGATGAATCTGTCACCTATCTTAACTGTGCGTATATGTCGCCACAGCTGAAGTCGGTAGAAGAGGCCGGAGTTTGGGGTGTTCAGCGAAAGCGCAACCCGTTTAAAATTTCACCGGATGAGTTTTTTGGTGAAACGGAACAGCTTAGGGAAGAATATGCCAAACTAATTAATGCCAATGATCCTAAACGCATTGTGGTTATACCTTCCGTTTCCTATGGTATGGCCAATGTGGCTAATAACGTAGAGATTTCTCAAGGCGATAATATCATACTTGTGGGTGAACAATTTCCGAGTAATGTTTATCCATGGCGGTCGGTGGTTCAGGAGAAAGGCGGCGAAATTATTACCATCACTCCTCCCAAAGAGCATGAAAATCGAAGCAAAAACTGGAATGAAAAGGTACTAAATGCTATCAACGATCGAACCAAACTGGTAGCTATGGGAAATATTCATTGGGCCGATGGCACACTGTTCGACTTGAAAATGATCCGTAACAAAACCCGTGAAGCAGGAGCCTGGCTGGCCATAGATGGAACGCAATCGGTAGGTGCACTGCCTTTTGATGTTTCTGAAATTCAACCTGATGCCCTGGTCTGCGCCGGGTATAAATGGCTGATGGGGCCCTATTCTATCGGGCTTGCCTATTATGGTCCTGCACTGGATGAAGGGAAACCGGTAGAAGAAAACTGGATCAATCGCTACGAGAGCGAAAATTTTGCAAACTTGGTTAATTACAACGATCAATATCAACCGGGTGCTTTACGATATGAAGTAGGTGAGCACAGTAACTTCATCCTGGTTCCGATGATGCTTAAAGCGGTTCAGCAGCTGAATGAATGGGGCGCGGAGAACATCCAGCAGTATTGCCGGAATTTGATTGCAGGTCCTGTCGAGAAGCTGAAAGCAGCCGGATATAGAATTGAAGATCAGGAGTACAGAGCTTCTCACTTGTTTGGAATTCGGTTGGGCGAATCACATGAAATGGATCAGATTAAATCTGCTTTTGAAGAGCAAAACATCCTGGTTTCCTTTCGGGGAGATTCTATTCGGGTTTCGCCAAATGTGTACAATACATCTGAAGAATTTGATAAGCTTGTTCATGCACTAACATACTGACATAAAAAAAGCCGGCATTTGTAGCCGGCTTTTAATTACATAGTGGATTGAACTAAATAACTAATTAATCCCCACTCATCACAGCTTTCATGTAATCGCGGCGCATTTCGGCGATCGCTGAAATGGAGATTCCTACCGGACAAACAGCTTCACATTCTGCATAGTTGGAGCAGTCGCCAAAGCCTTCCTCTTTCATTTGGTCAACCATAGCAACAACTCGGTTTTTACGCTCAACTTCGCCCTGCGGCAATTTGTTGAGATGTGCAATTTTAGCGCCGGTAAATAGGGATGCAGAAGCATTCGGGCAAGCTGCTACACACGCTCCGCAACCAATACAGGTGGCATAGTCAAAAGCCGCATCTGCTTTTTCCTTCTCAACCGGAATGGCATTGGCCTCAGCAGCAGAACCTGTTTTCACAGATACGTAACCTCCGGCTTCAATAATTCGGTCAAAAGCACTACGATCCACAACTAAATCCTTAATAACTGGGAAAGAAGCAGCTCTTGGTGGCTCAATTGTGATATGATCGCCATCGCTGTAATTACGCATGTGCAGCTGACAGGCAGCAACCCGTTGTTTAGGTCCGTGTGCACGGCCGTCGATTACCAGGTTACAGGATCCGCAAATCCCTTCCCGGCAGTCGTAATCAAATTCAACGGGCTCTTCGCCTTTCAGCATCAGCTCTTCGTTAAGCACGTCAAGCATTTCCAGGAAAGACATATGCTCATTGACATTGTCGAGCGTGTACTCTTCAAAATGTCCCTGTGCATTCGGGCCGTTCTGCTTCCAGTATTTAAGATGAATGGTCATTTCTTTACTCATAGTGCAATAATTTTTGCCACAAAAGCTCTAAAACACGAAGGGTATAATCTGTAAGAAATCATACGTTGAATCATGTTATTGCTCTTCCGGTTTAACATTAAATTTTGTGTTTTCGTGATTTAGTGGCTCTATTTATAACTGCGTTGTTTTAGCTCAACGAATTCAAATTCAAGATTTTCTTTGTGTAGGGTTTCTTCCAGTTTGCCATTCAGGCCTTTGTATTCCCAGGCAGCTACGTAAGAATACTCTTCGTCATTACGCAGGGCTTCCCCTTCTTCGGTTTGATATTCTTCGCGAAGATGGCAACCGGCAGACTCTTCCCGGTCGAGGGCATCTTGTGCCATCAATTCTGCCAACTCAAAGAAGTCGGCAACGCGGCCGGCAAATTCCAGATACTTGTTGTAATTATTTTTCTCACCCGGCACTTTCACGTTTTTCCAGAATTCTTCCCGGAGTTCGCGAATTTCTTCGATGGCCGATTTCAAGCCTTCTTCATTCCGGGCAATTCCGATCTTGTCCCAAACGATTTTACCCAACGTGCGATGGAAATCTACGATGGTTCGGTTACCATCAATATTCAGAAGTTTATCAATTTGGGCCTGTGCTGAGTTTTCTGCTTCAACAAAGGCTTCATGATCAGTACCATAGCGTTTGCCAGGCTCTTGTTTGGCCAGGTAATCACCAATGGTATAAGGCAGTACAAAATATCCGTCCGAAAGTCCCTGCATCAGTGCACTTGCTCCAAGGCGGTTCGCGCCGTGATCAGAGAAATTAGCCTCACCGGCTGCGTAAAGCCCCGGGATGGAAGTCTGTAGGTTGTAATCAACCCAAAGCCCCCCCATGGTGTAATGCACAGCAGGATAAATTCTCATGGGACGCTCATATGGATTCTCGCCTGCGATGTTTTCATACATTTCAAACAGATTTCCATACTTGGATTCGATGGTATCTCGTCCGTCTCGCTTAATGGCATCACGAAAATCGAGGTACACAGCCAGGCCTGTTTCTCCCACACCTAGTCCGTCATCACAAACCATCTTGGCATTACGAGAGGCCACATCACGCGGAACCAGGTTACCAAAACTTGGGTAGCGCTCTTCGAGATAGTAATATCGCTCGTCTTCAGGAATGTCATTAGGATGTCGGTCATCCCCCTTCTTCTTCGGTACCCAAACGCGACCGTCATTTCTGAGACTTTCACTCATAAGAGTCAATTTTGACTGATAGTCGCCGGAAACCGGAATACATGTTGGATGAACCTGAACGTAACATGGATTCGCAAAAGCAGCTCCTTTTTTGTGAGCTCTCCATGCGGCGGTTACGTTTGAATTTTTTGCGTTTGTTGAAAGATAGAATACGTTTCCATAGCCACCGGTAGCAAGCACAACAGCATCGGCTTCATACCTGTTTAGTTCACCGGAAACCAAATCACGGGTAATGATTCCGCGAGCCTGTCCGTCAATCACAACCACATCCAGCATTTCGTGGCGTGGATGGTATTTGATGTTTCCGTTGTGAACCTGACGCATCATCGCTTGGTAGGCCCCCAGCAAAAGCTGCTGTCCTGTTTGGCCACGAGCATAAAATGTCCGGGATACCTGAGCTCCACCGAACGAACGGTTGGCCAGGTTACCTCCGTATTCCCGTGCAAAAGGAACCCCCTGTGCTACGGCCTGGTCAATAATTTCATTCGACACCTGGGCAAGGCGGTACACATTAGATTCGCGTGAACGATAGTCACCGCCTTTGATGGTATCATAAAAAAGCCGCCAGATGCTATCGCCATCATTCGGATAGTTTTTGGCAGCATTAATTCCACCCTGAGCCGCGATACTGTGGGCGCGCCGGGCCGAATCCTGAATACAGAAGCTTCTTACGTTGTAGCCAAGCTCAGCAAAACTGGCTGCGGCTGCCCCACCGGCCAATCCGGTTCCTACTACAATAATTTCATACTTCCGCTTGTTATTGGGAGCCACCAACTTGATATCCTTGATGTGCTTATCCCACTTCTCTTGTAACGGTCCGCCGGGTACTTTTGAATCTAATTTCATAATCCTAAATCTATAGTCTTAAACTTAATCTCTTTAGTATGCGATGAGTGATCCTTGTCCGCCAGTCAGAAAAATGTACAGCGGGATAAAAATGAAGCCCAGCATTAGCACGATGGCAAAGATGTAAGCCCCAAGCTGAACTTTCTTGGAAGTTTCACCGTGTTTCATTCCCAGTGAGGTGAAAGCACTCCAGGCACCGTGAGAAAGGTGGAGAATAACCAGTGCAAGCACTGCTATATAACCAAATGCCACCAGTGGTTTCTGAAATTCAGCAATTACCAATGCTCTTAAATCACGAGCTTCTGTTGCACCCACCGATTCCAGTGCAATGGTTTCGGTCGGACCAAATTTAAAATGCCAGATATGAAATACCAGAAACACTAAAATGATAATTCCTGTCCAGATCATGCTTCGGGAAGCCAGTGATTGATGACTTGGCCCTCCTTTGGTTTGATATTTCGCATATCCCTCGGGACGGGCTTTTCTGCGCTGAAGCCAAATCGAAATACCTAAAATTGCATGGTAAAGAAAAAAGAATGCCAGGCCGGCTTCAATTACGTAAAGAAGAGGACCTAAACTTTCCAGTGTGTAAGTGTAAACGTTGAATGCTTGAGACTCTCCGAAAATGGTGAGGTTACCGACAAGGTGACCGATCAAAAACAACATGAGTCCGATACCCGTAATACCGGTCATGATTTTTCGGCCCACCTGAGAATTCAGTGCTTTAATAAGAGAAGGCATGTAATTGCGTCTTAAATAATTTCAATTTGTGCTAATAAAACAGTGGCTAACTGAGCTTAGTTTCAATTTTTAGTGAAACTTCAACAAAGCTTAACTGCGCCGTGAAAATCGCTTTTTCCAGTCTGAATAACAAGGCAGATTACTTCTAAATAAACCCTGAATGCTGATGCATTCTTCTAATTCCATTACGCCCATTTGTTTGCACAACCATGAATCGGCCGGCTCAGGTTTCTATTTAGAAATATGACTTTCGTTCTTTCTCCTGCTACCTTTGGCTGCATTATAAATCCAGAATATGTTTAGTATAAATAATTTTACCGAAAGCAGTTTTCGTGAGCGCGGCTCTAAGTTCCTGGGCTTTTTATTTCCGGCGGATTCTGAAGACTCATTTGCGGTTGAACTGGAAAAGCTCAAATCAAAATACCCTGATGCCACCCATCATTGCTACGGCTGGCGATTAAATCCGGCTCAACCCAAAGAATTCAGCACCGATGATGGTGAGCCTTCAGGTACGGCCGGGCTTCCTATACTGAATCAGCTTAGATCGTTCGAGGTTGTAAATGCGGGTATTGTAGTGGTTAGATATTATGGTGGCACTAAGCTGGGCAAGTCCGGTTTAATTGAAGCTTACGGGCTTGCAGCTAAGCAATGCCTCGAAAAGGCCTCTTTAGTTTCTATTAAACCGGTCCGGCTTTTTGAAGTTCAATATCACTACCCTGAAGAAAACACCATTCAACAGTTGATTAACAATTATGACTTAAAAATAATGGAATCGGAGTACCTGGAAAAGGTCATACTAAAAGTTGCTTGTCCCATAAAAACAGCGCCCGGATTCGAGAAAGAGCTATCCGGAATGGAACACCTGAATATTACTTCTCAAAAACTGGGGGAACATTTCATTCCCGGTTAAGAAACTTACGCTTCAAACCCCTATTTTCTAAAAAAAGGATGTTATGAAAATATATACCAAGAAAGGCGATAGCGGAAATACTTCCTTGTTTGGCGGGCAGCGTGTTTCCAAAAGCTCCAAGCGTATCGATGCCTACGGTACCGTGGATGAACTGAACTCCATTTTAGGAATGGCAGCGGCTCACGGTTTATCTGAGAAGGGTGCTGAACTTATTAAAACCGTTCAGCAGCAGCTTTTTGTATTGGGAGCTGACCTTGCAACCCCGCAATCCAAAGAAGTGCGCATTGAACGTATCGGTCATTCGGAAGTCGAATTTCTGGAAAAAGCCATTGATGAAATGGAGGAAACCTTAGAACCTCTCAAGAATTTCATTTTACCGGGTGGCGCCGAGGCCGGAGCTGCCTTACATTTTGCCCGCACGGTTTGCAGACGGGCTGAACGTATTACAGTAGAGTGCCGGCATGAAGAAGAAATTTCAGAAGTGGCCATCATGTATATTAATCGCCTCTCTGATTTTCTTTTTGTACTGGCTCGGTTTGAAAACAAAGAAGCCGGAACGGAAGAAAAAACCTGGATTCCAGCCCGATAAGTATGTCCCTGACCAATAAGGCCAAAGCGTACATCCGCAAGCATCACGAAAAGAAAAGTGCTGCCGAAATTGCTGAAAAACTGAATCAGGATAAGAAAGACGTACAGGCCTATATCGATGAAATAAGCGAGCCCCTTCCGTTTAAAAAGAAGGCCGCTTTCTATGCTATTACCCTATCTATCCCTGTTCTGTTTTTTGTGGTTTTAGAGGTGGTTTTACGCGGGGTCGATTATATGGGAAATACGGAATTGTTCATCGATCCGAATATTCCGCAGGGTGAATACTATATGCCCAACCCAAACTTTGCTGCCCGCTACTTCTTCTACACCAAAACCATTCCCAACCCTTCTTCTGATGTGTTTTTACAGGAAAAACCGGAAAATGGCTTTCGGGTTTTTGCCATGGGTGGTTCCAGTGCAGCAGGATATCCTTATGGTTATAACGGTACCTATTCCCGGGTCGTAAGTGATATGCTTTCCGACGCCATGCCCGACCGCAAGGTGGAAGTGGTGAACGTTGCAACCTCGGCCATCAGCACCTACACCCTTTTCGATCAGGTGGATGAGATTCTGGAACAGCAACCGGATGCCATCATGATTTATGCCGGACATAATGAATTTTACGGTGCTCTTGGTGTTGGTTCCAACGAAAACCTGGGGGCTTTTCCGGGGTTTGTTCGGTTTTTCTTAAAACTTCAGCGTTTCAAAACTTTCATGCTGCTGCGGGAGATGATTGTGAATTCCGGACAATGGCTCGCCTCCGCCCTCAGCAACGAGCAGCCTGCAACGGGTACTCTGATGGAGCGCATTATCAGCGATCAATCCATAGAACTGAACGGACCCGAATATGAACTGGCTATGATTCAGTTTCGGAGTAACATGAAAGCGATCATTCAAAGATTTGCCGATGCGGATGTACCGGTTTACCTCTCAACCATAGCCAGCAATGTTAAAGACCAGCCGCCTTTTGTGTCTATTGATGAGGATCAAAATCCGCCTGCGGACGAAATTTATGGTACTGCTCAATCATTATATCAGAACGGCGATACCGCATCTGCTAAAGAGCAATTTGAATATGCCAAAGATCTGGACGGACTGAAATTCCGAGCTCCCTCTGATATCAATAAAATCATTAACTCACTTCCTGACTCTTATCCCAGTACAACATTGGTTCCGGTCCATGATGCTTTTGAAGATGCCTCACCGGATGGCATCATCGGAAATAACCTGATGCTGGAACACCTTCACCCCAATCAGGAGGGATATTTTTTAATGGGCAGAAGTTTTGCCGAATCTCTGCTTGGTGATTTAACAGATCAAGGCATAACCTCTGCGGATAATCTGAATCCCGGCTCCTATTATGATGAGATGTATATCTCTGATTTCGACAATAGGATTGTTCACCACCGGTTGCGTACTTTGAAACAAGGGTTTCCTTTTGTGATTGACGGAACCGATAATCCTTATCAATTCAGTTATGACCCCGAGGGAATCGTTGACAGCCTCGCTTTTGGTGTGGTACACAAGAATATCCGCTGGGATGCGGCTAAAGTAGAGCTGGGTAATTATTACAAGAATCAGGGAATGACCGACAAAGCCCTGCTGGAATATAAAGGCTTGATTAGAAATCAGCCCTGGAACGACTCTCCTTATGTTTATGCTGCGCGGATGCTAATTAATCAAAATAATTTTACGGACGCAGAACCATATTTAAGAAAAGCATACGAATTGGCTCCGCGTGAGGCATTCACCACTAAGATGCTAGGGTCTATCGAACTGAACAAAGGCAATGCGGAAGAAGCGATCCGTTTTCTGGAAGAATCCCGGCAAATCAACCCTAAAGACCCGCAGATGTTGTATAATCTTTCCGGAGCCTATGGGACCAATCGTGAATTTGAAAAAGCGCTGGAAATTGCGAACCGCGTTATCGAGCTGAACCCCAATTATCCGGGCATTCAGCAATGGAAACAGCAACTCGAAAGAATTATAAACTCAAGAAGAAACTAATTCATCATGGCATTAATGATATCCGTCTCGGGCATTCGGGGCATATTTGGAACCGACCTTACCCCTCAAAATTTAACCCGATTTACAGCCGCCTACGGAACCTGGCTGAAAGGAGGAACGGTAGTTTTGGGTCGGGATTCCCGCGTTACCGGAAAGATTTGTGAAGACATCATCGCAGCCACCCTGGCATCCGTTGGTTGTGATGTCATTAAGGTAGGCGTGGTACCTACTCCCACCGTTGCGATGGGAGTTCTGAAACACAAGGCTGCCGGTGGAATCATTATTTCTGCCAGTCATAACCCGGCTCAGTGGAATGCCCTCAAATTATTGAACAACAAAAGTGAATTCCTGGATGCCGATCAGGGCCATGAGGTGATTCGCATTTCGGAGAGTGAGCAGTTTGAATATCAGCCTTACGACAAAATCGGTGTTATACGGGAAGATAAGGATTTGCTGGATCATCACATCGATAAGATATTGGACCTTCCATACATCCATGCAGATAAAATCGCTGCCAGAAATTTCTCGGTTGCAGTGGATGCCGTGAACGGCGCAGGTTCAGAAGCCATCCCGCGTTTATTGGAAAGAATCGGGGTAAAAACAGTGCATAAAATCCATTGTACTCCCAATGGGTTGTTCCCTCACAACCCGGAGCCTTTACCTGAGCATCTCACCGAAATTTGTGAGTTGGTAAAAGAGAAGAAGGCTGATTTAGGAGTTGTAACCGATCCCGATGCCGACCGGCTGGCACTGGTAGATAACAACGGGAAGCTTTTTGGGGAAGAATACACTCAAGCAGCGGCGTTCGATTTTATTTTGAGCAAAAAAGCCGGTCCTTGCGCCACTAACTTATCCTCTTCCCGGGTCTCTGATGATGTTGCGCGTGAGTACGACCAAACCTGCTATCGGTCTGCAGTAGGCGAAATTAACGTAGTTAAAGTGATGCAGGAACAGGAAGCTGTGATTGGCGGTGAAGGAAATGGCGGGGTGATTTGCCCCGATCTGCATTACGGTCGGGACGCTTTGGTTGGCATTGCGATGGTGTTGCAGCTGCTTACCGAGAAAGACATGAGCTCCTCCGATTACAGAGCAACACTGCCTGATTACTTTATGAGTAAGAATAAAATCCAGCTGGATGAGCTGGGCAAAGATGCCGATGAAGTACTCGAAATGGTGAAGGAACACTTCTCAAGCCTTGAGCCCAACATGGTTGATGGCGTTAAGATAGACTTTGCAGAAGGCTGGGTTCATCTTAGAAAATCCAATACCGAACCCATTATCCGGATTTATTCTGAAGGAAAATCACCGGAAGCGGCCAAGGCTTTTGCCGATAAAATCTTTGATTTACTGAAGTGATAGTCTGCCCCTGCAGTTTATAAAATAATATTTAATTACCCGGTTCGGATAAATCGAGGCTGTTTTAGTTTGGAGAAACCAAATCGGTCTCTTTCATTGTTCTAAATGGTGTACATACAACACCTGGTTTATCTGAAGAAAAAAAGGAACAGCATAGAGAAAAGAAATAGAAAACCGGGAAGCATGAGATAAAGTCGCCAGCCTGATTCTCGAGAAAGAAGAAGTATCTGGTATAGGAGTAGATAAGCTGCTTGAGAAGACTGAATCTGACAAAACACAATAATCTGTTACCAAATTAATTCTTACTATTAGTGAGAATAGCGAATTTAAAAACAACCGTTGTGAAAACTAACCTGACTTTCCTCGTAGTATTTATGGTGGCTTTAAGCAGCCATGCTTTTGCGCAGAATACCGATACTTTAGAGCAAGAGCTACCTGATGATGTCGTTTATACGCAGCAGGACGTAGCCATCTTTTCGGATATCATCCGGAAATTTGAGCCCAAAAAAGATCAGCCTATCCATAAGCTGATCCCGGATATCGGGCGGTATTTTTTGGGGAATGAGTATGTCGCTTTTGCCCTGGAAGTAACCGATGAAGAAAAGCTGATTGTCAATTTGAGGGATTTGGACTGTACTACCTATGCGGAGCACCTGTTGGCCCTGGCACGAACGTTAAAATCTAATCAGGCTACCTTCAAACA
Source organism: Gracilimonas sp. BCB1 (assembly GCF_040117685.2). Taxonomy (NCBI): domain Bacteria; kingdom Pseudomonadati; phylum Balneolota; class Balneolia; order Balneolales; family Balneolaceae; genus Gracilimonas; species Gracilimonas sp. BCB1. The sequence continues at coordinate 209,493 of NZ_JBEDYP020000008.1, read as the reverse complement.
ATACACACATGAACTTGAAAAAATCCGGTATCGTGATGGTAAAAAAGGTGATTATCCTACCCGTCTACACTATTTCAGCGACTGGATTTATAACAACGCTGCCAACAACCTGGTAACTACTCCCGCCGACAGTTTTGGAGCGCCACTGGATGTGGAAGTCAATTTCATGTCAACCCACCCGGACAGTTACAAACACCTTCAACGAAACCCTGCTTTCATTTCTGTTGTTGCTGAGCAGGAGAAGGAAATCTCCGGTAAAGATTATTTCTACATCCCCAAGGAACAAATTGATGAGAAAATGCATCTGTTACGTGAGGGAGACATCATAGGGCTTACAACCAGCATAGAAGGCCTGGATGTAGCTCACGTTGGTGTTCTGGTAGAAGTAAATGGCAAACTGCACCTGATGCATGCATCCCAATCGAACCTGAAGGTTGAAGTTTCTGATGAGCCACTGAGTTCCTTCCTCAAACCAAATTCAAAAAACACCGGAATCATGATTGCACGTCCGGTAGATAATTTAAATTGATTTAAACAATCTCAAGAATGCTTACCTGGAAAGACCTTAAAGATTTTGCAAAAAATGGCAATCCCGATCCAAGCCGCAGAGTTGAGAAGACCGAGGAAGAATGGAAACAGGAACTCACGGATGAACAATTCTCTATCACCCGGTTGAAAGGAACGGAACGTCCCGGCTCCAGCGACATGTGCTATCGGTTTGATCCCGGCTTATATGCCTGCGTTTGCTGCGGAACCGAACTTTTTGACGGGACTTCTAAATTTGAAAGCGGCTCGGGCTGGCCTTCTTTTACCCAACCCGTAGAAGAAAATGCCGTGAAATATGAAATGGATACCTCACACGGTATGGTACGGATCGAGGCTCTTTGCAATGTGTGTGATGCTCATCTGGGGCACGTTTTTCCGGACGGACCTGAACCCAGCGGATTGAGGTACTGTATGAATGCAGTTAGCCTGGAACTTGTAGAAGAGGCTTAATTAAAGGCAGCAGCTAATCTTTTATTTTTTTGAGATCTCTAATCTCATAAATAATCTCTTCATCAGCTGTCATTTCATTTATATCTATAAATAGCCTTTCTGGATATCCAAATTTAGGATGGTATTTAACAGATATTGAAGCAGCTATATCCCCATATTCTTCAATCAGATCAAAGGCTTGGTCAATAGTTATCGCATTTCTTAATGCAAATTCATCATACTCATCCGTTCTTTTAGAATCATAACTTATTTTTTGAACGGAATCAGCTATGATTAGTGTGGTGTATTCTAAACCAAGACATTCGCAAATTCTTTGCTGGACGATTTGATAATCAGATAATTGGTAAGCCTGCCAGCGTTCTCTTGGATCTTGAATTTCGCTGAAATCTTCGTCGATCGAAACCGTAACAATACCATTTTCAGCATTGCAGGATGTAATTAAGAATACCAAACAAATGGATAGAAACACCCTCATAAGTATCTCCTTTTAAGATGAAAGTATAATTAAAACTTACCAGGGATTCTCTAAGTCTTCCTTAGAATAAGTATGATCCCTGAAATGAAACATACTCCCTTTGGTGTCTTTGAGCAACAGAGGGTCATTCCCAAATAATCGAAACAACAGTGCAATGGGAGTCACTATAAGGTAATAAACCAATGAAAGTAGCACCCGGGAATTGAACCAACCCAATCCCTCTGCCAGTTTATACCAGCCCCATACCATTCGATTACCGATGGGCGGAACAAAAGACAACAGCCCAACAGCTAACGCCAGATAAGCAATGTGCTCGCTGTCAAAAATTGCCGCAAGCACCAAAAGTCCCGTTACCATCACCAATTGGGTTTTGGGGGTAGCAGGGTCTTTTTCAATGAATTCAAGAGATCGGGGTTCCAGCATATTAAAACAGGGTATAAATGAATGGAGCAATAGATGAACCGCCACCAATCACGATTAAAAATCCAAGCAGAAGCAGCACGATTATCACCGGAGCCAGCCAGAATTTTTTCCGCTGCTTCATGAAATTCCATAAGTCCTTCAGTGTTTCCATATATCAGTCATTTTCAAATGTAATTTCTTTCTCCCATTCGGGCTGATCAGCTTTATCAAAAACATAATTGCCGACCACAAGATAATCCATTTCTGTGTTCATAAAACAACGATATGCATCTTCCGGTGTACAAACAATGGGTTCTCCCCTCACGTTAAAACTGGTGTTAACCAACATTCCCGCTCCCGTCAGCTCCTTAAATGCATTCAACAGCTCCCAGTATCTCGGGTTGGTTTCTTTGTGAACCGTTTGAATACGGGCAGAAAAATCGATGTGGGTGATAGCCGGGAAATCAGATCGCTGATAGGCCAGCTTTTCCCGAAGTGGAAGGTTGTGATAGCTCTCCGGAAGCTCGTTACGATGCTCTTCTTTCACTTCCTGAACCAAGAGCATGTAAGGTGAGTCTGATTTCAACTCGAAATACTTCCCGGCATCTTCAGCCAGCACCGACGGTGCAAACGGCCTGAACGATTCCCGGTATTTAATCTTCAGATTCAATTTTTTCTGCATGTCGGCATTGCGCGGATCTCCGAGAATAGATCGGGCACCTAATGCCCGCGGACCGAATTCCATGCGCCCCTGAAACCATCCAACAACATCTCCGTTATCCAGCCATTCTGCCACTTTGGGGTAGAGCTCAGAATCATCCAGTTTTTTATAAACCGGTTTATATTTTTTGGTCTGCTGCAGAATTTCAAATTCATGATAATCCGGCCCCAGATAGCTGCCCTGCATAGCATCAGGTTTTTGAAGACCCCTGCTCTTTCCAAAATAAATATAATGACCTGCTAATGCTGCACCCACCGATCCGCCTGCATCTCCGGCTGCCGGCTGAATGAAGATCTCGTCAAAAACACCTTCATTTTGAATTACTCCGTTAGCCACACAATTAAGAGCTACTCCGCCAGCAAGACAAAGGTTCTTTGAACCTGTCAAGCGCCGGGCTTCCTGCACCATTTTCAGCACTACTTCTTCCGTTACTATCTGAATGGCCAGAGCAAGGTTTGCCTCATGCTGCTGCAGTTCTGCTTCTTCCTCCCTCTTCGGAAATCCGAATAACTCCTCCCATTTCTTTTCTTTCACCATTCTGAGTCCGGTAGCGTAATCGAAATAATCCTGATTCAGGTAAATTGAGCCATCTCCGTTGAGCTCAATCAAATCTGTTTTAATTTTAGAGATGTATTCCTCTACCATTTTGGAATCCGGATTTCCATAAGGAGCTAAGCCCATGAGTTTATATTCACCGGAGTTCACCCTGAATCCCAAATAATAAGTGAAAGCTGAATACAATAATCCCAGAGAATGCGGGAAAGTTAACTCGCGATGTATGGTAATTTCCGAACCTTTTCCGGAGCAAATTGAAGCCGTGGCCCACTCTCCCACCCCGTCGATCGTCAAAATAGCTGATTCTTCAAAAGGGGATGGATAAAATGCACTGGCAGCGTGACTCAAATGATGTTCAGGAAATAGGAGCTTTAACTCTTTTCGGTCATACTCTCCAATCTTAGCCAGCTCCTCGTGCATTACCCGTTTCATAAACATCTTTTCCTTTAACCAAACGGGCATAGCGGTTATAAAAGACTTCACCCCTCGCGGTGCGAAAGAAAGGTAGGTTTCCAACAGGCGTTCAAACTTCAGCAAGGGCTTATCATAGAAAGCTATGGCATCCAGTTCACTGAGCTTGATGTCAGCAAAATCGAGACAAAACCGGATGGCATGAGACGGAAATCCTTCATCATGTTTTTTTCGGGTGAACCGCTCTTCCTGGGCTGCAGCTACAATTCTGCCGTCCTGAATAATACAAGCCGCCGAATCATGATAAAAAGCTGAAATTCCTAAAATAGTCATATCAAAAATTGAGTGGCTGCCAAGATAACAAAACTTCCCTTTCCTTGAATGGATTAGTGGTGAGTGATAGGTGATATGGTGATAAAGTGATGAGTGGGGTCATCTTGAGGATACCTCCGAAAGATCCATACCTGAACTACTTACCATGTCAGGTTTGATTTACGAATTTTCCACATCACCACATCACCACATCACCACATCACCACATCACCACATCACCACATCACCACATCACCACATCACCATATCACCATATCACCATATCACCACATCACCCCATCACTTCATCACCCCATCACTCCCAATTCGAGTAAAGTTTTTAAAGGGGCTATACTTTCGTATTTTCTCGCTCAATTTTCATCATCAAGATTATCATGATTATATCAATGACCGGCTTTGGCCGCGGAGAAGCCTCTGAAAACGGCATCACGGCCACGGTTGAAATCAAATCACTAAACAGTCGCTATCTGGATCTTAGTATTCGCCTCCCCCAGCGTTTGCAAGACAAAGAACTGCAGGTTAAGGAGCTGGTTCAGAAAACGATTAATCGTGGTAAGCTTAATATCACGGTTTATTTGTCGGAATCAGAAACGGGTGAGCCTTCCATCAAAGTGGATGAAAAGAAAGTGAAAGGTTACTCGCGGATTTTGGATACTTTAAGGGAGGCAGCCGGTATTTCAGATCCCATATCCATCAAAGACATAACCCAGTTTGGGGATGTTTTTATTAATGAGGAAGAAGACGAAGAAGTACTTGAGCAAAAATGGGAAGTAGTTGAACAGGCACTTTCAGAAGCCATAGAATCTCTTCTTAAAATGCGAACTCAGGAAGGCAGTCAGCTTAAAAATGACCTGGTGGATCGAATCGAGTTTATCGATGAAAATCTCGAAATCATTACCAAAGAAACGGCAGGGAGAGCAAAAGACACTCGCGATAAGCTGCTGGAGCGAATCAACAACCTGATTGAGGAAGACAAAATTGACCCGGAACGCCTTGAATTGGAAGTGGCTGTTCTTGTAGATAAGATGGATGTAACGGAGGAGATTGTACGCCTGCGTTCACACCTCAAATTTTTTATTGAAGCTGTGGAACAACCCGAACCGGCCGGCCGAAGACTCAATTTCCTGACCCAGGAAATTAACCGGGAGCTGAATACCATTGGTTCCAAAGCCAACAACTCTGACATTGCCCAGTACGTTGTAAAATGCAAAGAAGCGCTGGAGCAAATCCGTGAACAAGTTCAAAACGTCGAATAAAATAGATGTAAGACACAAGATGTAAGAAAACTTTTCTTACATCTTGTGTCTTAAGTCTTAGTACAACTATCTATGAAAAAAGGTAAAGTCATCATTTTAGTCGCACCCAGCGGAGGCGGAAAAACGACCCTCGCGCGCCGGCTTTTCAAAGAGTTTGAAGATCTCAAGTTCTCAGTTTCAGCAACCACCCGCCCCCCAAGGGAAGGCGAAGTGGAAGGAAAACACTATTATTTCCTTTCTGAGGCTGATTTTGACCAGAAAAAAGCTAACGGTGAGTTTCTGGAATGGGAGGAATTTTATGGCGGAAAGAAATACGGCACACTGCGTTCTGAAGTTGATAAAAAACTAAATTCAGGCTATTTTGTTCTGCTTGACATCGAAGTAAAAGGTGCGGTGAACATAAAGAAAATTTACGGAGACGAAAGTCTTAGTTTATTTATTAAACCGCCTTCAATAGATGTTTTGAAGCAGCGCTTGCTTGCCCGCGGAACCGAAGATGATGAAACACTGGCTTTGCGGCTCGAACGCGCCAAAGAAGAACTTACATATGCTGATCAATTCGATCAGGTTATTATAAATGACAATTTGGATACGGCTTATGCAGAGGTTAAGAAAGCCGTTGTCGAATTCATGAATCAAAACTGATACCATCCATGGCAGTCCAAACATTAGACATTGAAAAACTGAAATTCAAAACAGGTAACAAATATGAGTTACTTGTGATCCTTTCCAAGAGAGCACGCCAGATTGCAGCTCAGGAAAAATTAGAACTGGACGAAAAACTTCAGTACTTCGAAGGATTTGAAGAAGAAGACGAGTTTTCTTTCAACGAAGAGCAGGAGAACATCTCCAAAGCCTTCGAAAAACTTCCACACGCCACTCAGCGTGCTATTGTGGAAATGCAGGAAGACCAAATTTATTACCGACATCCTGAAAAAGAGGATTAATCATGCTCTCCGGTAAACGCATCATTCTTGGTGTTACCGGAGGAATTGCAGCCTATAAAGCTGCTTTTTTACTCAGAGAATTTCAAAAAGCGGGAGCCGAAGTCCGCGTCACCATGACGCCTTCAGCCACCCGCTTTGTTGGTTTAGAGACGTTCGCCTCCCTGTCTGCCCATGAAGTTGCCGTAGATATTTTCCCCGATGAAGGTGATTCCAGCGATTGGACCCGCCATATTAACTGGGGCGAATGGGCCGATCTTTTCGTGATTGCTCCCTGTACGGCCAACACACTCGCTAAAATCGCTACCGGCCTATCTGACAATATGCTCACCAGCACCGTGTTAGCTGCCCGTTGTCCAATACTGATTTGCCCGACCATGGACGGTGAGATGTATGAATCGCCCGGAGTTTCTGATAACCTGAAAAAGGTACAGAAAAATGGATATCATGTTTTAGAGCCGGAATCCGGTTACCTTGCCAGCGGATTAGAAGGAAAAGGGCGCTTACCTGAAATAGAATCCATCCTCGAAAAAGCTTCTGATATCATTGGATCGATAAAAGGTCCATTAGAAGGAAAAAAAGTGATCGTTACAGCTGGTCCAACCCGGGAGCATATTGACCCGGTTCGATTTATATCCAATCCAAGTTCTGGGAAAATGGGCGTAGCTATGGCGGAGGCTGCTCAAAACCTCGGCGCAGATGTAACGTTGATACACGGCCCTCTTTCAATTCCCACTCCGGAAGGCATCCACTCTGTTAAAATTACCAGCACAGCCGATTTATTTAATACTGTTAAGCAATTTGCCGCTGCAGATGTGATCATCATGGCTGCTGCTGTTTCTGACTTCACCCCGGAAGAAGTACACAACAATAAAGTGAAGAAAGATAAAGCCGGCAATGAGATTAAGCTTAAGCGAACAACGGATATTTTATCCTGGCTGGGTGAGCATAAACAAGACGGACAGGTTCTGATCGGTTTTGCTATGGAAACCGAAAACCTCATCGAAAACGCCACTTCCAAGCTCAATAAGAAAAATGCCGATTTTATCATCGCCAACTCTCTGAACGATAAAGATGCCGGTTTTGAAGCGGAAACCAATGCCGTTAATCTGTTGAGTAAAAACTCCGAACAAAAATTTCAGGGAAGCAAAAAAGATATTTCCATCGAGATTCTGAATACGATTTTTAGAAGCGGTGATTGATCAGGTGATGAATGGTGTCACCTTGAACATGCCTCCGAAAGATCCCGCTTGAGCAGATTAGCATACCAGATTTGATTTTTGAATTCTAAAAATCACCCTATCACTTAATCACCTAATCACTCACACCTTTGATCTAATTCAAGTGCCCGCTTGGATGGACTTTAGCTACAACTGTTTTGATTTAGCATCGCACAAGTGGACATTTGCGCTATTCCTCGCTTGGTTTATGAATTGTTCATACCGTCATCACCCCACCACCCTATCACCTCATCACCACATCACCTCATCACCTCATCACTCACACATCCACTTATAAACCCGGTAGGTTTTGGCAATCTCACAACCCAATGCCTCCAGGCTTCGGCGCATGATCCAGTTCTTTTCGCTAACAAATCCGCCCTCCAGTATTTTTAGATTTGGATAGTGTTCCCGGGTCCACCTAAAACCTTCAATAAACACCAATGCTTCCAGACCTCTTCCCCGAAATCGAGGGTCCGTTCCGAAAGCCAGGGGCCTGAATTTTTGAGCTCTTTTTTTGAAGCCAATTAAATGATAAAGCTGCCACCACTTCAGAGTACCCCCTGTTTTAGCTGAAATTTCATGTAAATCAGGAACGCTAACGAGGAATGAAGCCGGCTCTCCATGTACAAAAGCAATCGGTGACGTTTCCGGCATTAGCACAGGCTTCAGCTTCTTGATCATTTGTCGGATCGTTTGCTGAGTGACACCGATGAACTCTTCCTCCCTTTCTCCAACTACCTGATCACTGAAAGCCCGGTTGTAGATCTGACGAATCATCTCTCCGTCCCGCTGCAAGTTCTTCTTATCAATCGGGCGGACTTCAACATGATCTTTTGATTTCAATCGCTCTGTTATTTTCAGCAAACGTTCGGGCAACGGCTGTTCTAAATCCAGCTGGTACATGTATACATCATCAAATTTTTCGGGATTAGTTTCTTCAATCAGCTTTTCGTAGTACTCCTGATGATACAGCATTCCGTATACATTGTGATCTTCAAACCCGCTGATCTGAATTCCCCAGAAGGTGTCGTTCTCCCCGAAATTAATGGGGCCCCGAAATCCGGCATAGCCTCTATCCCGATGCCAATTCTTTGCAAAACTGATCATTGATCCGGCAATCCCCGGGATATTCTGCATCTCAATAAAGCCGATTCCACCCAGCTTTGGATCATATCGCTCATCTTTTTCCGGATCAGTAAAAACCGCAAACCGTCCCACAAAATCACCATTCTTCAGAACCAGAAATCGCTCACATTCCCCACCTTTCCGAAACCGTTCGTTTTTCTTTCGACTGAATACATTTTCCAATTCAAACCGAAAAGGCGGCCGATACCATTTATTATCTTTGTTGAGCCGTTCGGGAAGCCGGTGAAAAGCGTTTATATGTTGTTGAGTTTCAATTTTTTGAATCTGAAAAGACATATCTTTTTTTCAGCAGAAGTTTATAGATTCAGCCTAAGGTAAATCTAAGAAGTTAAGAACCCAACCCGGTTTATGCTGGACAAGAAAAAAGGGAAGAAGTTAGTCACAGTTTTGCTGGTACTGTCATGTATTGTAAGCGGAATTATCCTCGCATCTTCACCTGATTACAAGAACTATCAAATTGAAAACACCCGTGAACTCGACTCGCTTCTGAGTGTTCACATTCAGGATGCTCAAATCAAGGCTGAGCAAATCAGAGTATCGGACATAAGAATTGACACCATCTTTACCCGAAAGGCATATCGTATTGAAGTACCATCAAGATTCTCAAAAACACTTTTTCATGTAGATTTGCATAAGGATTTGTTTAAATATGATATACAAGCACCGGCCAAAGTGCATTTCCCTTCTTACGATATGGATATTTATGTTTATGATCAGGGAACGGTTTTAAGAACCCTCCGTTTAACCACTAATCCCGAACTTGACAGTTTAGCCACCCCAAAAGAATAACATGCCCGACCGATCTACCCTTTTGAAACGATTTGAGCTTAAGGAGTTTCCACAGCCTGAAATGGTACAGCTTAAATACCCTGTGTTTATGTGCCATGGCTATGGTGCTATAGGTTCTGTAATTAAATCGGGTCCCATGCACGACCCTTGCATGGATATTCGTGCACACGGAGTGCCTGCTATCGCCCCTAATGTGGTCCCTTATGCCCGGATAGAAACACGAGCTGAAAACTGGGTTTTACTCATCGAAAAATTTTGTGAAGAGTTCGGTTGTGAAAAGGTGAATGTGGTTTCTCACAGCATGGGCGGACTTGATATGCGATGTGCCCTGTCCAAACTGGAAATTGCTCACCGGGTGGAAAGCCTGACTACTATCGCAACGCCCCACCACGGTTCCAGCCTGGCTGATTTGGTGTTGAAAGCTCCGGAATTGGTTACTGAAAAACTGAGTGAAATGTTCGATTGGTTTGGGGATAACATGTACCCCAAAACCAAAAGTGATGCTCTTGGTTCACTCGAGCAACTTACCTGTGGTTATGTAACTGATGTTTTCAATCCCGATCACCCTGACGCTGAAGAAGTAGACTATTACTCCTATTCAGCTGCAGTAGGAAAGGGAACTAAGTTTTCTATCAACCCCATGTTAAAATTTCAGAATAACCAGATTTTTGACAAGGAAGGCGAGAACGATGCTTTTGTATCTGTTGAAAGTGCAAAATGGGGAACACACCTTGAAACGGTTCCTCTTTCTCATTTGGCTCAAATGCACTTACAAATGAATAAGGAGTCGCAAAAAATTTATGAGAAATTCTGGCTGAATCTATTGAAAAGATTAGCTAAAAACGGGCATTGATCATTCACAACAATATTTGGCATTATAGCCTGTATTCTTTGACCTCTTCTGTCTTCTCCTTATCAAGGAGAAGGACGCTTTTAAGGGATTTATTTCAAGATTAAGATTTGAATTAAAAGAGGCACGGCAAACTCCTCTCTTTGCGGAGTAGAGATTAAGAGACCGAAAATGTAGCTATTGGGAAACGTTGTGGAAAGGAAGCACGCGTCGGCATCTCAAATTTTTCGTTCCGACGCGGAGCGTCAGAACAAGGTTCAATAAGTGATCTTTTACTATTTCAAGACTCTCTCTGGTTAAGACGCTCTGCGTCGTAACCGGCTACTAAATCAGGTAGGGAGTAGCTTTACCTACCCTTGAAGGTCACTGTCTTCTTTATCCTCTAACAGATCATAAGCGGTAAGGTCATATTGGATGGGCGTAACCGAAGCAAGCCCTTCATTCAGTACATGGATATCCGAATCTTTTCCTTCGTCCAGCAATTCGAATTTACCGGTCAGCCAGTAGTAGGCTCTGTTGAAAGGATCCGTTCGGCTTTCGTATTCCTCAACGTATCGGCTATCGGCTTGTCGGGTCCATTTGATGCCGGTAAACTCGCCGGCAGGAGCGTTTACATTCAGGGTAACTCCTGTTGGCAATCCATTTTTCAATACATGTTTAATTACACGCCGTGCGGCTTCCTGACATCCCCGGAGGTTGGCATCTTCATTAAATTCGGTACAACTGACGGCAATAGATGGATATCCCAAAATGGTTCCCTCCGTGGCAGCACTCACGGTTCCCGAATACATGATATTGATACCTGCATTACTTCCATGATTGATTCCGCTCACTACTAAATCCGGCTTCCGGTCTAAAAGCTGTCCATGAGCCAGTTTCACACAATCCGCCGGTGTTCCGTTAACGGCTTCTCCCTCAAACTTATCAGCCACAGTGAACTTGCTTGATCGGAGTGGAACCTGAATGGTAATGGAGTGCCCAACGGCACTTTGCTCTTTATCAGGTGCAACTATATATACATCACCAAATTCGGCTGCTACTTCAGCGAGCGCTTTGATACCAGGTGAGAAAATTCCATCATCATTACTAACTAAAATAAAAGGTCGCTCTTTTGAATCGCTCATCCGCCGTACTGTTCTTCTTCGTTTGGAAAATCTTTGCTTTTAACGTCTTTGATGTAATTTTGAACCGCGTCGGTCATCATCGAATTCAAATCTGCATATCTTCTCAGGAATCGAGGGTTAAATTCTTTATTCAGACCGAGCATGTCATGGATTACGAGCACCTGCCCGTCACATCCGGCTCCGGCTCCGATTCCAATAGTCGGAATTGAAATTTCTTCCGTGACCCTTGCAGCAAGATTAGCAGGAATTTTTTCTAATACGATTGAAAAACATCCGGCTTCTTCGAGTAACCTGGCATCGCGAATTAGTTCCTCGGCTTCCTGCTCTTCGGTGGCACGAACTTTATATGTTCCGAATTTATAGATGCTTTGCGGGGTCAATCCCAAATGGCCCATTACAGGAATTCCGGCTTCTACAATTTTCTTCACTGAATTGATGATCGGTTTTCCGCCCTCCATTTTAATAGCGTGAGCTCCGGCCTCCTTCATCATCCGTCCTGCACTAATCAAAGCTTCTTTGGTGGTTACCTGATAACTCATAAAGGGTAAGTCTGCTATCACCAAAGCCCGATCCACACCGCGAACTACGCATGAGGTGTGATAAATCATGTGATCAAGGGTCATAGGAACCGTAGTTTCATGACCGGCCATCACGTTACTGGCCGAGTCTCCAACCAAAATGATATCAATGCCCGCCTGATCGATAATCTGAGCCATGGTAAAATCATAGGCGGTAAGCATGGAAATCTTCTCGCCTTTTCTCTTCATATCCACCACGGTTTGAGTGGTGATCTTTACCGGGCGGTCTGAACTTTTTTGAGTGCTCATGCCTTATCCTTCGGCACCAATGCGGCCGATGCTTCCAGTTCGCAAGCAACTTCACCGTCAACAGTGGCCTTACCCTTCATGGTTACAAAATTCCGGCGCATCGATCCCATTTCAACTTCAAGAATCAGCTGATCTCCGGGTACTACCTGTCGTCTGAACTTACAGTTGTTGATGCCGGTAAACACCATCAGCGTCTCATCCGGATTTTCCGCTTTTTGTGTCATCAGCATGATAGCACCGGCCTGAGCCAATGCTTCAACCTGTAATACCCCAGGCATAATTGGCTGACCCGGAAAGTGCCCGTTAAAAAACTCTTCGTTGGCCGTTACGTTCTTGAGGGCTTTAATGCTTTCTTCTTGAACTTCCAGCACGCGGTCTACAAGTAAAAAAGGATATCGGTGAGGGAGAACTTTTTTGATGTCTTCTATCTTCATAAAATGTTTGTTTTAACTGCCACTAAAGCTCTAAAGCACCAAGTTTAGGATTGATATATCCCTGTTTCGTGATTTAGTGGCACTATTGAATTTTTTGAATATACAATTATTGAACCACTCCTACATAAACGTATGCGATGCCACCGGTTAGCTTTACGGCTCGCTTCTCTTTGAAAGAACCCGACTCGTCCATCAAAGCTAAAAATTTATTACCGGCGGGGAATTCTGCACTTGTCCGTGGCAGATAGGTATAAGCTTCCCGGTTTCCACTCAGCCATCCGCCGATAGCCGGCATTATATGCTGGCTGTATAGTTCATAAGGATATTTCATGAGTCCTTTTGGCTGCCCGAACTCCAAGACTGTAACTCTTCCGCCGGGCTTTACCACTCGCGCCAGTTCTTTCAAAGCAACCACCGGGTCATCCACGTTTCGGATGCCGAAGGCGATACTGGAAATGTCAAACTTGTCGTCTTCATAGGGAAGATTCATTGCATCGGCCACTTCGAAATCAATTTTCAATCCTTCTTTCTCTGCTTTTGCAGGTGCTGGTTCAATCATAGGAGCACAAAAATCGGTACCCAAAACATAGCCGGATTCTCCCACAGCCTTTTTAAACTCGATCGCCAAATCACCGGTTCCGGTTGCACAATCCAGCACATGATCCCCTTCGTGAGCTCCGCTTTCCAATACCGCCTTTTTCCTCCATGCGTGATGCACCCCGAAAGACAGTACGCTGTTTACCCGATCATAATCATCGGCGATGTCGGCAAACATAGATCTTACTTTTTCACTCATAAATATCAGTTAATTTTGCTTTGGCTATAAAACCCAAAGCAGGCTGAAATGGTTCTTTTACAGACTTAGAATATAAGGAAATAATGCAACCCTGATGACAAGAAAAAACCGGTCAGACCAGCTCCATCAAATGGTCGGTTTTATTGAGCTCCACAGCCTTAAATTTTCCATCATGCCAGGTGAGATGATTAATGGCTCCGTTCTGATGTTCAATTTTGTGCATGTTCTTCAACCCGTGCCCCAGCCACTCGGATAATAAAATACGGGTTAGTCGGCCATGAATCATAAATACAATGCTCTCCTCAGCTGATGACTCCAGGACCTCCTCTACTTTGGTGTTGGCTCTTGCATAGGTTTGTCGGGGTGACTCTCCATTTTCGGGAGCATAATCAACGTTTCCACTTTTCCATTTTTCATGTACTTCCATTACTTCATCTTTAATCTCTGTAAAAATCTTTCCCTCGAGAACGCCAAAATTAATCTCGTCGAGTTCCGGGTATTTATGGATATCCAGCTTTCTTTGTGATGCCAAAGGTTGTGCCGTTTCGTGGGTTCTGCGTAATCCGCTTGCGACGATTTTATCCACTTCATAGGGTTCAAGAGCTTCACATATGGCTTCCGCCTGCAGTCGCCCCAACTCATTGATGGAAGCATCCAGGCTCCTCCCCTGAATGATATGCTGCTTATTGTTATCCGTCTCTCCGTGGCGAATGATGAATAGTTGCTTCATTTAGCTAAGAATCGGTTTCTTCAAAAATCATTCTACTCCTTCAGCTCCGGCTTAATAGTAATCTGCGGCTTTTCGAGGTGCTGAATTACCTGTTCAGTGGTAGAACCCAGTAACATGCGAGACAGTCCGGTGCGACCGTGCGTACTCATTACCACCAGATCGGCATTTTCGTTGGCATAATCGATGATTTCGTGGTGAGCAGCAATGGATTTCAGGATTATGGTCTTGACTTCAATGCTTTTTTCTTCTCCACCCTCCCGGTGCACCAGGGTGTCTTTGAAATCACCCTCGCCATCTTCCACCGAAAAATTATACTCCTCGTAATCATCAAAAAAGCTTTTTAAGCGGCCTTTTAATCCTCCATAAACAGCTTCTTCATCTACTCCTATGGTAGTAGGTTCAACACCATGCACATCGTGGGCATACATTTCTATTACATTCAGCAACTCCAGTTTAGCTCCAAATTTTTGAGCTACATCAAATGCTAACGGGATGGCAGCAAGGGAGTGATTCGAAAAGTCGCACGGAACTACGATGGTATTTATATGATCCGATACCATCTTCTCTGAGAGGGTTAGTACCGGCGTTTTGGAACGGCGAATTACTTTATCGGTAGCACTGCCGTGGAAAAAATCAGCAAAGTGATCACCCTTGGCACTCATCATGACCAAATCATAATTCCCTTTCTCAATCTGGCGCAGAATGGAGTCGGACGGCTTTCGATCAATATTTACAATGTATTCGCCGCGCTTGTCTTTCTTTTTGATATGCTCGTTGGCGAATGCACTCAGTTCCTTCCGCTGGTTTTCAATAAGCTTGGGATACACGTCTTTATCCATGCTCAATGGAACCCCGATCTTATCAAAACTATCGCCTAAGTATTTTGACAGGGGTATAACGTGCATTAAATCAACGGTACAGTCGAATCGGTCAATAAAAAGATCGGCTGATTTCAAAGCAGCATTCGATTTCTCGGAAAGATCGGTAGGTATTAATACACGCTCAACATTCATAACCACTCCTGTTTTATTGAATAACTAACTCTATTAATAAAATAAGTTAGCGGCCGCTAATGTTCCATCTTTATTTATCGCGGAGCCGGTCTAAACCTCCCACTAAAATAACTCCAATCAACATCCCGATGATACCACCCCATACATTTGGATCATCGCCGGGATTGGCTCCCATCCAACCCGGCACATAAGGCTCCGTTTTAATCAGCTTATTCTTCACTGTTTCAATCTCTACCTGTTTCATCTCCTCAAACGTAGATTCAGCATTCCTGATTTCACCGATACGTTCGTATTCCGGAAGATTTGTATTAGGTGGATTTTCCATCAACTCCTGCACCTTGGGATGATTCATATACTCTACCTGTGTCACTTCAGCGCGTTGTACAAACTCCCGATGCTGATACGGCCAAATCACATAGAGCGAACCAATCAGAAAGCCAATAAGCACCGCAATGGTTTGGGAGTGATATTTTGAAAGCAGCCACGAGAGAAATCTCGAGAAAGCGGCTAATCCAACAACAGCTCCCAGCACAAAAGGCAGCAAGCCAATCAGCCCGTCTACCGTTTCCACTCCGCCCAGCTTCCCGATTTCAGTAAGCAGGTAATCATATTTCCGCATAATGAGTAACAGGTATGAACCGGAGATACCCGGAAGTATCATGGCACAAATCGCAATGCAGCCACTTAGAAACACAAAGGCCGGGTGTTCAGGTGTATCGGCCGGAACCAGCGATACAATCCAGATTCCAAAAGCCATTCCAAGCACCAGCATTAGCAGTTCTGTTTTGGTGAATCGCTCAAGCGCTTTGATCAAAATGTAGATAGAGCCCACAATCAACCCAAAAAAGAGTCCATACACAATTTCGGGATGCGTAAACATGTACACCTGCAGTGGCACCACCTTGGTGAAAAAGGCCAGTGCTGAAAAGATTCCCAAAAACAGAAATGCCAGGAAAAAGATGTGAATTTCTTTAAACGCCGCTTTCCATTTCAGGGTAAAAAACAGCTTTATAAAATTACCGTTTACGCTTTTAATGGCATTCAGCAAGCGCTCATAGATACCCACAATCAGGGCCATGGTTCCGCCACTAACGCCAGGCACAATATCAGCCGATCCCATCAAAAAGCCCTTAAGGGCTAAAAACGGGGCTTCTTTAAAAGTAGTGGTGTCTTTGGGTGAGGTTGACGTTTGCTCCGGTTTAGTCACTACGAGCCACCCCATCCTTTTTCGCCGATAAGCGGCACAAATTTAAAATCAGCCAGTTCTTCACGCTCAAATTCATTATCGGAAACCCGGGTAATGCGCAACATCATTTGTTTGGTGTCGTCTCCCACCGGAATCACCAACCGGCCTCCAATGGCCAGTTGCTGTACCAGGTCGTCCGGCACAACCGGAGCCCCTGCTGTAACAACAATACCATCATACGGGGCATAGGTGGACCACCCCAGTGTTCCATCTCCCACCTTCAGCATAGCTCGATAACCTAATTCATGAAGGGCTTCTTTTGCACGATGATATAATTCCTTGTGCCGCTCCACACTGTAAACATCCGCTCCAAGTTCACACAATACCATACACTGATAACCGGAACCCGTTCCGATTTCCAGTATCTTCTCGCCCTTATCGATATTGAGTAACTCAGTTTGGGCAGCTACCGTGAACGGCTGAGAGATGGTTTGGCCCATCCCGATTGGGAGAGCAGTGTCGTTGTAAGCTTTGGTATGCAGGGCGGTATCAATCAATTTATGGCGGGGGATCTTCCCAATAGCCATTAACACACGCTCATCTTCGATGCCTTTCTTGCGTAGCATTTCTACCAACTGCCTTCTTGGCCGGACAAATCTGCGATCTTCCTGCAAACTAACTTCCCTTTTTGTTCCCTGTTTTGTCTTTAATCAAGTATAGGCATTTGGTGTAAAAAATGAGTTAATAAATTAGCTTTTAGTTTCACTTTCCCGTCAGTGCTGTTATTTTCTGCTGAACTTTCCATAACCCGACTGAATGATCATCGCACTTTTGCAAAACCTGACATGGGGCATCGACCCTGAACTCTTCTCCATTGGCCCTCTTGCCCCTCGCTGGTACGGATTGATGTTTGCCGGAGCTTTTGTATCCGGTTATTTCTTTGGGGTGAAATTATGGAAAGACGGCGGTCGTAAAGTCGAGGAAATGGAAAGTATGCTCACCTGGATTTTAGTGGGAACCGTAATTGGTGCCCGCCTCGGCCACGTCATTTTTTATGATCCCTCCTATTACCTGCGGAATTTAGATCAGGTGCTGGCTATTTGGAATGGCGGATTGGCAAGCCACGGTGCAGCCATCGGGATTATTGTAGCCATGTATTACCAGTCTAAAAAAGCCCGGAAAATGAGTTTCTGGTGGCTGGCTGACCGGGTTGTAATTCCTACAGCCGTAGGTGGAGCTTTCATCAGAACCGGTAATTTCTTCAATTCTGAAATTTACGGACATGCCACCGATGTATCCTGGGGTATTGTTTTCACCAATCTGCCCGGACCGGCCGGTACCATTCCACGCCACCCAACTATGTTGTATGAGGCTATGCTTTGCCTCCTTGTGTTTGCCGTTCTTTGGTATATCTATAAAAAATATAAGGCACACCCTCCGGAAGGTTCGTTGTTTGGGATGTTTTTAATCCTGCTGTTCTCCGGACGGTTCTTCCTGGAATACACCAAAATTCCACAGGCCAATTTTGCCAGCGAGTGGATCTTTAACATGGGGCAGTTACTCAGCATCCCCCTTGTGTTGATTGGTTTATATATTGTGCTTAAAAGAGTAGACTGGAGTAGCTATTCGAAATCGCCGGCAAATCCTTAAAACCCAATCTGAAAATTTATGGCTATACGGTGATTTTCCAGCTCAGCCTGTTCGGGCGGGAAAATATAGTTGAGCCTGATTTTCGTTTGCTCAGTGGGCAGGCAGTTTAATCCAATGACAAGTAAGTCGCTGTTTAAGGCCGGAATGTCTTCCGATTGAAAACTATCCCAACGCACTAAAAACTGTGCTTTTTCAAGAAATTTAAAACCGCCCGTTACCTGATAGCCCATAATTGTATCATCAAATTCTCCGGACTGATTATAGTCAATCAATGCAGAAAGGAACTCCCCTCCCATAATAAATCCGCTGTTTTCAACCCGTAAATCTCCTCCAAAAATAGCATAATCTCCATCTATGGAAGGAATGGTTCCCGCGGCTATGGACTTATCATCTTGTTCTCCGTACGAACCGTTTGCCCCTAATGCCAGGTTGGTCCCATCTTTAAATTCAGCATCAAAAGATAACCGGCCGGCATAGTAGAAAGCGTCGTTGTCATTGGGCTGCAGGTTGTTTCCATTGAACATCCCAACCGAATATCCAAAGCCCTGGTCAAACCGGCCATGTAATTTCACCCCTATGTCGCGGTTTTCTGTTAATGCCTTAACTACCTGCGACCGGCTCACGAAATCGAGATCCTGAGGGCCTTTCAGGAATTCTGCGCTGATCCCCGGTTTCTGGGCGCCGGCGGTCACATTAAATGCATTGTTAAAGCTATATCCTGCGGTAGCATCCAACAGAATAGGATTGTCGGCCGCATCAAAATGAACTACATAGTTAAATCCTCCGTCCAGCTTTCCGCTTAACTTTATTCGTGCCGTGGGAAGTGAAAAACTCCGGGATGAGGCCGGTGCCTGATCGTCAAAATCATACAAAGCCTGAACCTGAACCAAAGCCCCCACAGACAGAGATTCGTTTTTAAACAAATCCCGAAGTTCGTCCATAAATGATGAATCGTCCTGGGCCGTAGCTGAAACGTGTAACAGGCTGAGTGCTATGGCCAGGAACAGAGTAGGAAAAAGCTTTTTTGAACAGTTCATAATAGATGTTGGTTTTCGGTTAAAACCCAATTACCAGTCGAGTGCCAACAACAACGGCATTATCCAGTGTGGCATCCAGCCCGGGATTGAGTACATATTGGACGTTTCCCTGAATCTGAACATAATCATTTAATGCGAATTGATGCGTAAACTCAATATTAGTTTCAGCTTTTTCCGGTTTATAACTGTTCAGATAGGTAACGCTTCGGTATTCAGGGCTTGCCATTGCATGGGCTACTGCTAAACCGGTTTTATCACCGGGGCGTCCTGGTATCAACCCATCAAAAACGAAGCCACCGCCTAAAAATGCATTCAACATATTTATGTCCGGATTCACTGCACCGGCTCTGAAAAAAGCCCTCAGGCTTCGTGGTGATGTTGATGTATTTGAAAATATCTCGTATTCCCCCATAGCATAGAAACCAAACTCCTGCTCCCGAAAACCGGTTACTTCCCAAGTGCTTCTTTCCTTACTGTAAAACCATCCACCTAAGGCAATTTTGTTATTACTGACCACACCGGGATCCAGCATATTCTGCAATCGGGTTACCCGGTTCCTCATTTGCAGACTATTATCTCTCAGCGACTGAAACCCAATTTCCCCAATTACGAAAACTCCTTCCCGCTCCCGGAGTTGAATTTTTGTTCCCCGGGTATTGCCCGGATCGGAGGGCACTCCATCTAAAACAGCTGCCTGCATATACAACCCGCTAAATGGATTTATTTTTAAACGGGCAGCAAGTGAGGTGTATGGGAAGGTTGACGGTCCGAGAACTCCACTTAACGCAATGGTAGGATCTAATCCGTGTGAGCTGTTCAGAAATAAAAGACTGCTGTTCAGAACATTAAACTCGGAGTTGATATCATACAAACCCAGCAGAATGGAACTGTTGGCTAGAAAAAATTTTTTCTGCACCCAGATTTCAAATATGCGCCAGGAGTTTTCGGCCTCAATATTACTTATTCCCTGCAGGTCTCCCGCAAGTCCGCTAATGCTCCCTCCCTGATTCCCAATACCGTACACATAAAAGGTAGTCCCCGAAAGCCCAAGCGGAAGTTCCTCGAAGTTTACCTGCATGTTTACATCAATGTTATCGAAGTACCGAATGCCGGTTTCTCTCCCTCCGGCTACATTCCCGAATAAATCTCCGGTATAACTTACACTGACTTCAAATGGGTTGGCTGCATTCTCCTCTGCATTTTGAGCAAAGGTTGCTGCCGGTTGCAAAAATAGAAAAAGAGCGAATACTAATCCGCATTTACCGAGAGATGTTGGTTGAGCAATCAAGCTATTTATTGTTTTGTGAACCTTTGAAGAGTCATCTTATTTAATGTGATTGGTGGGTTGATCATTCACCGTCCTGCTATCTTTATTTTGACTGTCTTTAAACTACCAGTATTTATGAGGTTGCTTAGGGAATCAATTACTTGATTTCTATCTTTGCCCACCTAATATAGAATTATGGAATTACTCTCGCTTCCCATCACCAAAGTTTTTTTGTATGCGCTTCTCACAGCGGTTACTACCGGTTTGGGAGCTGTGCCCTTCTTTTTTATAAAGGATATTTCTCCTTCCCTGCTGGGTAAATCCAATGCAGCCGCCTCCGGATTGATGCTTGCCGCCAGTTTCAGCCTCATCATGGAAGGGTACAATATAGACCAATGGATGACGCTGGGAGGCATGCTGGGCGGCGTGGTTTTGGTGGTATTAGCTAATCGCTGGATGGAGGACCGGACTGAGGTTGGTGTTGAAGACCTTATTACCGGTAAGCGTAAACAGATGTTGCTTTTCCTGGGTATCATGACGGTCCATTCCTTTGCCGAGGGTGTTAGCGTTGGTGTTTCTTTTGCCAACACCATGGAGTTTGGTGTTTTTATCGCGATTGCGATTGCCGTTCATAACATTCCTGAAGGGCTGGCTATCAGCCTGGTTATGGTCCCCCAGGGAACCTCGGCTTTTAAAGCTGTGCTTTGGAGTATTTTTTCGAGTCTTCCACAGCCGTTGATGGCTATACCTGCTTTTCTGTTTGTTGAAGTTTTTAAAGAGTACCTTCCCTTTGGCCTGGGATTTGCCGCCGGTGCTATGATCTGGATGGTTTTTGCCGATCTCATTCCCGAAGCTCTTGAAAAATGCTCACCAAAAAAAGTGGGGCTTTGGGTTACACTGGCGATCCTTGCCATGAGTGCATTCCAGGTTCTAATAGGGCACTAAACGAGACCAAATAATCTTCATTTAACGATTTTGATCATTACGCCTGAATCGTTCATCATTTACATTCTTTTTTAAGTTTTTTTCAAAGCCTGAATTGTTCATTTCGTATTTTAGGTGAAATAAATTTTCAAGCTTTTTCTTTAAGACATTGAACTTTAGGCATACCCTGCTCTTACTCTTTTTACTGATCCCCATATGTTCGCTCGCACAATCAGAGACTACTGACACCCCTGAGGAGAAACAAACCCTCAACGTCTATTTAGATTGCCGGGGGTGTAACGGAAGTTATGTTCGCTCTGAGGTGAATTTCATTAATTTTGTACGAGATCAATCGGATGCCGAAGTACACCTTCTGGTTACCCTCCAACAGACAGGAAGCGGAGGTTGGGAGCATACTCTGAATTTTATGGGACAGGGTTTTATCGAGGATAAATCTCAGATTCTTACTTTTGTAAGCCCTAAATCAGATACTAATGATGAAATGCGCCGCCGCCTTGTGAAACACGTGAAACTGGGGCTGGTCTATTTTCTGGCCGGGCGGGAAGTGCTTTCAGATCTGAACGTAAATTTTTCCGGATCGCTAAGTGAAAGCACGGTGGTGAATGAAACCGACCCATGGAACAGCTGGATATTCCGTGTACGAGCAAGTACCGACTTTGATGGCGAACAATCGCAGGGTAATCTCAGACTAAATGGGAACGTTGATGCCCGGCGTATTACCGACCAGTGGAAAATCAATTTCAACTATAATCAGAATTACCGGCGGCGCAGCTTTACTTCTGAAGACAGCACCGGAAAAGAAACGACCGATATTTACATTACTGAAAACCAGCGATTTTTTGGCTTGCAGGCCTTTAGCTTAGGGGATCACTGGACGGTAGGTGCTTACCAGCGTGCCCAATCATCAACCCAGAATAACATTGATTTAAGCATCGGCGCCACTCCCTCTATCGAGTATAGCCTGTTCCCATACAAAGAGTTTAACCGGCGGGAAGTAACGTTTCGGTATGGTATTCTTGGTTCTTATTACGACTACAGTGAAACCACCATTTATAACAAAGACGAGGAGTTCTTGTGGAGGCAAGAACTTACTATCAGAACGGATTTCACTCAACCCTGGGGAGGAATTTACGGTTGGCTTGACGCCGGCACTTACATGCATGATTTCAGCAAGAACCGCGTGAATATGGGCTTCCGGGTTAATATGAGAATCGTACGGGGCCTCTCGATTTTCTTTTCCGGACGATACTCTTTAATTAACGATCAGCTTAGTCTTCCCGCCGGTGATTTAACCGAAGAAGAACGGTTGCTTAATTTATCCCAACAAGCCACCTCTTATGAATACGGTGGCTCATTCGGATTTGAATTTAACTTCGGTTCCGTTTATAACAACGTGATTAACCCTCGTTTCTAAGCGTTATTCCCGTTGCGGATCATGGAGGCATTCAATTTTTCTCCGCCTCTGATTCCAAAGTCCAGCGTTCGGATTGGGTAAGGAATCATAATGTCGTTCTCATCAAATGCTTTTTTCAATGCAATGATCGCTTCACTTTGAGCTCCCCAATATTGAGGCAGTTTATCAAAGGCGATCCAAAAGCGAATTTTGAAGTTTACCGAACTCCCGCCAAACTCATCAAAATAGAGTTCAACGTCCCTGGAAGTATCCCTCATGTCCAATTTTTCTATAGCTTCAATGGCTATTTTACGGGCTTTTTCGAGATCATCCCCGTAGGAAACACCGCAGGCTAAATCAATTCTTCGCTCTCCGTTCTTGGTATAATTTATAAACGGGTTCTCGTACACCACTTTATTGGGCACATAAATTATTTGTCCCTGCGGGGTACGGATTACCGTATTTCTTAGGTTTAGCTTCTCTACAGTTCCAAAAAGGTCGTTGGTTTCTATGATATCACCTATACCGAATGGGTGACGAACCGATAACAATACGCCCGAAATAAAGTTCGAGGCGATATCCTGAAAGGCAAAACCTAAAGCTAATCCAATGATACCGGCACCGGCAAGCAAGCTGGTGACCATACCATCCAGGTTCAGAATACTAAGCGCAATAAATACCCCGATACCGATTACCAAAACTCCCAATACGGTTTGGGCTAACCCGGTTACGGTTTTGTTAGTCGTAACTTTGGAAAGCACCTTACCAACAAATTTTCGTATCCCCTTGGCTATGGCATAAAAAACGATGACGACCAGTAGTGCTACCGCAAGATTTGGCAGCATCTCGATGGTGGTAGTCAACCATTTCTTCTACTTTTCCGGTTACTAATTCGTAAATATTTCCTATTTCCATTTGTTCTAACTTGTTTTCTGTATTGATCTTATGCTATTATGAAGGAGATTGAGTAAGAAATTGTTCCATTCAGGTCGTCTTTAAAGAAATATTAATCCAAGTAACGGTAATTCATGAATTTTTGCCTTAAAACAACCCTCTCAGTATTTATTATATCTTTTCTATCCGTGCCTTTTCTGCAAGCTCAGGATTATGCCGCCAGCGCCAATGAAGTAACACCACTACTGATCAGCTCAGATATCCCGGATGTCTCCGTAAAGAACATTGATGGCGAGACCGTTAATCTCCGTGATAAAGTGTACGAACAGCCTTCCATCTTGGTTTTTTACCGGGGTGGCTGGTGCCCTTATTGCAGCCGACACCTTGCTGACCTTAAAAAGATTGAAGAGGATCTATACGAAATCGGGTATCAGATTTTAGCCATCAGTCCGGATCGTCCCGAAAAACTAAAGGCCACGCTCAATGAAAACGAACTGGGATATACCCTCCTTTCTGACAGCCCGATGAAAGCCACCAAAGCATTCGGCCTGGCTTTTAAGGTTGATAATGAAACCGTTGAAAGATATAAGTCATTGGGTATTGACCTTGAAGGAGATTCAGGGTATGATCACCATCTGCTGCCGGCCCCGGCTGTTTACATTGTAAATACCGACGGGATAGTCCGGTTCAATTATGTGAATCCAAATTACAAAGAGCGTATTGATGGCGGTGTATTACTTACCGCCGCTAAAGCCTATTACGAAGAATAAACAAGGCAACTGTTGAATGGCCGGGTATAAACTGTATAGCAAAAGTAAACTAAATGTATCCGGCCTTACAGTTGAAGTACATCGGAAAAATGTGAAAAACCTGAACCTTCGAGTTTATCCTGCCGAACGCCGGGTAAGGATTTCCGTCCCCCGGCGTATCTCTGATTCTGATGTGGCAAACTTTGTTGAGGGCAAGCTTCCATGGATTCAAAAACACCTGTCCAACTACCGAATAAAGGCTAAGCCTCGACCTAAGAAATTTATATCCGGCGAACTACATCCGGTTTGGGGAAAAGACCTCGAGCTGGTTGTAATAGAAAAAAATAAACCACCACGGGTTTGGGTTGATGGCGATAAACTGAAGTTATTCATCCGCCCCGGAACCAATCAACAAAAGAGAGCTTCCATACTAAAGAAGTGGTATCGGGAAGAATTAAAGCAAAGAATTCCCAATCTCATTGAGAAGTGGGAACCCCGAATGAACGTTAAGGTAAATGAATTTGGCGTTAAGAAAATGAAAACACGATGGGGAACCTGCAACATTCGTGATCACAGAATTTGGTTGAACCTGGAACTTGCCAAAAAAAGACCCGAACTTCTTGAATATGTTGTTATCCATGAAATGGTGCACTTACTGGAACGCCTGCACAGTAAACGCTTCTACCGTTTTATGTCCGAATTTTTACCGGAGTGGAAATCATTAAAAGATGAGCTGAATGGAAAGTCCCGCATCTCAGATTGCTGATACAGCCCTTCTAACTACTTTTTTTCAGCCTTCTCAACATCTGCAACTAACCTCCCACCTCTTACGGTAGCGCCTAATACCAATCCTGCACTAACTAATACAAGGTTTTTGACAATGTACTGCCCCTCCAAAGTCAGGCCAAAAGGGAAAGTGGTCCACACAACTTCCGGCAGAATGAAAAGTGGCAAAACAGTTCCTGGCATTTGTAGAAAAAGCAAAAAGAGAGTTGTTCTCATATACTTTCCAATAATCAGTCCAAGACCGATAAGGACTTCCCAACCTGCTAAAATTGGAATGAATAGATCCGGATCCATAAAATAAACGGTATTTCTAACCAACCCTTCAGCCGGACTTAATCCGGGAAAAAACTTCAACATTCCAAACCAAAAGAATATTATGCCCAGCCCTACCCGTAATGTTATAAGGCCATACCGGGCCATCCACTGTGTGATGCGGTCATCTAGTTTGTCAAAATACTCGTGTATCATAGCTGGCCATTTTATTCAGCTGTTGAATGTACAGGATGTTTATAAAGATCTTGTGAAGGCATTTTTTATTTACAGCGAAGGGTTTTCAGGGTTCTGTCATCTAAGTAAGTGAACCCAAAATTATATCAGGAGATATATCATGAAAACCTTAGTTAAATCTTTTGCTATTACCGCTTTATTGTTGAGTCTTTCAGTGAGTGCAATCGGTCAACAACGATCTAAGAATCCAGACCGCGATAGAGGTGAACGCGTAGAACGGTTTCAGCAAAAACGAAATGTCCAGGGCCAGCAGCACCAGCGAGTCATGGCTATGCTCGACCTCAGTGATGAACAAAAAGAGCAGATTCGGGAAATTCACCTGAATGGACAAAAAGAAATGCTTCCGCTGAAAACACAACTGCAGGAAGCCCATGCCAAGCTTCGCACGCTTACCGTAGCAGATAATTATGATGAAGCAGAAGTTCAGGAAGTAATTGGTACAATTTCTGAGCTGAACAAAACTATGTTAACAACCCGGGTAGAACACCGACAGCAAATCCGCGAACTTCTCGATGATGATCAGCGCGTTAAGTTTGACAATCTGCATCTTCGAATGCAGAAAAGATTATCGAAAATGAGATCAAACCGTTAGTAAGTAGCTTTGAATGCAGGGATTGAATTCCCTGCATTTTATTTAATCCTTTTGGTAGCTATAATGCAGGCATCAAAACCATCACATAAAAACCCTAAAATCAGTTCTATCGAGGATTCTGAATATATTGAACGGCTTAACCGCCGCGATGAATCTGCCTTTAAGCAGTTGGTGAACGAACATAAAAATCAGGTGTACAACACCTGCCTGGGGTTTTTACGAAATCCGCACGATGCGGAAGATGTGGCTCAGGAAGTGTTTATTCAGGTGTTCGATTCGATTGGCGATTTCCGCGAAGATGCGGCACTTTCAACCTGGATATATCGCATTGCTGTTACCAAATCCCTGGAGTTGATTCGGTATCGAAAACGGAAAAAACGATCTGGTTTCTTTAAGGCCATTGGATCTGTTTTCAGTGAACCGGATGAGCAGGAGGATGTATCAGGTTATATGCATCCCGGTGTTAAGCTCGAGAACAAAGAACGAGCTGCGACTTTATTTAATGAAATTGATAAGCTGCCTGAACGTCAGCGGGTGGCCTTCACTTTACAGAAAGTAGAAGGACTAAGTTACCAGGAAGTAGCGGATGTGATGGAAATAAGCGTTCCGGCTGTTGAATCACTTATTCATCGCGGAAAAGAAAGCCTGAAAAAGCAGTTGTATAACTATTATCAACAAAATGAACTGGATTGAATCATGAAAAATCAAAAGCACACAGATCGGGAAGTGGATAAAACCCTGGCATCGCTGGACGGGATAGAGCGTGCCACCACCGATGACTTCTTTTACAGCCGGGTTACTGCACGGCTTGAAAAGCGCAACAAGGCTCAGGAATCTTCAGGTATTGGAGTAGCCGTTGCTGCCGCCGCCGTATTCATTATGCTGGTTTTAAACCTGATTTCCATTTCCCAATACCCCCCAGCCACTGACTCTACTGCCACTACCCGAACCGAAGTTGTTGATCAGCTGGCATCCGATTACCAATCCTTCGACAATAATTATTACCAAACTTTTGAGGAAGAGTGACATGAACATTGAAACCAAATTTAAGTGGGCGCTAACCGGTTTTCTTGTGATGGTGTTGCTAAACGCTGCACTACTTACCACGATCTGGATTAAAAAGTCAGGTAATCGTGACGGAAGGAGCTTTCGTGACAGTGACCGGAATCCAAATGTCATTCACCGATACATGCAACGAGAGCTACAGCTTTCCGATGCCCAGACCGATTCCTTGTCCGCTTTGCGTAAATCTCATTTTGAAGAGATGCGTGAACTTCGAAAGGAGCTTAACGAGGACCGGCGTGCCTATTTTAATTTTATTATGGGCGATGAAGCCGGTAATGACCAAAAGCGCGACTCTATCCTGACTGAACTCACCAACCGGTACAATCTCATTGAGAATATGTTTTATACGCATATGACGGACATGAAAGAAGTCCTCAACAACGATCAGCAGGAACGCTTTGAGCAGTTGATGAGAGAGAGTTTTATGCACGACCGAAAAGGTGGTACTATCCAAGTACCCCATAGAAACCGGTAAACTAATCATTTGTCGATGTTCGGGCGATTATTGCGTATCTTTGAAGCCTATGACTACGACTGAAACCGCCCAAAAAACCGACCTTAAAGCATTAACCAAAGAAGAGCTTACCCATTTTTGTAAAGAACTGGGCTTGCAAAGCTTTCGCTCCGACCAAATTTTCCAGTGGCTTTACCAAAAAGGGGTGTCTGACTTTGAAGACATGACCAACCTGTCTAAAGACCTGAGAGAGAAACTGCGTGAGATAGCTACCATCAACCGAATAAAGCCGGTTCAGCAGCAGGAAAGTAAAGACGGCACCATTAAGTTTCTCTTTAAGCTGAACGATCCTGAAGAAGATTATAAAGTAGAAGCCGTATTAATCCCGGACTTTTTTGCTGACGGAGCCGCTCGCCGACTCACCGTTTGTGTGTCTTCACAAGTGGGTTGTGTATTCGGGTGTGCTTTCTGTGCAACGGGTAAAATGGGGCTATTCCGCAACCTGACGCACGGTGAAATTGTGGATCAGGTGCAATACATTAACGATTTGGCCGAAGAAAAGTATGGTAAGAAAATCACCAATGTTGTGTATATGGGAATGGGCGAGCCACTGCACAACTATAAAGCCATCACGAATTCAGCTCACATAATCTCGGATCCGCTGAGTATTGAACTTTCCCCTAAACGAATTACGGTTTCTACTGTTGGGCTTACCAAGCAGATTAAGAAACTGGCAGATGATCAGGAAGAATTTAACCTGGCTATTTCCCTGCACGCGCCTACTGATGTTAAGCGGGATAAGATCATGCCTATCAACAGCTCTATGAACCTGGAAAGCCTGGAAGATGCTGTTAAACATTATTACAGAGCCACTGAGCGACCCATAACTTACGAATACTTGTTGTTTGACAACTTCAATGATAGCCCCCAGGATGCCCGTGAATTAGCCAAAATTGTGAAGTGGGCACCCAGCAAGGTCAACATCATTATGTACAACAATGTAGCCGGTGTTGAGCTTCAGCGGGCAAGAGAAGATCGGCTGGACAATTTTATGCGTGAACTGATCAAAAATGATGTCCGTGCAACGGTTCGAAGAAGCCGCGGTGATGACATTGACGCAGGGTGCGGTCAGCTTGCTATCCGGGAAGGAGCTCCCAAAGGTAAGACGATGGCGAAAAAGTAAAGAGAAGGATTTTCTCTGGCTGCCTTTCATTCAGACGCAGAGCGTCCGGAACCAGAGTAATAGGTAATAAAAGAGTGAGACTTCATAATACAGCACTCAGAATACAACATTCCGACTCCTGTATTCTGAGTGCTGACTCCTCCCTCCTTAATCAATCATTGTAAAAATTCGCTCGAAGCGTGGCACCCAGTTGTCGGTGGAGAACCATACAATGGATGCTTTCCCAATAACATGATCGCTGGGAACAAAACCCCAGAAACGGGAATCCTGACTGTTATCGCGGTTATCTCCCATAGCGAAGTAGTAATCCTGCTTAATGGTATAGGAATTGGTCTCTTCCCCGTTGATAAAGATCTTTCCGCCTTCCCGTCTCAGATCGTTTCTCTCGTATCGCTCAATAATATCTTTATAGATGAACCAATTATCATTGGTGATCTGAATTTCCTGTCCTTCAAACGGTATTACGATTTCAGGAAGTTGATCTGAATTGTTAAATGCTCTTGAGAAATCTCCCGAACTCTGTACATAATTCCGGTCAACACTCCCCTCGGGAGTTACATTTAAAAACATGGTATCTACTTCGGCCCATCCGCTAACAGTTGAAGCCACATCATCTGTCATGTTTACTACATAGGTATTGTTATTGGTGTAGCCTATTAACTCTCCGCCTACCGATTCCATTTTAGCGTTGCTGAGACGGACTCGCTCTGCCATTCGCACCACATAATGACGTTGTACACCTTCATGTTGCACCGATTTCCCACCATTGACATATAAGATTTTATCCTGAATTGAAATGGTATCGCCGGGAATTGCTACGGCTCTTTTGATGTAATTGGTTTTTTGTGATACGGGCTTCACTTCCCATGGCACATTAAAAACGAAAATGTCATTTCGTTCTACATCACGGAAACCGGGTAGCCGGGTCCATGGAAGCTGAACGCCGGGCACGCACCATCCCTGCAAAAAAGGAACACATAACCCCATCGGAGTTCTTGGGCCGTAAGTTACATTGGATACGATGAGCAAATCTCCCGTCATCAGGGTTTTTTCCATGGAAGGAGTGGGAATTTTGTACGACCCAAACAGAAATGCACGAAGAATAGCTGCTGCAATAAAAGCAAATACAATGGCGTCAACCCACTCACGCAGCCATGATTTAGCCTTCTTATTTTCTTCTTCTTTCTTTTCTTTCCTTTTCTTCCAGTATGAGCTTAATCCCTGCTCTTCGGGGTTCTTATTCTCTTCCAAGTTCCGGTTATTTATTTTGTTTTGATATGAGAGGGTTTTTTGATTTCCTCTTTCTTGTATTCTCCGGCCTCATAGGAAACTTTATACCACTGTCCCCTTTCCGGTGAATAAAAGTAGTCAACGTATTCTTTAGGTGATGTTTCCCGCAACTCTTTGGTTAGGGTTCGCTTTACCTGCGGCATTAAATCCACATAGCGACTGGCACCTACATATACCAAGCCGTCATCAAAAGGGCCTTCCAAATCCAGCACCATCATCGGAATATATCCGTCAATGATAAACCAATACTCAAATTGTATGGATTTTCCATCCCTTAAATATCCGTCTTTTTCAATGATATCCTCCACCTTTTGGGTTGGATCGCCATACGCTCCCTGCAGAACAGCACGAATTTCAATTGCGGGCATTCGGTCCAGTTCATTATAATTGAATCCCTGCCCGGTCCATTTTATATCAGCAAAACGCGACTGGAATTCAGCCCGGTCTTCCTGACTCACTTTTTTGATATCCGGCTCTTCGAACTGCGCCTGTGCAGCCGTGGATATCATCACCATCAGTACAAAAAAGAAAAAGAATTGTTTCGTCAATCGTTGCATAAAACCTATCTGTCGTCTTCGTCCATAGATAGTACGGCGAGGAATGCTTCCTGAGGTATTTCAACCGTACCTACCTGTTTCATTCGTTTTTTACCTTCTTTCTGTTTTTCAAGCAGCTTTCGTTTTCTGGAAATATCACCACCGTAACATTTCGCGGTAACGTCTTTACGCATCGCACGAACGGTATCACGGGCAATTACCCGGTTTCCGATAGCCGCCTGTACAGCTACTTCAAACTGTTGCTGAGGAATAAGTTCCTTTAATTTTCCACAAACTTTACGTCCGAGGTAATAGGCCTTATCACGGTGGGTGATACTTGACAATGCATCCACCTGGTCGCCGTTCAGCATAATGTCCAAACGAACAAGATCGCCTTTTCGGTATTCGATAAATTCATAATCCAGAGAGGCATATCCGCGCGTTCCGGATTTCAACCGGTCATAGAAATCAAAAACCACCTCGGCCATCGGTAGTTCATACGTAATCTCCACCCGATTATTTTGCATGAACAGCTGGTTTACGTAAATACCCCGCCGCTCCTGGCACAGCTTCATAATCGGGCCGATGTAATCAGCCGGGGTAATGATACTTGCCTTGATGTACGGCTCATAAATAGCTTCGATGTCGCCGGCACCGGGCATCTGGCTTGGGTTATCTACCTCAATCCGGTTACCGCTTTCAACCAGCTCCACTTCGTACTGCACGTTGGGCACCGTGGTTATGATATCGATATCGAATTCACGATCGAGGCGTTCCTGCACAATTTCCATATGCAGAAGTCCGAGGAATCCGGCCCGAAAACCAAAACCCAGGGCTTTGGACGTTTCCGGCTCATAGGTCAAAGAGGCATCGTTCAGCTGAAGCTTTTCAAGGGCAGCGCGAAGGTCTTCAAAGTCGTCGGAGTCCGTCGGGAAAATTCCACTGAACACCATAGGTTTAGCTTCCTGGTAACCCGGAATAGGGTCTTTGGCTGGATTATCCACTTTGGTGATGGTATCACCCACACGGACATCCTGCAGCGATTTCACACTCCCAATTACATAGCCTACTTCCCCGGCGTGCAGCTCTTTGGTGGGCTCCTGCTTCATTTTCAGGTAACCGATCTCTTCGGCGTTATACTCTTCATGGTTAGACATGAATTTGAAGAGATCTCCTTTTCGAAGTACACCCTCCATCACCCGAACATAGGCTACCGAACCCCGGTAGGTATTAAAAACGGAATCAAAAATAAGTGCACGCAGTGGTTTGTCTTCTTCTCTTTTGGGACCCGGAACTTTCTTTACAATCTCCTCAAGAAGCGCATCTACACCTTCACCGGTTTTACCGGATACGTGAAGAATGTCTTCATATTCACACCCGATCATATCCACAATTTGCTGCCCCACGCCTTCAGGATCAGCACCAGGCAGATCAATTTTGTTCAATACCGGTATAATTTCCAGGTCCTGATCAATGGCCTGGTATAAGTTTGAAATGGTTTGTGCTTCAATTCCCTGGGCCGCATCAACTACAAGAATAGCGCCTTCACAAGCTTTTAAGGCACGGGATACTTCGTAGGCAAAATCAACGTGCCCGGGCGTGTCAATCAGGTTGAAGATGTAGTTGTTGCCATCAGGACTTTTATAATCCATTCGGATGGCGTGACTTTTAATGGTGATGCCACGCTCACGCTCCAAATCCATGTCATCCAGCATTTGCTCTTTCATCTCCCGTTCGCTGATGGCGCCGGTAAGCTGAAGAAGTCGGTCTGCTAAGGTTGATTTCCCATGATCAATATGGGCAATGATGCAAAAGTTTCGAATGTTATTCATGTGCGGAATTCGGTGCGTCTCACTTTAAACAACAAAGATACAAAGAAGGCAGGAGCTGTTAAAATTTCGTTATCAGTGAAAAATATAGTTAGTTATTCGTTACTCGAATTAGCTAATTAATCAATCTAAAAAGTTTAATCTGGTACCGAATAACGATTAACGAAATCACTCTCCGATATGCTTATGGGTACCTTTGTCGTGGCGTTTGCGCAGCCTTTTTATAACTTTGTGAAGGGGAATTTCTTTTTCTGCAAGCAACAGCATGAGGTGAAAAATCAGATCAGCCGCTTCGTTTATCGTCTCTTTATCTTTCGTATTTTTTGAAGCGATTACAGTTTCAACAGCTTCCTCACCTACTTTCTGGGCGATCTTGTCAATGCCTTTTTTGTACATGGAGGTGGTATAGGAACCATCCGGCATTTCAGACTTTCTATCGTAGAGCAATTCTTCCAGCTCTTTCAGAAATTTCAAGTCCTTTTTTGTCAGTGTTTTAATATCAGCCATTTCTAAACTCATGTATGCTTTTATTTGCGGGTGTGAAGTTCACCATTTTATGACCCCCAAACAACGGTTTTCCTAAAATTTAATACTGGGGTAAAGTTTTCGTTATTCGTTATTCGTTATTCGGCCATTGGTCATTGGTCATTGGTCATTGGAACTTGGAACTTGGAACTTGGAATTTAACCCCTACTCCTCCCCATATCCCGTCATCTCAATATACCCCTGTCCGCTTACCTCTTCCCCGTTCATGGCGCCCTTTACGGATAGCGTTCCTTCATAGTATCGTACCGAAACGTCCATTTCCTGATCGTCGAAGAGCGTTGCCAGTTCAAGCCGAAGGTTTTCTCCGGGAATTTCCAGCACCCATTCGGAAGGATAATCAGCTCCGCTGTGCGGACTTTCCCACCGGTCCAATACTTCCAGATTTACTTCCCCCGGATTGATGTTCGTCTTATTTCCCAGGGGATCAACGAGTGAGCCGGTGGTAAATGTACTCACCGATCCATCCGCATTGCGCAGCTGGTAATACATCAGGTCATAGCCATTTGATAACTGAATGGAAAACCAGTCCCAGCCTTCCTGATCTTCCCCCAAAGCAGAAGTACTCCACTCATGATCCATCCAGCTTTGCCCTTTTACATTGTACTCTGTGCCATTCATGGTGAGGGTTCCACGGGCGTCCATTCTGGTAAAGGACAAATAATAAGATGCATTTCCCTCCCCCGGCCCTTTCTTATCATACCCTTTCTCTCCCTGGAGGGTCAGTGGTTTGGTCGGTGTCACAACCAGGTTAATTGCTGAACCGTCTTCCATTGTTCCCTTAATACGGGTCGGGAAATTCTTGTCATTACTTTCTTCTTCGTTCTCGCGGGTAATTTTCCAGTCTTCCAGCCAAATTTCGAATGGCTCGGCTTGAGCGCCGGCTAAACCGGCTGCACCACGGCTATATCGCTCATCAAAAACATGATTCTCCTCCTGCACATCTGAAATGGCAAAATGCCCGAGATAAAGCTGATCCGTATTCCAATCTTCGCCTTGAGCAGCACCGGCTTCGCCATTAGCAGGTGGATTTAACTGACTCCGAAAAATGGTGAACTGATAGCCAAACTGACGGCCTTCTTCAGTAAATAGGTTACCTGTGTAGTACCACCACTCCGTCCGGTATCCGGGATGCGGACCGTGATCATCAGGGAAAACAAATTCTCTTGGCCCCGTTGCCCTCAGGTATCCTTCCTCATCACCCCCGCCCATAGCTTCGGCTACTGAAACGGTAGCTGAAATTTCTTCATCTTCCTGAGTTATAAAATACAGACTTCCTGCGGCTATGAATATCGCAACCGCTGAGATCCAAATAATTTTTTTCATAGACATACTTCTTACTTAATCATTTCTAAGAGCATCAGCCGGATTTGCCTGTGCCATTTTCCAGGATGGGTAGATGCCCGCTAAAAGAGCCGCAATTACTGCAAGCCCAAAGGCCTGAAACAGAACTTCAGGAGTAATCATGAACTGTAACGTCCACCCAAAAGAGCGAAGGTTAATGACATACACCAACACATAGGCCATCAGAATACCAAGGGGTACAGAAAGCAGTCCCGCCATTATTCCCATCACCCCCGTTTGAGTTACCACGTAATTCCATAGCTGTCCGGGCGTCATTCCGTTGGCCCGCAATACAGCCAGCTCCCGAGAGCGCTCTAACTGAAGAGCCATTAATGCGGACAGAACTCCTATAAATGCAACTAAAATAGCCAGCATTCGGAGGACCACCGTTACCGTAAATGTGCGATCAAAAATCTCAATGGAAGCTTCCCTCAACCCTTTGTTGGATCGGATAAAAACCTCCTGCATTCCGGCGGAATTCTCCCGGAGTCGTTCTACCAATGTCTCCACCTCCACCCCGGGTTTCGCATACAGTGCGAGGCCGGAGATAGCATCGTCATCAAAAAATTGGTTATAGATATTCCGGCTAATGGTGATCGTCCCTATGTCGGAAGCGTAGTCAAAATTTATAGCCTGAATGGTAAAGCTTTGTTCTCCGGTATCGGTTTCAATAGTCAGCGTATCTCCCGGGTTTAGCCCATTCCGATAGGCATATACTTCCGAAACCATCACGATGTTTTCCTGGGTGAACTGTTGCCAAAAATCATCAGCTTGTGATTTCAACTGATAGGCCTGTTCGACTTTTGGTCCCTGATTTATGGCCACTAAATTATCTGTACCATTGTTCGTTCGAACTTCTACACTTCGGACTGTTCCGGCATCACCGACTCCATCTGTTTGGCGGAGCAGAACTACCAATTCAGGCTCCAGCGTGGCGTCAGCTTTCCGGGATACCGAGCTGGGCGGCTGTACGTACACATCCGCCTGAAGCTGAGCTTCCAGCCAGGAAACGACGGTGGTTCTGAAGCTATCCACCATCACCCCAACACCAACCGTTGCCGCAACGGCCACTACCAATGCCGCAATAGCAACCGATGTCCGGCTAAGTTCCGTGACTACTCCTCGCACCGCCATTTTCCCTATCAATCCGCTTAATGCCCCAAGCACCGGACGAAGCAGTTTAGCCAGTCCAACAATAATCAAGGGTACGAGAAGTGAAAAGCCTACAATCATAAAAAGCAGTGAAGAATATCCGGCTGCTATTCCTCCATTTGGGATCAGGAGTATTAAACCACCGCCTGCACCAATCATCAGTCCTAACAGTGCAATTGGAGATATCCGGGACGAAACTTTAGACTCGTTGGATGATCGCCTTAATACCGTTGAAACTTCCGCTTCTGAAGCCTCTCTCGCCGGCCAAAATGCAGCAATCAAAGTAGCACCTATCCCAAGCATTACACCTTTCACCATCGGAAATAACCCAATAGATAGTTCCTGCACAGACAACACAAAATATAAGTCGTTAATGGATTGAGTAACCAACTTCACCAACACCTGTGCCAGAAATATTCCGGTTACCATTCCGACTCCTGTTCCCAGGAATCCAATCAGTAATGCTTCTTTAAGCACCGTTGTTAGAATTTCAGATTTAGTTACTCCCAGCGCCCGTAGCCGTCCGATTAGCGGACGGCGCTGAACCACCGAGAAGGTCATGGTATTATAGATGAGAAACATCCCGACCAACAGGGCAAGCATACTCAGGGCCTGCAGATTAAATTCAAAAGCACGGGTCATTTGCTCCACCGTTTCCGTTCGGGATTCGGAGCGGACAATAGAAGCTCCTTCGGGTAACACGGTTTGAATTTTTTTCTTCAGATCTTCCTCACCATCTTTTGGAAGAATGAGATCAATCCGGGTCAGGCTCCCTTCCATATTAAACAACCGCTGTGCGGTGCTAATATCCACAACCAACAAACTTTCTAATGCTTGTTGACTGCGGTCATCTTCTGCCTCAATCAATCCGATTAACTGAACATTAAACGGGCGTCCCCCTACAATAACTAGAAGTGAATCCCCTACTTCAACATTCAATTGTTCTGCTACTTGCTGTGCTACCAGCCCTGTGTTATTGCCACTAATAAAATCGGATAATTCGATCCCGGCCTGCTGACTAGCGTAATCCCGGAATGGAGCTTCGGCTATAGGATCAACCCCAAGCACCTGGAAAGTTCTATTCATTCCTTGCACCTGAGCATATCCCTCAACTACCGGAGCCGATTTCCTGAGCCCGGTTTGAATTCTTAGATTGCGATAAGTTTCGTCAGGCAAGTTTTCTGCCGCTCCGCGAATTTGATGAGTGGCCTTTCCGGTAACCGCTGCTGTTGATAGTTCAAATGCTTTTTCAGCACTGCTGTTAGAAAGGTCTATAGATACAACTACGGCCACACCTAAGGCCACACCTAATATTGAAAGGGCAAAATGCCAGGGATGGCTCAGCAGAAAACGAAGACTGGAAAGCCAGAGTAAATTGGAATTATTTGAACTGCTCATGATACCGCCATCTCTGCTACATCCTCTACTTCTCGTAATTTGCCACCGCGGAGTTCCAGCACGCGATCTGCAATTTTACAGATATCCCGGTCATGGGTAGCAAGAATAATAGTCCGTCCGTTTTCCCGAACCAGTTCATTTAAGATATCGAGGATTTGCTGACCGGTTTCAAAATCCAGGTTTCCGGTGGGCTCGTCAGCTAATATCAGCATAGGTTCATGAGCAAGCGCACGTGCTATGGCCACCCGCTGTTGTTCCCCTCCGGACAGACGGTCGGGGTAACTGTCTCCCCGGTCTCCAAGTCCAACGCTGTCTAAAAACTGTTGAGCTTTGTCCAGTGTTTCGTCGTCTGTTGCCCCTTTCAGCTTCAAAGGCAGTAACACATTTTCATGAGCAGTCAGTGTCGAAATCAGATTAAACGACTGAAACACAAAGCCGATATTGTTGCGCCGGAAAAGAGTCCGGTTCTTTTCATCGAGCTCTGCCAGATTGGTACCGCCAATAATCACCTTTCCGGCGTCAGGTTTGTCAATTCCACTTATCAGGTTGAGCAGGGTACTTTTACCGGAACCGGATCGCCCAAGAAGTACAATCATTTCTCCTTCTTTGACTGAAAGATTCAAACCGTCGAGCACCGAACGATTCTTATCCCCTTCCCGGTAGCTTTTTGTCAGGTCGTCTAATTGTATGTGTGAGTTTGCGGGCATCTATTCAAATTAAGCCGTTTCAGGTCATTTAACTTCGAGCTTAACATCACTTACTGAACCAGTGTTCCTGAATAGTGACGAATTAACCTTCATTCATAAAAAAAGCGCCTGCGGTTAAGCAGACGCTTTGAGGGAGATTAGATTTTTAAAGTGAACTTATTTAACCAGCGTCATTTTGCGTATTTGCTCAAATTCCCCGGCTTTCAATCGGTAAATGTACATCCCGCTGGGCAGCTGACTGGCATCAAAATCTACCTGATGGGTACCGGCAGCCTGACGGGTATTTACCAGATCAGCTACTTTCTGTCCGATTGAGTTAAACACCGTCAATTGAACATCCGCTGCTTCCGGCAGTGCATACTTTATAGTAGTGGTTGGGTTGAATGGGTTCGGATAATTATGAGCCAGATCGAATGCTTCCGGTACACCATTTTCATCCGTGATATCCGTGTCGGTTACCATTTGTACACCTACGGAAACAGAAGTTGTACCTCCGTCTTCATCCGTCACTTCGATATCCAATGTACCCGATCCGTCAAAATCACCATTGGGTGATAGCGTGAGCATCTGCCCGTCAAAGTCAACGTTGATTCCGGAGGTATCTACCGCAAACGTAAACGTCAGTGCGGTATCAGCCGATTCTACGTCTGCTGTACGGGCAAACATATCAGCAGTAAGTTCTCCATCTAATGGAACCTGCAGATCATTTTCGAACCCGGCCAGTTCCGGTAAGTCATTCACTGACTCTACGTGTACGATAAAAGACTGACGAGCTGTCGTAGCTCCATCGGTAGCTTCCACGGTTAGCGTATCGGTTCCGAAGATGTTTTCGAGAGAAGTGAAAACCAGGCTGGTATCATTCTGAACTTCCGCTTCCACAATATGACATGGCACCACAATGGAATAGCTCAGATTTGGGGTGTCATCATCCTGGAAAACCGTATCCAGATCAGCTGCTACAAAGGTTCCGAAATCTTCATCCAGCGTAATTTCAGAAATCGGATTTATTACCACGGGTTGACTGCTCAATGCATTAGAGTTCACAAAAGTGGCATCTCCGCTCAGGGTTCCGCTCATTGCTCTTCGGGCAGAACTGTATGTAATATCAGAAGCGGCTGTTTCACCTTCCTCCTGGTTTTCATCAAAGCGGAAGTAAGCAATCAGGTCTTCTTGATCGCCCATTAATTCTTTATAGAAATTATTGGCTATCTCGGATTCCGTGCGGGCTACATTCCAGATACGAATTTCATCCAGTTCCCCGCTGTAAAAGTTGCCATCCAGCGCATTTGGCCCACCTATTAAAAGAGGCTGTGGGTTTGGGTCAATAGTTCTGTCTTCGCTGTCTGTGGCATCGAGTGAACCATTCACATAAATCTTCAGATCGGTTCCATCATAGGTAGCCGCAATATGCGTCCATTGGTTTGCGGGGATGCTGGAATTAGTTGTAACCCGCGGCCCGCCATTGGTGATATCTCCAATCGTAAATGAAGCAGCTACTGAGCTTCCGGTACCTTCAAGTCGCAAGCGGTATCCGTCACTGGTAGCTCCTTTCTGAACAATCACTGCATTTTCATCGCTATTGCCATCATGATTAACCCAGGCTTCCACCGTCATGGTTTCTTCAAAGTTTACGTACAACTGTCTATAGCCGTCTAACGAATTACGGTTATCGAGGAGAACGTAATCAAGGTCACCATCCAACTTGAGTGCGTTTCCTGCTTCGTAAACAGAAGCTCTGACCGGGGTTGGGTGACTGAAATCACTTTCCTGTCCGTCTGCATTAATCGCTGTTGCCTGGTAGTAGTAGGTGTTTTCAGCAGTCAAACCGCCATCAGAATAACTGAAGGTAGAGGTTGAGGCTACTTCACTGCGATCACTTAAATTTTGTTGAGCAGATCGGTAAACTTTTTGGCTGGCCGGCACATTAAATGCCCGATTTGTTATGGAAACCTCTGTGGAAGTGGTATCAGCGAGTGCATAACTGTACGGTGCTACAGGGAATACGCCCGGAGCTGTAACTTCAACAGTTCCGCTAACCGGCACTTTTTGCATTTCGGTATGATAGGTATCCATACTTTTCACAATTGAATTCCCGGCATCATCAAAGCGATAATAGAGTTCAAGTCCTTCCTCATTCCCGACGAATTCCTTTTTATAATTGTCCTCGATATCCTGACGCTGAAGGGCGATGCTCCAAATTCCCAGTTCATCAATATGTCCGCTAAAGAATTGATCGGATGCAGCCGCATCAGCACCGATAAACAGGTCGAAGTCATTCCCGTCAATAGTTCGGTCTTCCGGCTCGGTATTGTCAAGCTCTCCGTTTATATAAACTTTGAGATCGTTGCCATCATACGTACCGGCTACGTGCGTCCATTGATTAGCCGGGATACTTGAGTTGGATACAATGGTCGGACCACCATTGGTGATATCCCCGATGGCAAATGCAAGATTGGGCGCTTGTCCTTCTCCGTCCAATCGTAGTACATATCCGTCTGCTGTTGATCCTTTTACAGCAATCACGGCATTTTCATCGCTTTGCCCATCGTGCTTAATCCAGGCATGTACCGATATATCTGTATCAATAATATCAAGTGATGGCCGGTCTGAAACCAATCCATAGGCATTTTTAGTGAGGTATAAACTTCCTCCACCCATCGTGGCGTAGGGCGTGGCCGTAACCATATTCGAAAAATCACTTTCGTTGGCTGAGCCATCTATAGTTGTAATCTCATAGTAGTAGGTTTGGCCGTTATTTAAGCCCGTATCGCTGTACTCATAGGTGCCTGAGGATACCGCGGCAACTTCCGTTCGGTCACTGCCATCCGGAGCTGTAGAACGATATACTTTGAAGCTTGAGGCTTGGTTTTCATCATTTGGTCCCAGACGTTCATCCCAGGTCAGCTCAGCCTGGCCGTTACCATTGTGGGTATAAAGATTAGGAGCAATAGGCACGGCTCCGGGACTTGCAATGCCGGCGTTATCACCCGTTAATGACAGGTTATTCGAACCTGCCAAGTCATTAACATTGCCCCCGCTGGAAGTGGAAAACTGATACAGAGCTGCAAGCCCGGATTCACTTCCCGTCAACTCTTCCAGGTAGGTATCCCCAATTTGAGCTGCACTGCGCACTGTGTTCCAGATTCGCACCCCATCCATCTCTCCACTCAAAAAATTTCCGGTTAATGATGCATTGGCACCCAGAGTCAGACTCGCATCGTTAGCATCAATTGTGCGATCTTCCTGTGAAGTTGCATCCAGCTGGCCATTAATGTAAATCTTTAAAAATTGACCGTCATAGGTTGCCGCAATGTGGGTCCAGCGGTTGGCGGGAACTCCTGTTTCAGAATATACAGCCGGTCCGTCATTTGTCACATCACCGATAACAAACCGAACGTAGGTTTCTTCACCTTCACCATAAAGCTGCAGGCGATATCCGTCACTACTCAAAGCCTTATTGATTAAGAAAGCATTGTCATCGCTTTCTCCGTCGTGTTTAACCCATGTTTCAAGGGTGATACTGGTTCCTGATATATCCAGAGATGGACTGTCTCCGGCCGTGGCGTAATCACCATCGCCATCCAGCGTCAGACTCCCTTGTTGTGCCCAACTCTGATGCGGAGCAGCTGCAATTATAAAAAGTGTTAGTATGGCCGAAAAAATGTAATTAAAGCCTTTACCCCGGGTAAATCCCCTTCTCTCATTGATTGAATTTTTGTGATTTGTATCTCGTGATTTCATCTGCATTAATTTGGTTAATGTTTATGATGACAGGCAGAACTGAGTATTTTAGCCCTGCCTCTCGTTCATACATACGTGGGGCATTTTTAAAACCGCTCAATTGATTACCTTTGCAAACCTGACTTCCATATCTAATACCCATGCACATGAACAGGATCATTTTTATTGGGATTATCTTCATCGGCTTCATTTCCTGTAGCCAAATTCAGAAAGAAGCAGAAACACGCGATGGTTTTATTCAAACGGATGATGGTGCTGCGCTTTTCTATCAGGTTCAAGGAATGAGTACTGACACGCTCCTTATCATTCATGGAGGCCCCGGAGCAGGCATCAACTCTTTTTCACCTTCTGCTAAACCGCTGGCTAAGGATTTCACACTCATTTTCTATGATCAACGCGGTGGGGGAAAGTCTACGCTCCCGGAAGACACCACCCGACTGAAGCCCGAATATTTTGTGGAAGACCTGGAAGCTGTACGCGATTATTTTAACCTTGATTCCATGAACGTACTCACCCATTCGTTCGGATCTATTGTTTTAGCTGAATATGCCACCAAATACCCCCATCACTTAAACCGGGTTGTTTTTCATGGATCTACCGGGCCGGTTCGGGCAGAAATGGGAGAATATTACCGGGCGAGGGCTCAACAAGCTTCCCCTGTTCCAGACACATCACTTACCAACCGGGCTTCAACCCTTTTGGCAAGCCTGCTGGAAGGAAGTGCCGATGATCCCGTCTTAACATGCCGGGAATATGAAGAGCTCTCCAAACAAATCGCCACTTTGAGGGGCGAAAGGGCCTCTCACAAAGGTTCAACCTGTGATGGGCCGGCCGAAGCGGTTAAATATTACTACCAATATACCGCTCAGCTTGCACCGGCTTTCTTCGGCAACTGGGATTATTCTGAAAAACTGAAGGACGTTAAGGCACCACTTCTTGTCGTTTACGGAAAGGAGGATTCCCTTGCTATTTCCAGTCAGCGCAGGTGGACAGATATCACCCAAAACAGCCGGTTACTGTTGGTTCCTGAAGCTGATAAAGGAAGCCTTTCTGACAACCCCGGTTTCACACTACAGGCTATAACAACTTTTTTTAGAGGCAGCTGGCCTGAACAAGCTGAAGCAAACAAGTAAAAGTTCATAAGCCTATCAGAAAGTTATAAGAAAAGAAGTTGCCGAAGCCCTACCTTTGCATCAAAAAAATATTCCATGCTTACAATTCCCGCTATCGACTTATTAAACGGAAAGGCTGTCCGGCTTCATAAAGGTTCATATGAAGAGGTAACCGTTTATGACGAGTCTCCTGTAAATCAGGCCCGAAAGTTTAAAGAAGCAGGCTTTAAGCATATCCATGTGGTAGACCTGAATGGAGCGAAGGAAGGGAAATTCATCAATCTGCCGCACATTAAAGAAATTATTGACAAATTGGAGATTTCGGTACAAACCGGTGGCGGTATCCGGACTTTTGAGGATGTGGAGATGCTTCTCAATGCCGGTCTTTCAAAAGTCATTTGCAGTTCTATGGCTATCAAAAATGAAGAAGACTGGCTGAAAGCTCTTGCGAACTATCCTGAGAAAATGATTTTGGGCATGGACCTTAAAGACGGAAAAATTGCCTACTCAGGCTGGCTGGAAACGGCGGAAGAATCGGTAGAGTCTTTTCTGAACCGTATGATAGAGCATGGGTTGCAAGAAGTACTCTGTACCGATATTTCCAAAGATGGTACGCTTTCCGGTCCCAACTTTGAACTGTATGAAAACCTTCAAAAGCAATTTACTGATATCAAACTGATTGCCTCGGGCGGGGTTTCATCTCTTGAAGACTTAAACATACTCAACGAGGCTAACATCGATGCCGTGGTGGTTGGGAAAGCCTATTACGAGAGCCGAATTTCGCTGGAAGAAATGGCGGAATTCAATCGCTAAAGTTCTTTTATAGGATCCTAAACCGCACAAGTGAATACTTGCGCTCTTGCCTTTATTCCCTGAATAGAGAGTTAAAGATTACAATTTAGGGTTCTTTACTTTACCCATGAAGAGAATGGCCCCGCTGTTTTGTTCACGAATCATGAACACAAAAGGACGATCCACGGAAAACGTCTGGGGCACGGAAGTCACTCCTATTCCCACCGAAGTAACCGCAGCGGCTTCTGTTCCTTTCTCATCCACTTTTACATACGTTTTGTGATTTACCTGACTTATAAAGAGTCGGGCGTCCGGATTTATACCGGAAAAATCAGCTTTTCCCTCCTCAAACGGTACTTCCATCCCCATCGACTTCAGAATGTCGTTCATTTTGATTTTGTAGGAAAGTTCAAACTTGGGAAAAAGTATTGGCATGTCCTTTTTCGATAAACCCGCAATCCATGAGTCGAACTTCTCTTTGGTCAGGTCATCGC
Source organism: Gracilimonas sp. BCB1 (assembly GCF_040117685.2). Lineage (NCBI taxonomy): Bacteria > Pseudomonadati > Balneolota > Balneolia > Balneolales > Balneolaceae > Gracilimonas > Gracilimonas sp. BCB1. The sequence goes on along the minus strand of NZ_JBEDYP020000008.1, from coordinate 165,822 downwards.
TGATAAATTCATCAATCGGCTTTTCTGTATCGGCTGGCATCATTACCGTCATACTAAACAGGCTGTCTCCATAAGCCAGGTCAATCATGTGAACTTCCTCATTCATGTTGATATTAAACAGACGTTCCTGCCTCATCATGTCCACCATTATTTCTCCACCTTCTTCAAGGCTAAAGGAATGTTCCCGGGTTTCTTCTTTATCGAATTGATAAGTCCAGTCGCCCTGAAAATAGATGGCATTTATCAGATACATTATCATTTCAGGTGGAATTTGTCCATCGATGATCTTTTCAATCAATCCGTTGGTATTATCAGCCACCCATTGATTTATGATGTCTGTGGATTTCGGATCGCTGAAATTCAACTCGCGTGTGGTGGCATCAAAATATTCTTCAAGAGTATTGGTGAACGATTCCTGAACGGCAAATCCTTCTCTGCTCCATACTGAATTTGCTATCTGCATTTTCACTTTAGGGTCGGCTTCCGTCAACAGTTTTATCAGCGACTGATATCCCTGGTTAATTTCATCCTGGCTCAACCCCTGCAATGCGAGCGTCTCCCGCATCTGCTCAAAAGTTTCACCTTCAGCTCCGTTCATCGTCATACCCAGAGCTACTGATATACTAAGCGGTGAAATGAAAATATTCTTTGATGAGTCTCCGGCAACCGTGCTTTTAAACACATTAAATCCGAATGATTGTCCGTCTTCAACCAGCTTTTTCTCTGCTGCTGAAAGTTCCCGGGGCAACTCCCCACTTGAATTCGGGCCGGTAACATCGGTGGTACAACTTAGCGGAATTAAAAAAAGAGCGAAGAATAAAAGTGATAGCAAGCGATTGGTTCTCATAGTCTTCTCTTGTAATTAGATAACTCAATATATTAAATGCAGAACCGCGGAGAAAATTGTCCTGCTCTACTTTTCACTAACGATTTTGTCAGCTCTTCCCAAAACATACAATCTCCCATGTGAATCCCTGAATCCCACATCCTTACTGTCGTACTCTTCTTTGGTGAAGGCCGTTTCTGATTGAATAAATATCGGTGCCGGGTTTTCGGGGGTCCCTTCACACTTCAACTGAACTCCCCGGATGGGATGTCCGCTGCAGAAATGCTCATAAGGCTGAACCGGAGCTGTACTTTTTCGTTTATGAGCTGCGATTAACCCGCCGGCCTCCGTTTGCCCATATCCTTGAATGGTAAATTCACAATGTGGGTTAAGCTGCTGAAGTTCACCTTCATCTACAGAGTAACCGCCGAATACAATATGAGGAACGAACCAATCCTCACCATACATTGCCCTCAATACCGCCGGCACCGTAAGCAGGAAATCAGGTTCGAACTCCTGAACGCTTTTCAGCCATTGGTCACCTTCTCCCTTTTTCGTAGTGATGAACCGATATTCGCACCCTAATTCTTCCGCCATAATCGCCCAGCTGAGCCCGGCTACATGCCAGGGTGCTGCCATCATCAAAAGCCGGTGGTTCGGTTTTACTCCGAATGCTTCTGCGGTAAACCGGGCATTCCTTACCAGGTTCTCATAGCTGTTCCAAATTTCTTTTGGTGAACCGGTTGTGCCACTGGAAAATAACCCGATTTGCTTTTCGTCCGATTCCGGATGTTCGGCACCTGGATTTTGGCCTTTCATTTTGGGCGGAATTAGTAATTGGGAGTCCGGACTTTGCATAACTTCATCTATAATATCGCATGCTGATTTTGAGACGTCCGTAAGTTTAAACTTCATAGCCTTTTTTCTTTTTTTGACAGTAACTCCAAATAAGCTCTTTGGGTTCACTGTCGGTACATCTTTATGCTTATTTTGCTAACACCCCTTTTAAGAATTTTCTATATTTGAAGTCTAATTTTTAACCCTGCGTAGTAAGGAATTTAAACTCACATACGAATTCCGTGTCCGCAGAGGTAAGCAGATTTCAGAACTTTATGCTCACAAAACGAATCATTCCCTGCCTGGATATCAAAGACGGCCGAACCGTGAAAGGTGTCAATTTTGAAGGACTCAGGGACGCCGGTGACCCTGTTGAACTGGCCAAACGATACAGCGAAGAAGGTGCCGACGAATTGGTTTTTCTGGACATCACTGCTACCCTGGAAAAGAGAAAAACCCTGGTTGAGCTGGTTAAAAGAATAGCTGCAGAGATTAACATTCCTTTTACGGTGGGTGGAGGAATTAAAACCGTTGATGAAATTGAAGAGCTTCTTAAATCCGGAGCCGATAAAGTTTCCCTGAACAGCAGTATTGTGAAGAACCCGGAGCTCATTGATGACGCCTCCGCCGCATTTGGTGCTCAGGCTATTGTAGCAGCTGTAGATGCCAAAAGGCACGGAGACAGCTGGAATGTGTACATCAAAGGTGGCACGGAAGATACCGGTTTGGACGCCATCGAATGGATGCAGGAAGTGGAAAAACGGGGAGCCGGCGAAATCCTGCTCACCAGCATGGATCGTGATGGTACTAAAAGTGGATTTGACATCGATATTCTGGAGATGATTAATGGCATCGTTAACATACCCGTTATTGCCAGCGGCGGTGCCGGTACCATCGAGCATTGTATTGAAGCCATCACCAAAGGAAATGCGGATGCGGTTCTGGCAGCCAGTATTTTTCACTTTAAAGAAATAGAGATCAAAGACCTGAAGAAGAACATGAAGGCCGCCAATATCGAAGTGCGGCAAGTCTGACCTTTTCTTGCATGCCTACGGCTGCTTTTCTGCCTCCAACACATACACCTCACTGGCTACGGCCTGGCCTAACATCTGCTCAATATTATCTTCCAGGCGGATTTTAACCGGTCCATCAAATGGGGCTTTCTCAATAACCTCAATTTTTGAGCCGGGCAGTACTCCGATTTTCTCCAGGTAGCGAAGCAGTTCCGGGTCCTGATCTTTCACCCGTCCGATAATATACGGGGTGTTTTCCTCAGCCTCAGAAATAGAAAGCTGAGCCATGGTGGGCATAATCCCGTCTTTGGAAGGAATAGGATCACCATGGGGATCGTGCGTGGGATGGTTCAGCAGTTCTGCAATACGGTCTTCAAATTGCTCCGAAATATGATGCTCCAGCTTTTCCGCTTCATCGTGTACTTCATCCCACGAATAGCCCATTACTTCCTTGAGGTATAACTCCAGTAATCGGTGATGGCGTAAAATCTCCAGGGCTATTTTATTTCCGGCATCGGTTAACTTGGCACCTTTGTAAGATTCATATTCCAACAAGTTCATCTTTGCAAGGCGCTTCAGCATGTTGGTCACCGAGGCTGAAGATACATCCAGGGCATTGGCAATATTGGTCGTCGTTGTCCCTTCACCTTCTGACTCTAACACGTAAATGACTTTCAGGTAATCTTCTACAGACTGACTTAAGCCCATGTTATTTTTTAATGATTCTCGCAATGGATGAAATTTTTTTAGGTATTGAACACCGCTACCGTTTAACAGCGATGTATTCAGTTATTAGCATTGGCTAAAATACAAAATTTACTGATTCGCTGAGGCATCGGCTTTTATTATGAGCAAAGTCATGTCGTCATGTTGTTTAACCACGCCTTTAAACTCGTTTACATCATCTACAATGATCTCCAGAATTTTTTCAGACGATGCTTTTCTTACCCCTTTAACGAGCCGTTCAAGCCGTTCCTCTCCATAAAAATGATTACCGGCATTCAGCATTTCGGTAATTCCATCGGTGTACATGATAACTACGTCACCCTCTTTCAACTTAAGAGTAGCTTCTTCGGTGCACTTGATGAAAGCCTCTGCTTTCTGAGCAACTCCAATGCCAACCCCATTTGGCTTCAGCCATTCTGTATCACCATTGGCACGGACCAGCAGCATAGGATTGTGCCCCGCTCTCGCAAAGGTAAACTGGCGTTTATCGGCTTCAAGGATTCCGTAAATCATGGAGATAAACGTACCACGTGTTGCATTTTCATTGAATAGCCTGTTCAGCTGATTCAGCAATTCAACCGGAGAAAGAATCAAGGCACTTAAACTGTGAAGCACCCCTTTAGTGAAGGTCATATAGAAAGCGGCCCTAATTCCCTTTCCGCTAACATCACCGATTGCCAGTGCCGTACGCTGCTCTCCCAGTGAAATCATGTCGTAGTAATCGCCACCGGTTTCCTGCGCCGGGATACAAATTCCGGCAATATCAATTCCCGGCAGATGATGAATTTTTGAAGGTAAAAACGTTTGCTGCACAACGCGGGCAATGGAAAGTTCTTGCTTTAACCGCTGCTCTTTAGCCTGATCCTCGATATAGCCGGGCACATATTCGGGGAGTTCGTCCCTGTCGGTTCCTTTAAATACAAAATAGATTCCCCCGACCGCGAAAGTCAGAAGTACCATCATGAACATGTAAAAGGTATTTGCATCAGGGGAGCCTTCGATTAACCAGCCTTTTGAAGTTGTCAGGAAATTGAGAAACAAAAAAGTTCCGAATACGATGGTTAAAAAGTCATACCGGAGATAGAAGTATCCCAACACAAATCCCAACACCCCGCGTAGCATCCGATCCAGACTATCCGGCTCGATGTTGAATGGAAGTATATCGATCAGCGCAAAAAGTACGGCACTTACAATCGGAATAATCCAGTCGCGGCCAACCAGGCCTTTTATCTGGTTTCCAATAATCAGATATAAGGGAACCACAATTACCAGCACAAAGAGCGTGGTAACCATCAGATTTGCTATGGAGGGAAGAAAATAATCATCCGACAAAAAACCTGTGTTTGCTGATATAAAGGAATGGTCAAAAACGGAAAGAAACAGTCCTACTACCCCTATCAAAATTCCACCAATAGCAATGGCGTTAACCATTCCCCAGCCTACGGGTTTATTCATAAATAAACCGCGGCGCACCAAATCCCAGGTTTTTAGTTTTTCGGGCCAGTATTGTCGGGTAACGGAGTCACTGACAGCCGTTAGCACAAAAAATCCAACGGCTCCAACCGCACCCATTATCCCAAGCATCATCAGGTTCTGAAAAATGGCGACCGAGCCGTTAAATCCGTACATCCATCCCATTTGGTCAACAAAGTTCAGAAACCAAAACCCGGGAACCAGAAATCCTGCAAGTACCGCAATAATTATGGCCGGCTTTGTATCGATGGCCCGGGCTTTAATCCTCAAATAAAACACAAACAATAGCCACAAGGCAAATACCAATATCACAAACAGTGATATACTTTCAAGCATGTCCGTTACAGGAGTCTCTGCTTCTTCCAGTCGCGGGAAAATCCGGTATGATAATGACTTCATAGAACCGGCAGGCAACAATTCCATAGTCAGTTCAACATGCACTCCTGATACGGAATCTGAGGCTGTGTAAGTTGCCCTTGCAAAACGTAACCCGGCCTGATCTATTAATTCGGTAGTGTCCGGTTTCAGGTCAAATGACCGCCAGGCTGTTCGCCCCAGGTAGAAGTCAGCCAGATTCCAGATGTTGTTCATCTCATAGACACTTTCATCCTGCGTTCCGCGAATTTCCCTTAAACGATCGATAATGGTTAACGCCTGAGAGTTGGAACCCGATTCTGTGTTTATGTGCTGATAATCGGAGAGCCCGGTGAGCAGGGAATCTTCCAGTCCCCTGGAATAATTATCCACCTGGTTTTGAAATACCGTTCGCACCGCATAGCGGTTAAACGGTCGCTGCTGGTTAATCAATTCCGTTGTGGCCAGGAAATCCACCACTTTACCATCGGGGGTCAATCCTACCTCCACCGAATAGTCATTATTTTCACTTTGAATGTTGTATTCCCGAACCTCCCATTTAGCCAGAGGAAGCTTGCTAAGGAAGTCGGATTCTTCCAGCCTCTCCTTAAATTCCCTGATTCCCCATTTTAGTTGAAGTGTATCAATTACATCCTCATCGGTGTTGAATTCAGTTTGAGGGTAAAAATCTAACGCCTGATACTGCCAGCTTTGAAAAACGGAGTCCGCTTTTTCAATGATGTAATCTTTAGGCACTTTGGTGTGGGTAATACTAAACGGGTGGTGATGCTGGAATGAATAGAAAAACCACCCTATGCCGGCCACCCCGAATAGAAAAATTATAACATCCCTAAAGAGTTGTTTACTCAGTTGCATGTATCTCTTTACGAAAAACTTGTATTAGGTTTCGTGAATATGCTTAGATTCAGGCAAATATCGAAACCGTTGGTTATTATTTATGTGCTTAATCACTTTTGCATACAAGGCTCATCCCAAATACGACTTAATCTTAGCCGGCAACAGAGATGAGTTCTATGGGCGACCAACCCGCAAAGCACAATTTTGGACAGAGGAAGGTAAGCCAAATATTTTAGCCGGCAAAGACCTTGAAGCCGGCGGAACATGGCTGGGCATAAATAAAAACGGACGCTGGAGTGCACTTACCAATTACCGAGACCCCTCCATCAAAAAAGAAGACCCGCCCAGCAGAGGGGAAATTGTTCTGGATTACCTGAAGAATGAACAAACAGCGATGGATTATCTGGCCGGACTTTCGAAGAAGGCTGAATTATACAATGGATTTAATTTACTGATCTGGGATCACAAGGATTTCTATCATTATTCCAACCAGAATAAAAAGGTGAGCCGGATTGAACCGGGAGTTCATGGTCTCAGTAACGCCCTGCTCGATACCCCCTGGCCCAAGCTGGAGAGAGCCAATCAGCAATTGAACAAGATTATTGAAGAAGAGGATTTTGATAAAGAAGATCTGTTCAAACTTCTGGCTAATGAAAAAAAAGCTGCTGAAGGTGAACTTCCTGTAACCGGAATCCCCAAAGAATTGGAAAAAGCGGTCTCTTCCATTTTTATCAAAACCGAAAGCTATGGTTCCCGCTGTTCTACCGTTCTGCTGATTGATAAGGAAGGGAATATTGATTTTACCGAGCGGCGGTTTAAGCCGGGAACCACCCAGATTGAAGGCGAGCAGCACTTCCGTATTTAATCACCTGCTTTTTTAAAGTAATGGGAGGGTAAATCCGTGCAGCCTGCACTGCTGAGTGTTAACAGGTTCTCCTCGCTGTTATAACTTCCCCTCATATCACAACCTTTGTCGTCTTTCAATTTCATATAAAACGAATTTTCCTGCCACCCTTTCTTCTTCTCCCTTACCCAGAACTCATACATAATTTCATCATTCCGGTACCAAATAGCTTCTTGTGCATACAAGGTCAGCTTCATTGTGTAGTCCACCGAATCAGCATCAGCATTATTACCCCAGCCTCCTGCAGAGTGGGTCCACTTCCATTCTCCTATGGCTGCTACTGGAACGGTTTGCTCGTTTTCAAATAGATCACAACCAAGTGGTGCAATCAGTAAAAGGACAATCAATAGTTTTCTCATACTGTTTTGTTTGATTACTGACTAAATCAAAAACTTATCCGTCCGGCAAATATTATCCATCCAGACTGGTAATGGCCGGCTCTTTACCTTCCGGAGTATACGTTTCTGGATCGGGTATTTTCCCGAATTTGTAAATAATCCCCACAATGATAGCGACGCCAACCGGGTAAATAATCCAAACGGAGATGTTCAGAACAATAGCTGCAATCATAGCCAGAATACTAATGGTACCCACAATCATCGCATAAGGGAGCTGTGTATTCACGTGTTCCACATGATCACATTGGGTGGCTAAGGAACTCAAAATAGTTGTGTCTGAAATAGGTGAACAGTGGTCACCCCAAACCGACCCGGCCAATACGGCACTCACACTGGCGTAGATAATTTCGAGGGTAGTCTCCATAGGCACGCCGGTGTTATTTCCGATTTCCCATCCCAGAGGCACCACCAGTGGCATCAGTATTCCCATAGTCCCCCAACTTGAACCCGTCGCAAAAGCCGTCAGTGCTGAAAGCACCAGCACGATGGCCGGCATCCAATAAGGATTCAGCGTCTCCCCGAAAACAGAAACCAGATAATCGGCGGTACCCAGTGCTACCGTTACATCACTCAATCCCCATGCCAGAACAAGGATTAACACTCCGTCAAACATCACATGCATACCGTTCATCATGCCTTCGAGCGTTTTTTCGATATCCAGCAGCTTTTGAGCCAGGGTCATTCCTATGGCTACAACCACGGAAGCCAGCGACCCCCACAGTAAGGCATCGTAAGAATTAGCTGTCTCGATGATAGCCTGAATGCTGTCTCCCTCACCGGTTACAAACAACCCGATAATGGTTCCGAAAACAAGCGTTAAAATCGGGATGGCCGCATTAGCCCAGTGCGATTCAGCTTTCTTGGCCTCGTCTTCTTCGATTTTATCTTTGTATAGATTGTATTTGTCCAGTTTGGAATCGTGCTTGGCTTTATACAGGTCAATGCGGGCTTTTAACATCGTTCCAAAATCGCGACCGGAAGAGGCGATCAGGATTACAAATAAAATGGTGAAGAAGGCGTAGAAATTATACGGCAGCGAATTAATAAATACCGAATATGCCGCTTCGTTGAAATTGGCCATCTCAGCCTCAGCCGTGGCAATGAAGCCAACCATTGCGCCAATCCATGTACTAACCAAAGCAATGGTAGCGATGGGTGCAGCAGTGGCATCTACCAAATACGCCAGTTTTGCCCGTGAAATGCGAAGCTTATCGGTTAGAGGACGCATGGTATTCCCAACAACCATCGTATTAGCATAATCATCAAAAAACACGACAAAACCCATCAGGGATGTCACGAGTTGTCCCTGCACTTTTGTTCGAACAAACCGGGTAATGGCTTTGATAACACCCCGGGTACCTCCGTTATCCGTGATAATACCTACCATACCACCAATCAAGATGGAAAAAATAACAATGCTCATTCTGTCCGGATCAGAAACACCCGGCACAATGTACTCACTGAGAGAAGCAAAGAAGCTGTCAAATACATTTAAAAAAGTGAGTTCCCCTGCAAGGTAGGCTCCCATCCAAATCCCTAAAAACAACGCAAACAAAACCTGTCGGAAAATAAGGGCAATACCAATAGCTACCAGTGGAGGCAGAATACTGAGCCAGCTTCCAACGATGGAAGAAGAAGCTTCGGCCGTTTGTACATCTGCCCAGGCATACTGAGAAGCTAAAATGAATAGGGAAACCACCCCAATGAGTGCTGCTATTTTCTTTTTCATGCGTGATTAGTGTATCTGATTATTAAGCCGCTCAGAAAATAACATCTATTGAGTTAAAACCAAGATGCTAAGTTGAGTCCACTTATTAACTTTTAACAGTTAGCCCTTTGAATTGCATCGCTTAACGGGTTACTATCTCACTATACTTTAAAATCTAATTACGGAATATGAAAAACAGGATACTGCGATCAACGCTGTTTCTTTTGGGATGGTGCCTTTGCTTTTCGGGGCTTACCGTTGCCCAGGGCAGCTACAGCAACTTCAACTCACTAACCGACCGGCTGAATGATCTTGAGGATAATTACGGAAACCTTGCCGAGCTAACCTCTCTTGCTAAAACAAAAGATGGACGGGATATCTGGCTGCTTACCATTGGATCCGGCGATGTCCAAAACCAACCGGCCGTTGCGCTTGTGGGCGGTGCTAAAGGCTCACACATCCTCGGAAGTGAACTGGCTCTGAGCTTTGCAGAGAAACTTCTTGGGAATGCCTCTTCTGAGGAAGTAAGTCAACTTCTGAACACAACTACATTTTATATACTCCCGAGAATAAACCCGGACGCCACGGAGCAGTATTTTTCTTCATTGAAGTATAATCGGGATGTGAACACCACTTCCACCAACGAAGATCGTGATGATGCTTTTGATGAGGATCCCTTCAACGACCTGAATAACGACAACCTCATTACTATGATGCGGGTGCATGACGAAACCGGAGGTTGGATGCTTCACCCCGAAGATGAGCGCCTGTTGAAAAAGGCCGACATCACCAAAGGTGAAAAAGGTTCCTACAAATTACTTACCGAGGGTATTGATGATGACGGGGACGGCGCCTTTAATGAAGATAATGCAGGTGGCGTCAATATCAACATGAACTTTACTTACGACTACCCTTACTTCGAGCCGGGAGCCGGAGAGAATATGGCTTCACAAATCGAGACCCGGGCCGTTATGGACTTTCTTTTTGAGGAAGCACCCAATGTTTTTTCTGTAGTATCATTTGGACCGGCTAATAACCTGAGTACACCTGTAAAGTTTAATCGCGGAGCGGTTAGTCAGCGTGTAATCAGAGGTTGGTATGAAGAAGATGTAGCCATCAACAAGCTCGTATCCGACACTTATAACGATATTACAGGTCTCCAAAATGCTCCGGAAATGAAAGGCCAATCCGGTGATTTCTTTCAGTGGGCGTATTTTCATTACGGCCGGTTCAGCTTTAGCACGCCCGGCTGGTGGACGCCCGAAGTAAAAGATGACGAGGATGATCCCAAAAAGTTTGACAGCGAAGATGCCCAATTCCTTGCATGGGCTGAACAGAACAATCTGAATGCATTTGTGGACTGGCAGGAAGTTGATCACCCCGATTTCCCTAACAAAAAAGTGGAAGTGGGTGGAATCAAACCCTTCGTACAGCTGAATCCTCCCTTTGAATTGGTGGATTCTCTCGCCGAGAAACACACCGATTTTATATTGGAGCTCGCTTCCATGAAACCCTCGGTTAAACTGGTAAATTTTGAAGCACAGCAAGCCGGACGGAACCTGACCCGTATCACTGTAGATATTCATAACGATGGAATTCTACCCACAGCCTCCCGCCTTGGAGAGCGCACCAACTGGGTGAAAGAGGTCGTCGTGGAAATCGGCCTTTCCAACGGACTTGAACTTGTAAGCGGAGAGCGGCTGGATACTATTGAGTCGATACAAGGAGACGCAAGTATTCAGAAAACCTGGCTGCTTCGGGGTAAGGGAACATTCAGCCTCTCAGCCGGAGCTCCAAATACCGGAATTTCAACCAAAGAACATACCATCCGATAGAGATAGCCATGAAGAAATTAACACACTTTTTACTTTTTACAGCCCTTGCCGGTCTTATCTGGATGCAGCCATCAACCGTGCAGGCTCAAATTACGGACGGATTTTTCCAGGCGGCCGGCTCCCCGGCCAACCCTAAAGTGGAAGCCAGCTGGAACCGATACTATACCTACGAGACCATCACGGATTTCACCAAAGAATTAGCTGATGCTCACCCGGATTTGGTTAAACGGGAATCGATTGGAAAGTCTTATCAAGGACGTGATATCTGGTTACTGACCGTCTCCAATTTTAAGGAAGGAAATACCGACCGCAAACCGGCCATGTATATTGATGGCAACATTCACTCCAACGAGATTCAGGGAACAGAGGTATCACTTTATACCGCCTGGTACCTTGCTGAGATGTTTGGCAAGAATGAGTTCATCACACAGCTGCTGAACGAGAAGACGTTTTATATTGCCCCGACCATCAATCCGGACGGACGTGAGAACTTCTTTGAAGCTCCGAACACGGCTAGCTCCCCTCGCTCAGGCATGAAACCCATCGACAACGACCTGGATGGGAAGGTAAACGAAGATAAATACGACGACCTGAACGGGGACGGAAGCATCACCTACATGCGCCGTAAAAATCCGCGCGGGCAGTTTAACCCCCACCCGGAATATCCTGAACTGATGCAGCGCGTTGGAGAAGGTGAGTTCGGCGAATATGAACTGCTTGGATCAGAAGGATTGGATAACGACAATGATGGTCGTATCAATGAAGATGCCGAAGGTTATTATGATCCGAACCGGGACTGGGGTTGGAACTGGCAGCCCGATTACATACAACGGGGTGCCCACAAGTATCCGTTTTCACTGCCTGAAAACCGTGCCGTGATGGAATTCGTAATGGATCACCCCAACATTGCTGCCGGACAAAGTTATCATAATGCCGGTGGTATGATGCTGCGCGGTCCGGGCGCTGAAGAAGATCGGGATACTTACAATCGCTCGGACGTACAGGTTTATGATGCCATTGGGGAGATGGGCGAGCGACTGATGCCCGGCTATGACTACCTCGTGGTTTTCGAAGACCTCTACAGCGTTTTTGGTGGAGAGTTGGACTGGTTCTACGGTAGCCGTGGAGCTTTCACCTTTACCAACGAGCTTTGGACTCCCTATGAGATGTTTAATGAGGAAGGCGGTGGCCGGTATGGCGAACAAGTGTATGAATTCAATAAATACCTGCTCTTCAATGATGCCTTAGTGGAATGGGAGCCCTATGATCATCCTCAGTACGGAGAGATTGAAATAGGCGGACTTAAGAAAAACCTGGGTCGTGCTCATCCCGGTTTCCTGCTGGAACAGATGGCGCACCGGAATATGGCCTTTACCATTTATCACGCTTACCACACTCCGCAACTGGTTATTGATGAGATTTCTGAGAAGGATTTGGGAGGCGGACTCAAAGAAGTGACGGCCGTCATCACCAACACCCGTATGATTCCAACCCATGCCAGTCAGGATTTGAAGTATAAAATTACCCCACCGAATTACATCAGTATTGATGGTGCACGAGTTGAAGCTGGTATGGTGGTAACGAACCGTGCACTGAATCAAACCATAGAGCAAAAACACAATCCCGAGAAACTGGCGGTAGATAACATCCCCGGAATGGATTCTGTAACGGTTCGGTGGATTATCAGTCGCGGGAATAACTATACCATTACTGTAGATAGTAAAAAAGGCGGGCTGGTTTCTAAAAAGAAATAATGACGTGAAGGAAGTCATCGCGGGCTGAGACCCGCGATCTCCTTTATCTAGCTTTATCTAGAATTGTTGGCCTTTAATAACCTTTCCAAAGTTATTAAAGCCGGATAGCATAAGCCTTCCAAGTTATAACTTTGGAAAGGTTAAAACATAGATCAGTGAATGATCAATGGAATTGGTACGCGGATGACGCTGACACTATATATTGTTCAATAGTTCAAGCGTCCGCTTGGAATTTAAAACTGGCAACAAAGCTTAATTCAACACCGCACAAGCGCGACGCTTCCGCTATTGCCGTGTTATTAACTTATCTAAAAAAACTATCTGCGAATATTCGCTAAATCCAGCTAATCCGTATTCTATCACCCCAGTTTGTCGATGGCTGTATCAATACGATCCAGTACTTCTTCTTTTCCGATGAGCTCAAGCGCCGGTGTCAGATCAGGGCCGAAACCCTGACCGCTAACTGCGACCCGAAGCGGCATCATCAGTTTTCCAAAACCCACATCGTGCTCTTCGATGGTTTCTTTGATTTTGTCTTTCAATGTAACGGCTTCGAAATCCTCTTCCGAAAGCTCAGCAATTTTATCACGATAGGCTTTGAGAATCACCGGGCTGTCATCCTTCCACTTTTTAAGTGCCTTTTCATCATACTCTGTCGGAGCCTCAAAAAAGAACGCACCCATGCTTACAAACTCCTCGATAGTAGAAACACGCTCATGAAGCAGTTCAATTACATGCGTGAGAAACTCATCACTGGGAATCTCAAACTTGGACTCCTCAAAAAGTGCCTTAACCCGGGGTTTCAGCTCTTCTACTGAGTGTTCGCGAATGTAGTTTTCGTTATACCACATCAACTTCTTGTAGTTGAAAACCGCTCCGCCTTTACTCACTCGATCAAGCGTGAATAGCTCGCACAACTCTTTCATATCGTGAATTTCAGAATCGTCTCCGGGGCTCCAGCCCAAATATGCAAGGAAGTTAACGAGGGCATCCGGCTCATAATTTCCTTTGATATAGTCTTTGGTGTTCACCGGAATTCCTTCGCTTTCGGCTTTACGCTTGGAAAGCTTTCCTCCGCTTGGGCTCATAATCAGCGGCAGGTGTGCCATTTTCGGCGGCTCCCATCCAAATGCATTATACAGCAGGATGTGTTTGGGTGTACTGCTCAACCACTCTTCCCCGCGAATAACATGAGAAATTTCCATGGTGTGATCGTCCACAACATTAGCCAGATGGTACGTTGGCATTCCGTCTGATTTCAGCAATACCTGATCGTCCAACCCTTCCGTATCGAAAGAAACGTGGCCGCGAATTTCATCTTCAAAACGGATATTCTCTTTCCTAGGAACCTTCAGACGAACAACATACTCATCACCATTATCCAGACGTTTTTGAACTTCATCCTGAGAGAGGGTCAGGCTGTTTTTCATGGACTGGCGGGTGATAGAATCATACTTTGGAGAAGGATTTCCTGATTTCTCCAACCGCTCACGCATCTCATCAATTTCCTCAACAGTATCGAAAGCATAGTACGCATGACCGGCCTCAATCAACTGCTCTGCATATTTATGATAGATGTCTTTTCGCTCACTTTGTCGGTACGGTCCAAAATCGCCGCCTCTACCCGGGCCCTCATCAATTTCCATTCCGGCCCATTCCAGGGAATCTATAATATCCTGTTCGGCTCCCTCTACATATCGGGATTGATCGGTGTCTTCAATTCTCAACACAAAAGTGCCCTCATTGTGACGGGCAAATAAATAGTTATAAAGTGCGGTTCTCAGTCCGCCAATGTGTAAAAATCCGGTGGGTGATGGAGCAAATCGTACGCGAACGCTCATTTAGTATCTCTTTTTTTAGATTTCGAAATTTTAAATTTATCAGAAGTCAAAGATAAGAAATTTTAAATGCTAAATTTTGAATGTTGAAATGGCTAAGTTCAATTCAACATTCAAAATTTATTAGTCCACATTGCGCCTCGCCCTCGTACAACCACAGTTTGCTCCGAACCTTTATGATCTTGTTGCCATGCTTAAAGCGGATCGTGTAATATGGAATGATCTGGAGCAGTGGTCGAGAAAAGGAAGAACTCATAGAGCAGTCATCAAAGGGGAGCAAGGAAAGCAGTGGATTAACATCCCCATAAAAACAGAGGACAAGAAAAAGGCCATTGGTGAAGTTCGAATAGAACACGAAGAAGAATGGATAGAGCCGTTTTGGAATGCGCTCTATCATTCCTACTCCGAAGCTACCTGGTTTGATTTTTTTGTGGATGAGCTACAGCATGATGTTGAAAAAGCTGCTGAATTTGAGAAACTCATTGATTTTAATATCTACTTTTTTGGAAGAATGATGACCTACCTGGAGTTGAATATTGAGTATGAGCTGGCAAGTCAGACTGCCGATTTTGACTCCAACCCGAACACTTTCATGGGTAATACCAAAGCCGATATTCTCTACCAGGAGTACGATGCCAAAAACTACCAATGGCTTAGTGATCAAGCCAAACCTGCTTTAGAAAAGCATCCCGAATACGCTCAATTGGGTGATGACTTCCTTCCTGAATGCTCCATCATTGATCTTCTGATGAACTGTGGAAAAGAGAGTTTTAAGGTTTTAGAAAAGATTTAACCTTTAACTCAAGCTCATAAACCTGTCAAACACTCTACCCACCTCTTAATCTCCTCGCGTGAGGAGAAACTCCTGATTAACATTCCGGGGTAATCAAATTATTTCTCAAAGAAAAGAATAGTTCAAAGTTCAGTGTTCCTTGTTGAATGTTCGATATTCTTCCGCTTTCAAAAGAAAAAAACTCAAGATATAAACTCAAGCTTTTATACCGTTTTTCTTAAGAAATTTGTTTAAGTCTATCGGTAATTGCTTATTCCACATTCCATAATAAGCTCCTTTTTTTGAAAAAAGGCTTTCATGATTCCCTTCTTCAATTAGCTTACCTTTTTCCAAAACACAAATTTTATCCGCTCCAAGTACAGTACTAAGTCTGTGTGCAATCAGAATAATGGTCTTCCCTTCCTTTCTAAGTTCTTCGACTGTTCTTTGGATATAATTCTCTGAAGAAGAATCCAGCGAAGAAGTCGCTTCATCCAGAATCAAAATTTCAGGGTCTTTGTATAAAGCTCTTGCAATGGCAATTTTTTGTTTTTGTCCTCCTGATAATGAAGCACCATTTTCTCCTAAATATGTACTAAAACTATTTGGAAGCTCTTCAATAAAATCAAGAATATTTAATTTCTTACAAATGCTTATGATTCTTTCCATATCTGGCTCTAATTCACCAATGGCGATATTTGAGATGACATTCCCATCAAAAAGATCAATGTCCTGAGGAACTACACCTATATTTTTTCTTAAGCTTTTGTTGCTTACATAATCAAGGTTTACATCTCCAATTAAAACCTGGCCATTTTTAATAGGATATAATTTTAACAGAATATTAATTAATGTTGTTTTCCCTGAACCGCTCTCACCTACAAAAGCCGTAATTTTTCCTTTGGGTATCTCACCACTAAAGTCTTCAAATACGGTTACCCGTGATCCATACCTAAATTCGATATTTTTAAATTCTATGGTTCCAATATTTTCTGAGTTTATATCAATTTTCTGACCTTCTTTTTCCTTTTCAAGATCCATGATTTCAAACAATCGATCACCTGCAATCAGGGCATCTTGTATCTGTACATTCATCCCAACTAATTGACTTACCGGCCCCGTGAAATAACCTACGAGCGCATAAAATGACAACAGTTCTCCTGGGGTGATAGATTGTTGTAAAACATAATATCCCCCTACCCATAGCAGTATGATTGTAAAAAGTCGGGATGAAAACTGGGTTGAGTTTCCAGAGAAGATAGAATTTAACCCCGAGCGATAAATATGCTGTAGCAAACCCACGAAACGGGTTTCCGTTTTCATGTTAGCAAATCCTTCTAAGCCAAATTGCTTAATCGTAGAGGCAGAGTTTATAGACTCTACTAAATGAGATTCCAAATCCGCTGCGCTTTCCATGACCTTGCGCTGCGTTTTCTTGTTTATGTGATTTGTAATCAAGTAAATGATGCCATAAACTGGAACAATCAGGAGCATCACCAGACCCAATTTCCAGTAATATGTAAACATCAAACCAAATGAGAAAACTACTGTTAACACACTTACAGCAAGATTAATAGAAACATCATTAATAAAAGCACGAATTTTTACGGCGTCCCCAATCCTTGAAATAATTTCACCGGTCCGCATAGTGTCAAAAAATCGCTGGGGAAGGCGTATCAAATGTTTGTAGTACCCCAATATTAATCGTGCATCCATAAGTTGTCCTGTTTTTAGCACAAACAAGCTTCTGATGACACCAATAAAAATTTGGAATATGAGCAGGACTATCATACCCACACTTAACAGATTCAATAAATTCATATTTCCACCCGTGAGCACATGATCAATAATCAACTGCACATAAATAGCTGTTGACAACCCAATAATCGTATAAATCAACGCTCCAAAAAAAGCCTGAATTAATACCCATTTATGCGGTTTCATCAGAAACCATAACCGGCTCATGATGGAGACTTTTTCATCAGCAGGGGTAAATTCCTCTGAAGGCAAGAGTAAAATAAGTACGCCCGTCCATTGTTCCTCAAAATCCGAATGTTCAATCTTGTGCTTTTCCCCATCCATTGGATCCATTACCACTACATGCTTTTTTGTCACTTTATAAATCACCAAAAAGTGATGGAGTACTTCTTTAACCACAACATGGGCGATAGCAGGTAACGGAATTTGGGTAAGACTGTCCATTTCACCTTTTACGCCTTTGGCTTCGAAGCCTAATTTTTCAGCGGCTTCAATCATTCCTAGAACATTAGTGCCTTTTTTGTCCGTTGAAGCATACTGCCGTATCCTCGCGATAGGAACTTTTAATTCATAATGAGCAGCCACGGACGCTAGACAAGCCGCACCGCAATCGGTTATATCATGCTGTTTGACCCCAATTCTGTTTATATTCATTTTATACTCTCTTTTACGCCGGATTCAGCCAGTCATCTACATTATCGTACAGCAGTTGGAAGAGGCTCCTTTCCGTTACAATAAACCTTCCCTGAAGCGTCATTCCCTTTTTTAGATTGCCTTTATACCCATTGGGAAGTTCCAGAAAATCCTGATCTAATTTGCATCGTACCAAAAATACCGGTTGGTCTTGTATAACGATTACATCATTTGATATCTCTGAAATAGAGCCATGCAAGCTGCCCCATTGATTATGATCGAATGCGTTAATCTGGAATCGGGCCTGCATTCCTTTTTTCAGTAACCCTATATCACGGGTGGATACATAGAGCTCTGCAATTAAAGTGGTATTCGGTGAAATCTCAGCAATTTTTTCATTTACGTAAATCATGCTGTTTTTAGAAATGCCTGCTACATTTTGAATGACTCCATCTACCGGGGCGTATAGAGAGTGCCGTTCTTTTTCCTTTTTTAATTGAGCAAGTTCAGCCTGTAGCCCTTTAAATTCTTGTTCAAAATTGTCTAATTCTTGCTGCCAGCTATTCAATTTTGATCGTTGCAATAATTCCAATCTTCTCTTCTCAGATTGAAGCTGAAACGTTTGTTCTTCTAATTCGACTTGACTGATGAGCTCTTTATCAAAAAGCTTCTTTTTGCGCTCATATTCAGACTCAATGTTGCGTACACTTGCCTCCAAATCCATTCTCTCCTGTTCAAAAGCCAACCACTCTGAACGATATAAAGGAGTACTTAAAGAAATTTGTAGTTCGCCTTTTAATTTTCTTTTGATAGATTTCAAGTCCCATTTATAGTTCCGAAGTACGGCCTGCCGTTGCCGGTTGTATTCCATGCTTTGTTTTATCTCTTCGGAGTCAATAGAAACCAGCAAATCTCCTTTTTGTACAAGATTATTTTCCTTTATTCTAAATTCTGATATTATTCCCGAAACTGGAGTTTTAAGAACTTGCCTTTCAGTATTGGCCCGTATCATTCCATCACTTTTTACACTAACATCTACCTGAATGAAGGGAAGTGACACAAATAAACCTGCCAAAAAACAAAGTGTTGTAGTGTATAAAATCTGGGAGCTGACGGTGTGACGTATAGATAAGCTTTGCGTGGTTTGTTCGAAAATTTCTTTTGGGAAAAGCATCAAAAAAAATTTTAAAGTTTGAATATGATAAAAATCAATTATTTCTATTTAAGCATCTCAAATATTAGCTTTTTTAAAATTGGATATAACTCATGTACTAAAAATGATAGAACTAACCACAAACAAGCAATCTTGAATATATCTTTCCAACTTAGATTCTTACTTTTATTATTATCAGCCATACATATAAAAAGCGACATTTGATATATCAAATGTCGCAAATTTAATTAATAAGTCATTGTCATGGATGTGGCTTTTCTAACCGGTGCCATGATTTTAAAACTAGCTACAACTACCCAAGCTACATCATACCAAAAAGGGGTATCGGGTGTTGGCTCTCCTCCAGAAATATTACTTTTCTCAAGTTCGGTTAATTCTATTAGTGATAACTTTTTATTTATATGTTCCATCATATGTTATTTTAAATTTATGTTTAATATGATATTTCATTCCAAGCATCTATAGCTCCTCGTTTTATATCCTCCCAATTGCTTACTACTTGATTGCCAAACCATATTAAGGCACCCCAACCTACTATTGGGTTTCCGCCTTTAATCTTGGTTAACTCTCTTTCCGAAAGTACATCAAAATTGTAGTCATCGATTTTAAGCATAACTAATACCTCATTTCATTGGTTAAAATTACTACTTAATCATATTGTAGCTTTTTACAGTGCACTTATACAGCAGTAAAAGAAAACAATTCAGAAAAACCCGCAGAATCATTAAAACCTGCATTCAAATTACTTTGTTCTTCCTTCCTCATAAATTCAATCACAAGACTGCCACTACACGTATAAACATAACTCCTTCTCCTCCTCGAATACTTGATAGGGCAATCAAAATCATGCTTCAATTCGTTTAGTATTTCATAGAGCCAGCGTTCTGAAATGCCTAATTTTTCAGCCAATTCTTTGGGGGTACCCGTGCATTTCCTTCTTATCAAATAATCTAAATACTCTACCCGATCTAGTGATTTTTTTAAACCCATAAGAACATATTTTAGAAATTTACCAACTTGTGATGTGTTAGAGTACACATACTGCATTTATATACTTTAATATGATGCACCACACTAAAACACACAAATATTTACCCCTCCAATCTGTGCTTTTATCTCTAACCTACTGCCAAATCGTATTTTAGAGCCGTTATATTTTTATCAAAATGGGTGTATAAAAATTTATGGAGCGACTTACTATCAGTTAAACCAGTATTTACAGCAATTTCATACCCAATAGCTTTAGGATTTTTTCTAATCTCTTCTTTAATTAATTTGAGCCGAAAAGTCTTCAATTTATCCTTAGGATTCGTACCAAATTCTTTTTTAAAAATTCGGCAAAAATGAGATCTGGAATATCCCATCGCATCTGCCCACTCATATACTGTTAAAATATCCAGGTAATTTTTTTCTAATACCTGAATTGCCTCTGAAATTCGCACTCTTCGCTTTCCCCCCATAAGCCAACTCTTGTTTTTATTATGCTTAATAAAAGTAAGAGTATTGTGATTATTAAATGTTACAAAAAACTTTTTCTGGTACCTTAAATATGCTTGAATGAGCTCCCAAGCTAAATATTCCCCAGTTAGATGATGATTTCCTCCCCGAATGCTCCATCATTGATCTTCTGATGAACTGTGGTAAAGAGAGTTTTAAGGTAATTGAGGAATTCACTTAAACCTAGTCATTGGTGCAAAGGCCGGAAGCTTAATGCAGTTATAAAAATAATCAGTTCAAAGTTCGATGTTCCTTGTTGAATGTTCGATATTCTTCCGCTTTCAAAAGAAAAACACATTAACTATTATCGGGCATGGAAAATAAACCGACTTCAGAACCCAAGTGGCTTAAAGACTACACCATTGTTTTGGTACTGGGTGTAGCCTACATTTTGCTCTTTCTGATCTTCACTTCTACATTCAACCTGCCCTGAACGAACTATGAGCTGGATTGACTGGTCGGTTTTAATTGCTTTTCTCGGGTACACCGTTTGGGATGGAACCCGTCAGGGTAAAGACGCTTCCACCATTGAAGGCTACTTGCTGGCTAACCGCTCTATGCCTTGGTGGGCAGCTGGGCTTTCTGTAATGGCCACCCAGGCTTCCGCTATTACGTTTATTGGCACCACCGGAATCGCATACGTTGAAGACATGCGCTTTGTGCAAACGTACCTGGCTATTCCATTTGCTATGGTTTTCATTTGCATGTTCCTGGTTCCTTTCTTCAACAAAATGCAGAATTTTACGGCCTATGAAGTGCTGGAAGAACGCTTTGGCTTGAAAACCCGATTGACAACAGCCGGACTTTTCCTCATTTCCAGAGGACTTGCACTGGGCGTTGTGATTGCGGCTCCATCCTACGTATTAGCTTTGCTATTGGGACTTCCACTAAACGTCACCATTATTATTATCGGGGTAATTGCCACAGCCTACACCACTGTTGGAGGGATCGCCGGTGTTATCAACACCGATGTGAAACAAATGGCCATTATGATGTTTGGGCTTATTTTTTCTTTTGGGTTGATTTGGCTCAATCTCCCCGAAGAAGTCAACTTTGGCGATGCCCTGTACCTCGCCGGCAGCCTGGATAAGCTCACTGCTCTCGATCTGAATTTTGACCTTTCTGAGAAATACAATGTATGGAGTGGGGTAATCGCAGCCTTCTTTCTGATGGCCTCCTATTTCGGAACCGACCAAACACAGGTTCAGCGTTACCTCACAACCGACTCCGTTAAAAATGCACGAAAGTCATTACTGTTAACGGCATATGCTAAAGTGCCCATGCAGTTCTTTATTCTTCTTCTTGGGGTGATGTTGTACGTATTCTTCATTTTCAACCCCGCCCCCGCCTCCTTCCGCGCATCCGAACCAGTGGCTGAAACTCAGGAGTATCAACTGGCGGAAGAGCGAATCCAGAAAGAGTATCAGCTGGCACATATTGCCCGTGAAGATGCCGCTCTCGAAGCTGTTCAAAATCGAAATGCGGAAACTCAGCAAGCTTTTGTCAATGCCGACAAAGAAATGAATGAAGCCCGACAGGCTGACCTGGCTCTGCAAGCCGAAATCAGACAGGCTGATGTAAACGATACCAATTACATTTTTCCCTATTTCATACTAAACCATGTTCCTATTGGTGTTATTGGGTTGATCGTAGGCGGAATCTTTGCGGCCGCCCTCAGCAGCATCGACAGTGAACTGAATGCCCTTACCACTGTTTCGATAGTTGATTGGTACCAGCGCCTGAAAGGAGATGTACATACCGAAGCGCATTATGTGAAGTCATCCCGGGGCGTGACCTTTATGTGGGGTGCCATTGCTACCGTCTCTGCCCTGTTACTTGGGGAAACCAAATCTATTATTGAATTGGTTAACCAAATCGGCAGTTATTTTTACGGATCCATTCTTGGAGTCTTTGTACTGTTACTTTGGGTTAAGCGGGCAACCGGAACAGGGGCTCTGATCGGACTCATTTCAGGCATGCTTTCCGTTTTTACCTTCGACCGGCTTTTCTACAATACAGCAACCACTGATTATTCCTTCATCTTTCCCTGGAGCCAGGTTCCTGATGGATATGCTAAAGCTATTGAGTTTCTTTGGTTGAATCCGGTTGGGACTGCGGTAGTTGTACTTATTGGCTTTTTGGTGAGCATAGCTTATAAGAATAAGTAAGGTTATTTCAGCCCGAAGTTTTCTCCTCGTTTTATTATCATTACTATAACACATCAATACAAGAGCTGATTGGTTATGAACCCTGAGGTTGACTGGTTTTTTGAAAAAGACACTCAATGGAAACAAGAGTATGAACGACTCAGAATGCTTATCCTGGAATGTGGACTCACTGAGGAATTGAAATGGGGTTGTCCGTGCTACACGGTAAATAAAAATAATGTAGTACTCATCCATGGGTTTAAAGATTACTGTGCTCTTCTGTTTCACAAGGGGGTGTTGCTCAAAGACACTGAGGACATTCTGGTCCGGCAAACTAAAAATGTTCAGTCAGCACGGCAGCTTCGGTTTGGCAATCTTGAAGAAATTATAAATCAGGAACACTTCATTCAGGCATATGTCAATGAAGCAGTTGAGGTGGAGAAATCCGGGAAGGAAGTAAAAATGAAGAAGACTTCGGAGTTTGATGTCCCGGAAGAATTTCAATCTAAACTCGATGAAGACCCCGCTCTAAAAAAGGCTTTTGAATTGTTAACACCGGGACGGCAACGGGGATATTTACTTCATTTTTCCGGAGCTAAACAATCCAAAACACGTACCCGAAGAGTAGAGAAAGCTATTCCGGATATTCTTCAAGGAAAAGGATTACAAGATTAAAGAAAAATGAACCCTGAAGTTGATCAATATCTCGATATAGGTTGCGGGAGATGCCCACTGGGGGGTACTCCGGACTGTAAGGTAAATGACTGGCAGGAGGAACTGAAACAACTCAGGCTCATTATTCTTGAGTCGGGACTGACAGAAGAAGTGAAATGGAGTGTTCCCTGTTATACCTACAAGGATAGCAATGTGCTTATCCTGAGTGCCTTCAAAAGCTATTGTTCTGTCAGCTTCTTCAAAGGTTCGCTCCTGAAAGACCCTCATGATATCATGGTAAAGCCCGGGAAAAACTCGCAAGCGGCAAGGCTCTTCAAATATACCAGCGTAGATCAAGTCACGGATACCGAACATATTTTGAAAGAGTATATCAAAGAAGCCATCGAGATTGAAAAAGCAGGAAAGAAAGTACCGTTCAAAAAGAACCCGGAACCAATCCCGGACGAACTACAAGCAAAGTTCGATGAAGACCCGGTTCTTCAGGAAGCCTTTGAAGCACTAACACCCGGCAGGCAACGTGGCTACATTATCCATTTCTCGGGTGCTAAACAGTCTTCCACCCGTAAGCGTAGAATTGAGAAGTGCATCCCCAAAATAATGGGTGGAAAAGGGTTTCATGATTACTGATCATTCACCGTCAGCCTTTCTAACATCCGGCTCATCTCCAAATTTAGATCCTACCGGCGGTCGATAAGACTGGAAGGGTATCTTTAACAAGTTACCCAGATTATCATTTTCAGCCGGATCCATATGCGTATCGATCCCATATTTTAACTCGGTTGTCTCATCTACCTGAGCGAAGGTGCCGAACATCCGATCCCATATAGCGAATATATTCCCATAGTTGGTATCGGTTAGAGGCTGCGTGTAATGATGGTGAACTTTATGCATCAGCGGGGTTATAAAAACCCACGACAGTGCGCGGTCAATCTTTCTTGGCATATTGATATTAGCATGCGTCAGGTGAGCAAATAACGCCGAAATACTTTGGTAAAGAAATACGATCCATATCGGAGCCCCTACAACAATCACCCCTATGATGGTAAAAACCATTCTGAAAACAGCTTCTCCAGGATGGTGACGAAGTCCGGTGGTAACATCCACGGTAGTGTCGCTGTGATGAACAAGGTGAAACTTCCACATAAAAACGACTTTATGCTCAATCCAATGGATCAGGTAAGCTCCGAAGAAGTCGAGCAGCATCACTCCAACTACTGCCTGAGCCCATAACGGCATCTCAATCCACTGAAGTACGCCGAATCCGTTTGTGGTTACATAATTCGACGACCATACCAACAGCCCGGCAAAACCCAGGCCTATCACTACAAAAAAGCCATTCAGTACCAGGTTGATCGCCGCATGACGTACTTTTTTATACCCAAACTCAAAAAGCGGAAAAACACCTTCAACAATCCAGAATAGAAATATTCCGCCTACCAACATCCCCGCTCTGAAAACGGTGGGTACATCTTCAAAAAATTCAATTAATGATTCCATAGAAACAGACTGTTAATTAACTACCAGCCAAAGATGCTAAAACAGTGATTGATCTTCAAAATCTAAACATAAAAAAAGCCTTCACTCAAAATTTTGAGTGAAGGCTTAAAAAGATACTTAGTTAGCTCAGAAATTAATCGTCACCATCTAAAATATCTTCAACTCTCATTTGCGCATCTTCAAGGTGCACACGGGTTGATCGGTCAAATCCGCCACTTCTGAGTGCACGACCGATGTCGCGGTTCAGAATTGTAAGCTGATTTCGAACGATGGGTCGGATATCAGACTGACTTACATCAACCTGGGTCCAGCCAAGAAATTGTCTCCATTGAGCCGGAATATTTGGAAGCTCATTGGTCATCAACGATTCCATCTGCTCGATGTATGCACGCTGGAGGTTTCTGCGATGTACGTCAATATTCTCGTTTGCTCGTACTTCAGTGAAGATACCGTTTCGCAGGTCATCCATCATTTCAAAAGCGGTATAAACATCCCCTGATGAACGTCGTTCAAACTCAATCAGGCGAGCAATACGTTGAGCATCTGCTACACTACCCAGAACATTTTCCTGGTAGTTTCTGAAGTTATCAATTGCAGATGACTGGTTCACGCGGCTCAGGATTTCATCACTGAATGCCCAGGTTGGTGAACTGAATGCATGCTGCTGAAGAAATTCCATGGCATCACGTTGTGTGGCTTCCGGTACCGGTTCGTAAACCGCACCATCTTGCTCGTAAGTTTTATGGTTCTCATACACACCGCCAATATTACTTAGTGCGTGGCCCATGTAACGGTACCACTGGCTAAGTACATTGCCGTACAATTCATCCAGCTCTTCAAAATTTGCTCCTTCTCGCTCTGTCCAGTCAATCAGGTTCTCAGTAATTACCTGAAGGTTAGCCAGACCAAGCTCACCGGCTTCCATAGCGTTATTGGTGAGGTCTTCATTTTGAGAACGCGGATCAATTTTACTTCCGGTCTGCCGGCCATAGAAATAAGCGGGATCGTCTGCTCTTTCGATCGTCCACTCGTTGAGAGTAGCTTCGATTTCTTCGTCACTCATGTCATCCGGGAACCAGGTATAACCCCATTTCGTCACCCATTTGTCATATTCTCCAACAGCAGGATAGAAGTTGGTAACTCCGTCACCGGGCTGAGCCACATAGTTGAAACGAGCATAATCCATAATGGACGGTGCCGTTCCGTGAGTTGATGTAAACTCGGGATCGCGTAGCTGATCTACAGTGTAGGCAAAACTTGAACCCCAGTTGTGTGGGAAGCCAAGGGTGTGACCTACTTCGTGAGCAGATACAAATCGGATCAGTTCACCCATTATTTCATCATCAAATTCCACGCCGCGGGCGTCCGGGTTGGCAGCTGCCGTTTGAATGAAGAACCAGTTGCGAAGCAGGTTCATCACGTTGTGGTACCAGCCAATATCACTTTCCAGAATCTGTCCGCTTCTTGGATCATGAACATGAGGACCGTAGGCATTTTGTACCGGAGATGCGAAGTACCTGATCACCGAATAGCGTACATCTTCAGGGCTGAACTCAGGGTCTTCTTCTTTGCTTGGAGGGAGTTTACCCATAATAGCGTTTTTGAAACCGGCAGCTTCAAATGCAACCTGCCAGTCGTCTACACCCTGCAGTAAATATTTTCTCCATTTTTCGGGAGTAGCAGGATCAACGTAATATATAATTGGATTTTCAGGCTCCACCAGCTCATCACTTTCACCGTTTAACCAAGCGATGTAAGCTTCTTTATCTTTGGGAACCAGCTTCCATCGGGTAATATCTCGAATCTGTTTCGCTTTTTGAGCATTATCCGTGTACTTGGTTTTCTGAACACTAAAAAATCCAACGCGCTGATCATACGAACGAGATCTCATCTCCTCTTCTGGTAGTACAATCATACTGTGATTTAATTCCAGAGAAATGGTTCCGGTCGATGAATTTGACGGAGGGTTACTCGCGTCGTATGTAATCAGGTTGCGTGCTTCAATATTCTTAGGGTAGCTGTTGATGTGCTCGATAAAAGTTCGGCTGCCATCAACCCGGCGAACTTGGTATTGCCGGCGATCACCGCTATCCAATCCTAAAGAAGGAATATCATCGGTAAACAAACTGGTAATTTCAACTACAGAGCCTGTTGAATCTTCATTCAGGGCGGCTATATCAAACGTTGCGATAATGGGCTCAAAATTTGAATTTCTTACCGCTTCATAAATCGGCATCGTATCCGAGGCAACGTTTTCATATGAAACATGGCGAAGCAAAATCTTGTCTTGTTTCTTTTCCCACCGAACGATTTGTGTATTCAGTTTTTCGCCACCATATCCGAGATTATCCGCTGTTTTAGCAATACGACTTACTAACAGCATCTCGCGTTCTAAAAGGGCGTCAGGTATTTCATAATAATATTTGTCATCCACTTTATGCACGTCAAACAGACCTTCATCTGTTTCGGCATCTTTAGTGATGACATCACTGTATTTCTTCATTCCGTTGTCACCACCGGAGCCGCCACCACGCATACTGCGAGAAGGTGTTTCTGAAGAACTTGCTGCTTTTTCTGCTGTTTTACACCCTGCTAATACAAAGGTAAAACTCAGAAGCATTACGGCAAGTTTGGTAAAAGTATTTTTTCCGTAGTTCATGATTCCTCGTTAGTTCTTTATTGGTAAATAATCAGATGAGTTAAAGTGAGGCTACTTTGCCTGCTAATCAAGTAGTATCAGGCAATTGTTGTGTAAAAATATTAAAAGAAGCCTCTCAGCGCAGATGTTCTACGAACCAGCCTTCCGTCCATTCCAGTACTTCCGCAAAAGGTTTGGGGAAATCCTGGTCTTCAAAAGGATGCGCGGCCCCATACGTATGCGTTCCGTTGGCAACCAACCGAAGCTCTTTATCCCGGGCTTCGCATGCAATATGAAGCTTTTCTGAGTTTGTATAAGCAACAGACTCATCATCTCTTCCATGAATAAACAATGTCGGGATTCTTAAATCCTTCACCCGCTCCATCGCTATAACGCGTTCAGCATTGTCCACCGAGTCCTTATAAACCACTTTCCCAACCTTCATCTTCTGTCCGGTTCGGCTGTTTTCAATTTCAGTGTAGCCCTGCTCTTCCCAATCTTTTTTCATTTCTTTGGTCCAGCGTTCCCGGTAATCGGCTACGGCAGACCATGTTACCAAACACTGCACCGGAGCATATTCCACAGCAGCTGCAATGGCTGTTTGCCCGCCACGGGAATGCCCCAACAAACCAATTACATCTGTGTTCAAATTGGAATGGCTATCCGTAATCTCTCCTTTTTGCAGAGCATCAATTACCGTACCCACATCATCAAGGTCTTGCGTAAATGTTTCTCTCTCGAAAAGCTCCATCTCGGTGAATTCTGTCTTGTTTTCACCGATTCCATTGAGTGAAAAGTTCATAGCTACAACCCCGTAGCCTGCGCGCGCCAGTTCTTCGCAAACATCCGGAAAAGGCCCCCAATCTTTGAAACCCTTAAATCCGTGCAGGAAAATTATGACCGGAAAGCTGAGACCGTTTCTTGAAATAGGTGAATACAAATCATAACGGATCGGCAATCCTTCATTAGATTCTACCTGTCCGGATGAAATCGAAATACTGCTAATCTCCATGTAATATGTGTTTATTTACCTTTATTAAAGTCTAATGTCTCAAGCTTAACCAATTTTCGCAGGTTATTAATTTCATTTTGGCGAAGATATCTCCATCTCCCCATCGGAACATCTTTTAGCGTGAGTCCTGCATATTCTATTCGCTTCAGCTTAGTCACTTCTGTTCCGTGAAATTCTACCATACGGCGAATCAGTCGGTTCCGGCCTTCAAATACCGACATTTCGAAGGTGTATGGGTCATCTACAAATTGTGTGATGTTATATCCTTTAGCGACCCCATCTTCCAGTTCAACCCCTTCCAGGTACTGCTCGAGCTGCCCTTCCGAAAGAGGATTCTCTGTGGAAACCTGATAAGTTTTTCGAACTTCATAACTGGGGTGCATCAAACGGTGCGCCAGGTCACCGTCGTTTGTCAACACAAGTAACCCGGTGGTGTTTCTGTCCAGCCGACCTACGGGATATACCCGATAACCGGTGGCGTCCTCAATTTGGTCCATCACCGTAGTTCGGTCGCGGTCATCATCGGTGGTGGTAATTACATCTTTGGATTTGTGCAGCAACAGATATACAAACGGTTCCAAACTCAGGTTTTGACCATCAACCACCACAGAGTCTTTCCGTCGAACTTTTGTTCCTAATTCTGTAGTAACCTGCCCATTAACCTGAACCTTACCGGCAGAAATATACTCGTCCGCATCACGGCGGGAGCAAAACCCGGCATGGGCAATAAATTTATTTAAGCGGATTTCTTCGTCTTTGGAATAATTCTGATCTGCGGTAGCTGCTTTTTTAGAATCCGCCTTATTTTTGGGCCTTCTCTTTCTTGATTTATTTCCATCTTTATGGTTACTCATTCTTCCTCGTTGGTTTCACTTTCTTCATTTTCATTTTCGGGCTGCGTCTGTTCTTCGCCAGCCTCTTCAATTTCTTCAGATTCTCTGGCTGCCTTCTTTTCCTGGTATTCAGTTAGTAACTCTTCCGCAACATCTTCTTTAGTTACTTCTTCATCGTCATCGTTCATTTCCTCCATCATAAGCTGGCGCTCCATCAATAACTGACGATGCTCAGCCATGTCATCATCCTTCAGAATTTCATCGATCTCGCGTGGTTTCGGCAATTCATCCACCGAGTTAATTCCAAAATGACGCAGGAAGTGTTTTGTAGTTCGGTATAAGAGTGGCTTTCCGGGACTATCCGCCCGTCCCGAAACTTCAATCAACGCTTTCTCCATTAGCTGGCGCAAAATATACCCGGAGTCTACACCACGAATTTGATCTACCTCAGGCTTGGTAATAGGCTGGCGATAAGCCACAATGGCAAGTGACTCAATAGCCGATTGCGACAGCTTCCGGTAAGCATTTTCATGCTGAAAGATGCTCAGCCAGTAATGATATTTTTTCTCCGTCACGAACGTATAACCCCCGCCCAACGCCTGAATGCGAAAGCTCAGTCCATTTTCATCATAGCGTTCGTTCAGCTTGTCTACAAAATCAGAGACCGTCACTTCGGTAATTTCAATCTGCTCTTCATTCTCGACAATAATCTCCCGGATTTTTGAACCGGGAATAGGCTCCTCGCTGGCAAAAATCAGTGCTTCAATCACCGATGAAAGCCGGGTGCCATCAATAAATTCATAATCGTTTCTCATCAAAAATGGTCATAAAATTCAATATTACCGGCTTTTCGTACTACCGGCTGACAAAGATTTAAATATACAGCCAAATGAACAGCTAACAAAAACTGTCCCGGGAATGATTACACCCGTTTGTAGCAAATAAGCTTATTCTCATCCTTTCTGATAACTCTGTACCCCAGTAGGTGAAAAACTTCCTTAACAAAGAAACGGGCAATTGTGAGATTCACGGTGTATGTACCGGGCTCTAATTCTTCAACTCCGGGCAGGTAGTGCAGATAGTTGTTTATAAAGCTATCTCTGAAAATAGATGACATTTCAAGCCAAAAAGGAGACCGGCCTTTGAGTATAAAAAACCCATCATTCCCTTTCTTCTGGTACAAGGGCATAAAAATAAATCCGGAAACAGGGGCTTCTATTCTTTGATTCTTGTCATAAGCTAAAAAACCCCCCTTTCTGACACTGTCAAAGTTTACATACCCTTTCTTCATTCTGAATAACTCAGGATCTTCGACAAGGTAATGGTGGTTTATCTCATAATATTTAATGGGGATCTTTGCTTCGGGCCTAAGTTTCTCTTCTAGTTGCCGGAGTTTCTTAATCTCAAGGTTAACGATACTTACGAAATCAAGATATATCCATAAAAAAGCCTCTGTACGTTCTACAGACAGAGGGTCAGTATGGCTGCCCGCTTCAAAACCAATCGCCGGATATCCCAAGTCGTTGATATAACTGAGCAATGTGCCATGTATGGATTCTTCAATACCAAGAATCTGTGGAACCGGAAACCGCAAAGCTATTCTTCGATTCTCAAGTGTATCATTGAACGGTATAAAAGCACAACTTTTGGCAGACGTGGTGTGCAAGTCAATAAAGTAAATCTCCTTCATATCATCACTATATCTGCCGATGATATGGTTTATCAATTCCTTTAGCTCATGTGCCTCTTCCCACTCAGCCGATTCACTGAGTTCATTCGCGCCGGAATCAAGGTTATTCCAGATCCTATTCAAATCAAAATCTATGTACCTAACTTCTTCCTGAATGGCTTTTTTATTGCCTCTTATCATATATACGGAACCCTGTATCTCATCTTTTCGGGCTTCCAGAGCAGCAGCGATATGCTCACAAGCTTCTAATCCGGCCGTCTCATTACCATGCACACCGGCAAAAATCACAAATATTGGCCCTACCTCCGATTTATGACTCCATATTATCCTCTCAATATCATTTTTTGGTTTTTGTTCTGTTTCCTGTTCAGTGTGCATTAAGTTTACGGTCAATACTTCGTAGCTGATAATTATTTTTTATTCTCAAGTGTTTTCAGAAGGCGAATCGTAATTTTCATGAAGTTTCCTTCTGATATGATTCCAATCAGGCGACTGTTTTTGACAACCGGAAGGCAGCCTATCTTTTGTTCTCTGAGTATCCTCATAGCTTCCATAATAGATGCTTCCGGATGAATGGTAATAGGATTCTGAAGCATAATGTCGCTCACGGTTTTTGTCCCTGTATCTTCTCCTTCTCCCTCGGCTTTGGAGTATTCCCGCAATAACTGCCTCATGGTGATTAAGCCTATTAAATGCTTTTGATCATCCTCGACCGGCAAGTACCTGATTTTACGCCAGTCTAACAGGTTCGCAACAAATTCGAGAATATCATCTTTGTGAACAGTAAACAGGTCGGTAGTCATAAACTCCTCTACCATCAGCGAAGAAGGCTTCCAGTTTTCCAGATCCTCCAACTTTGCCAAGCCCCATTTATGAACAGGTTCTCCTTTATTCTGATTTTTCATCATTGCTGAAGTGATCGCTGTAAGCGCCTGATCTCTGTTACTTTCCTTAACTAAATTTCCATAGGATTTTACAACCCAATAAGACCCGGTTTGGGCCGAATTCACTCTCTCCTCAATCACACCAAGATACGTATCGATATCAGAAGAATTAATATCAGCTTTCTTTAACCCGTTTCGGGCAATCGGCAGCAGTTCCTCCTTAATCAACTCAACCGCAGGTACTTTTCGGTCTCCCGTCCACATAAACTTAGTATCGAGCCCCATCTTGGATGCAGCGAAAAAATTCATCCGGGCATTGTCAAAATCCAGCTCCTGAGTAATGTCATTGTACTCGTCTTCAAACCCATTCAGCAAACCAAGCCAAAATGCCGCATTCGACACCTCATCCACCACCGTTGGCCCGGAAGGAAAAATCCTGTTCTCGATCCGAAGATGAGGCTTTCCATTACCTACTCCATAACACGGCCTGTTCCATCTGTACACAGAGGAATTGTGAACCCTCAATGCCATGAGGTCCGGAGCTATGCCTTCTTCCATTAATTTCTCTACTTCCTCCTCAACTTCAGCGCTTAGCATAACCCGATACCTGGAAATATCCTCTTTATAGATATCAAGGATGCTATCCTGTAGCCACTCGTTACCAAACGTTACCCTTGGGCTAGAATCGCGCAGATGTTCTCCCACTTGTCGGGTATCTATGGACTGATGGAACAGAGCCACCCGTGTTTCAGCCCAAAGGCGCTTACCAAATAACACCGGTGAATTAACCGCACAAGCTAAAACTGGAGCCGTAACCGCCTGGGCTATGTTATATCGGTTAACAAATTCATCGGGCTTAACCTGTAAATGCACCTGAAAACCGGTGTTGCAAGCTTCCAGCAGGGGGGAATCAAATTTCATCAACAATTCATCCATCCCCTGAATTCGAAGCTCAAATTCTTTACCCCTTAGTCTATTAATCGCTTCACAAAGGGCCTCGTACCGTTGGAGCGGGGTCAAATTTTTGATATCAACATCCATCTTTCGGATGGTTGGCAAAATACCCGTAAGCAAAATATCGCCCCCCATCTCTCGAACTACACCACGAACACGCTCCACATCTTTATGAAGGTCATGCTCCATCTGGGAGAGGCTATTGCCGGTGAATTCCAGCGGATCCATGTTTATTTCGAGATTGAACCGTGCAAATTCAGTGGTATAGTTTCCTTCGCCCAGTGCATCCAAAACCTCCATCGACTTTGAAAACACTTTACCGTGAGAGTCAACCATGCACAATTCCTGTTCGGCTCCGATTCTGATGGTATCGGTTTCAAACCAGTCGTTTTCAAGCATGGTTTTTAATGCCCGCATATCGCGGAACACATGCTTCATGAACTTTTGCACCTGTTCGTTGTCATCTGCAAGCTTTACGCGCTCTTCTCCCATAGTCAGTTCTGTTAGATGGGTTGAATTTGATTCACCCCTAAATACCGACTTTGCGTACCCTTTTGCAAGTTTTTTGGGGCAGCTTTTTTACTGAATAGCATCCACATTCACATTAACCCTCACCGACGAAAACCGGCCTCTGGTTTCAGCCTCATACACACCCATAATTTTATCTGCTACTGCCTCGATAAATCCCGCGCCTTTTTCCGGGTCTATTTTAAGCGTTACTTCCCAAATGTACTTCTTATTCATCCAGGGAATAGCTCCGGGCGATGGACCTAAAACCGCTAATTCAGGGACAACACGACCTATGGATGAAGTAAGCTGATGTGCTGCCTGGCTAACCTCTTGCTCTTTGGCTGATTTCAGCTCAAAGCGTATAAGTCGGGAATATGGAGGATAGTTAAGAGGTTTTCTGAATTCCATTTCCTGCCGGGCGAACCCGCGGTGATCATGCTTTTTGGCAAACTGAATAGCCGGATTTTCAGGCTGCCGGCTTTGCAGAAATACGGTTCCGGCTTTTTCTCCTCGCCCCGACCTACCCGAAACCTGGCTCAAAAGCTGGTACATTCTTTCCGTTGCCTGAAATGAGGGAAAGGCCAATTCGGTATCCGTATCAATCACACCTACTACCGTTACATTTGGAAAATCCAGCCCCTTTGCTACCAATTGAGTGCCAATTAGAATATCTGCTTTACCTTCCCCGAATGTATTCAGAATTTTTTCATGAGCGCCTTTTCGGGAAGTGGAGTCCCTATCAAACCGGATCACCTTTGCATCAGGGAACAAATCCCCCAATTGTTCTTCGATATTCTGCGTTCCGGAACCTTGAACTTTAAGGCCCGCAGATCCACAGTGCTCACAATGGGTGTCAGCTCGTCGAGAATAGCCGGAATAATGGCACATCAACAGGTTCTTACGCTTGTGATATGTCAGGCTTACCGAACATTCGGGACTTTGGGGAATATGTCCGCAATCCTCGCACTGCAAGTAACTGGCATAGCCGCGCCGGTTATACAGCAAGATGATTTGTTCCCCCTTTTTCAGGGCTTCTTCCATGGCCATAAAAAGTGGAACCGCAAGCTCGCCCCGCATCGCTCCTCTGTACTGTTTTAGATCCAGCACGTCTACTTCCGGCAGCTTAGCTTCAGCATGGCGTTTTGTTAGCTCCAGCATTTCGCACTTTCTTTTGGCGGCCATATTCAACGCCTGCATACTCGGTGTAGCCGATCCCATTATGACCACAGCGTCATTTTCCCGGGCTCTCACAATAGCCGTTTCCCGTGCATGATATCTTGGTGCCGGATCCATTTGCTTGTACGAGCTATCGTGCTCTTCATCCAGAATGATAAGCCCCAGGTTTTGTACCGGAGCAAATACCGCTGATCGTGGCCCGATGGCAATACTTTTTTTTCCGGAATTCAGATCTTTCCACGCATGTAGCCGTTCCCGGTTTGTCATTCGGCTGTGTAAAACAGCAATCTGGTCACCAAAAATGCGATAAAACCGGGACACTGTTTGTGGAGTGAGTGCGATCTCAGGAACCAGAACAATGCCTCCCTTTCCATTTTCTACCACCTGTTTCAGAGCGTGGATATATACTTCGGTCTTTCCACTGCCGGTAATTCCAAAGAGTAAATAACTGGCAAATTGTTCTTTTGTCAGAGATTCACCAATTTTTTTGAAAGCCTTTTCCTGGTCCTCATTTAGTGTTTTTATGGATTCAGGTTCATGAGAAAGATGATCGATTTCAGTGTTTTTCTCTACATCCCGATAGGTGATCCAGTCTTCATCGCGCAGCTTTTTAAGGGTGTATGCAGTCAGAACTGAGTCGTCTGAAATCTCAGATTGTCGTAAGGGAATTCTTTCAGCGATATGAGCAAGTGCTTCTACCCATTTCAAATCATTATTAGCATCCTCGCTTTCTAAAAATTTCTGTACTGCTTCTTTGCTTCTCTCTTCAGCCCATATCCATTCTCGTTCAGTAGCCACTGTCACCTTCAGGTCCGGCTCTTCCCAAATCTCGATTACCTTCTTTTTTAGCAGTTTCGAAAACACCTTATTTAACCCAGTCCCCTTATATCGTTTTTTGGCCTCATTTAGCGTTGTATCTGATTGCCGGAGGTCTTCAACGATTTCCTTTTGGTCTTCACTCAATCCTGTATCATCAACCGATTCGGATACTTTCAGATATTTGCGGGAAACGAAGTTTAAACCTGCCGGCAGAGCAGCCTGAATGGTTTCTCCCCAGCTGCTATAATAAAACCGGGAAATCCAATGGGTGAGCTTCAGAAGTTCGGCCGACAGAATCGGTTCTTCGTCCAGTATTTTTCGAATAGGTTTTGTCTTGAAAGAAGGGGTTTTGTTGTGTACACCGATAATCACGCCAATTGCATAATAATTTCTGAATGGAATCCACACACGCTGTCCCGGCTGAACGGAAGCCATAAGTTCTTTTGGCACATGGTAAGTGAACTGCTTTCTGACAGCTGCCGGTAAAGCTACATCAACAAAAGTGGACAAAATATCGGTGTGATCTTGGTTTCAGAAATAAAGGAAGGAAAGCTTATCCAATTTCAGGGCCTGAATCAACCAATTTATAGAACCACCAGTAAATAAATCAGAATAATAAGTACCGGTAAGCTAAATACCAGTCCGCCTCTCCAATATGCCGTTCTGTTTCTCATAACCGTCTCCTGTCTAAATATTTACCGCTGATGACGGATTTAGTTTCATCAACTCCAATTTTAATTAAATCATTCTCCCCAAACACCGCATAATCATGTGAACATCGAACAAGGAACACCACCCCTAAATAACTATTGCAGGCCTGAAGGCCTTTGCTTGTGTATGTTCTTTGTAAACTCAACTACCTCTTCTTTAAGTGTTTTATTCATGTGATGTAATTCTTGACCATAGATATAACTCCTAATTCTATCTATTTCATGGGGTGAAACTGAAATAACACCATATCCGGCTTGCCATTCAAAACGTTCATCCAAAATCACATTTTTATTTACCCAGAATGAAGACTCTCCTTTTAAAGCTCCAACTATGTCAGCAACTGATTGTGTTGTTTTAAGCCGAATAAGAGCATGAACGTGATCCAAAACTCCATTAATAACATCTAGTGTAATATCATGTCTATCTGCATACCCCTTGATATGAATAAAGAGCTCATACCTAAATGATTTCAATAGAATTTTACGACTATTCTTTGTCCTCCACACACAATGAATCCAATTATTCGAATAAGATTGTGGCATTATTTTCTCTCTGCTTTCCAGCCATTAAAACTTTGTTTATTCATATACATCGTAAGCATTTCAAATATTTACCTACATTTTTAAACCATCTCAGTAATTCACAAGCAAAAGGCCTTCAGGCCTGCAAGACTATCAATTGAATTAATGTTAAATCTTTAACATCCGATATTTTTACCCAAGCCACCCTTCCCGGTCCAGGCTTCGATATTGGATGGCTTCAGCCACGTGGTTTGATTTGATTGCTTCGGAATGATCGAGGTCAGCGACCGTTCTCGACACCTTTAGGATTCGGTCATAGGCCCGGGCAGAAAGCCCCAGAGAAGTAATCGCTTTTTTGAGGATGGAAGAGCCGGCATCATCCAGTTTGCAGACTTTGCGAACGGTGCGCGTACTCATTTGGGCATTACAATACACCCCTTTCATCCCCATAAAACGATTGGATTGAACCTTACGTGCTTCAACAACCCGCTCCCGAATATCTTTTGAGGACTCCCCCTTCGCCTTCCCTGAAAGCTCTTCATAACTCACTTTGTGTACTTCAATGTGCAGATCAATCCTATCTAACAAAGGACCGCTGATTTTGCTGAGGTACCTTTGCATTTGCATTGAGCTGGTTCCGTTCATTTCCTGGGGATCGTACCAGTCACCGGATGGAGAAGGATTCATCGATGCCACTAGCATCACCCGGCTTGGGTAGGTAACGCTCATCCGTGCACGGGAAATTGATACGCTGCCATCTTCCAGCGGTTGCCTCATAACTTCCAGTGCACTTCTTTTAAACTCAGGCAGTTCATCTAAAAAAAGCACCCCGTTATGCGCCATCGATATTTCGCCGGGCATAGGGATGCTGCCTCCACCCACCAAAGCCACATCCGATACCGTGTGATGGGGAGAACGAAACTGACGTTTGGTAATCAGCGCCTTGCCTGACTCTAAAATCCCAGAAACCGAATGAATTTTTGTTGTTTCGAGCGCTTCCTCTAAAGTGAGCGGTGGCAGAATAGTAGGTATTCGGCGGGCCATCATCGTTTTCCCTGACCCCGGTGGACCCACCATAATTACATTATGCCCGCCGGCAGCGGCAATTTCCAGAGCTCGTTTTACATTTTCCTGCCCCCGAACATCACTGAAGTCCAGCGGGTTATGTTTTCCATTCTGGTGAAAATACTCTTGCACATTGCTTTTCAGCGGATCAATGTTCCCACGGTTTTCAAGCCAATCCTTCACTTGGTTTAAGTGCTCGAACGGGAAAACTCCAATGCCTTCAACCACCGCTGCCTCGCCGCCGTTTTCTTTGGGTACCACCAAGTATTTAAATCCTTTTTTTGCTGCTTCTACAGCAACAGGAAGCACTCCTTTTACCGGGCGGATTTTACCATCCAGAGCCAGCTCTCCAAGCATTACCGTATCGTCCAGTTTATCGGTATGGATTTGCCCTGACATGTTCAAAATCCCTATGGCCAGGGGCAGGTCAAACCCATTCCCTTCTTTGGGTAAATCGGCCGGAGCCAGGTTGGCGGTAATTCTACCCAGCGGATAATAAGAACCGGTGTTTCTGATGGCAGCCTCAACCCTGTCGCGCGATTCTTTGACGGCTCGGTCGGGTAAGCCGACCAAAAAGAACTTGACCATTCCGTTGGTATGATGGGTTTCAACATCTATGATTTTTGCATCCACCCCGACTGTGGATGCACAGTAAACTCTTGAAAGCATGTTTTGTACCTGAATCTTTTTTATTGTCTTTACGTAGTTAGAGCGGTGAGAATCCAATTCCTTACAAAAAAATTTCATAAATCATACATATCATGAAAAAAGAAGAAGCTAAAGAGAAGGCAAAAACCATTTATCAGGAAATACAGGGCGGCGTAAATGAGGTGATCAAGCAGATCCGAAGTTTGATTAAGGAAGGAAGTGCACGAAAGCTGATTATTAAAGACAAAGAAGGCGAAATAAAATTTCAGACCCAGCTGGCTTTCGGAGTAAGTGGCGCCGCACTGATTGGAGCAATGGCCCCCGTCATTTCAGCTATTGGGATGTTTGCCATGTTCATCAACGACTACCAGATTATTGTAGAACGGGAAGTTACCGATGATGACGAGTATTCAGTGGATGCTGAGTTCATTGACATCAAAGATGAAGACGAACAGGAAGAAGAAGAGCCGAAAGGAAAGTCGAAGTCTAAGAAGAAAGAGTCGGATTCAGAAGAAGAGGAGAAAGAAGAAAAAACGGTAGGGAAGAAAAAGAAGTGATGATGTGGTGACACGGTGATAAAGTGATTAGGTGATGTTCATGAACTCCTCATCAAATCACTTCATCACCAAATCACTTACTTCCAATGAGATTCGGCGATGGCTTCTTCGCTTTCAAGCTCACCCAAATAACGCTCAGCATCTAATGCAGCCTTACAGCCGGTACCTGCTGCCGTTACAGCCTGTCGGTACACAGCATCCATAGCATCACCACATGCAAATAAGCCGGGCAGGTCGGTTTCAGTTGACTGACCTTTTGTTTTGATATAGCCCACATCATCCATTTCAACTACGCCCTTGAACAAGTCAGTATTAGGCTTGTGGCCAATCGCTACAAAAACCCCGGTTACATCATCCAATTCTGTTACTTCTCCGGTGTTACTGTTTTTGGTTTTCACACCATCTACAACTTTTTCGCCAAGTACTTCTATCAGTTCGCTGTCCCACATAAACTCAATCTTATCGTTGTTGAATGCGCGGGTCTGCATGGCTTTGGAAGCACGTAATTCATCCCGGCGGTGGACAACCGTAACTTTGCTGGCGAATTTAGTTAGGAATGTGGCTTCCTCCATGGCCGTGTCTCCTCCACCAACAACCACTACGTGCTGATCCCGAAAGAAAGCTCCGTCGCAGGTAGCACAAGCAGAAACCCCTTTTCCTCTCAGCTTCTGCTCACTTTCAAGGTGCAGCCACTTAGCTGAAGCACCGGTTGAAGCAATGATTGCGTTGGCATAAAGCTCCGTTTTTTCATCAACGGTAATTTTATAAGGACGCTTGCTGAAATCGATATCTGATACAAAACCGTAGCGGCAATCAGCACCAAAGCGGGTTGCCTGCTCGCGGAAGTCCTGCATCATTTTTGGCCCCATTACCCCTTCCGGGTATCCGGGGAAATTTTCTACATCAGTGGTCGTCATAAGTTGGCCTCCGGGCTCTGGTCCTTCAAAAACCAAAGGATTTAAATCAGCTCGCGCTGCATACAACGCAGCAGTTAAACCTGCAGGTCCGCTCCCTACAATTACTACATCAAATGTTTTTCCGGCAATATCTTCCATATCAGAACTCTTTGTTTAATTCGATTCCAATTATAAGGTTTTGAGAACAAAATAATCTGTCTAATTCTCTATCAAATTCATAGATCAAGCTTATCCTTAAAAGATAAATTGACTCATTTACGAATCGGTAACACTGATGCGTTTCCCGGCCGTTTTCTTACGATGCCCATTTGTTCTGCCCATAAGTTTTGATGACCCGAAATTCCCTGAAAAAGGATCGCCAACTGTATTTGTGATATTCATTGATTTCATTATGTTAGTCAAAATGTTTTAACGGAGGAAAAAACGTGATTGTTGGAGTTTTAAAAGAAACGGCAGAGCATGAACGAAGGGTTGCTCTTACGCCAGAAATCACTGACCAACTGATTAATCAGGGGCTGGATGTTTGGGTTGAAAAAGATGCCGGACTCTCATCCAACTTTTTGGATCAACAATACTCAGGTTCCGGAGCCAGGGTAGTCTCCGGTCGTGACGAAATCCTCTCGCAGGCTGATGTTCTTCTCACCATCCAAACTCCCTCCGAAGAAGAACTGAGGAAACTCAAGAAGGGGGCAATTCTCATCTGCTTTCTTTGGGCACTTCAACATCCTGAGCTGGTTGAAACTCTTAAAGAACTTGAAATTTCATCCCTCGGCATGGACGCCATCCCCCGGATATCACGAGCACAGAATATGGATGCACTGTCTTCCATGAGCTCCATTGCCGGTTATAAGTCAGCACTTATTGCAGCTAATGAGTTGGACAAATATTTACCCATGATGATGACCGCCGCCGGAACCATCCCCCCTTCAAAAGCTCTGGTTCTGGGAGCCGGAGTTGCCGGACTACAGGCCATTGCAACTTGTAAACGCCTGGGATCTGTAGTAGAGGCTTTTGACATCCGTCCTGAAGTAAAAGAACAGGTAGAAAGCCTGGGAGCAAAATTTGTTGAAGTTGAACTTGGAGAGGAAGACACCCAGACCGAAGGTGGCTATGCCAAAGAGCTCGATAAAAGTAAGCAAGATCTGCAAAGGGAAGCCATTCACAGGCATGCAAAAAAATCGGATATAATTATTACTACCGCCTTGATTCCGGGCAGGCCCGCACCACTTCTTATAACTGAACAGATGGTCAAAGATATGGAACCGGGCTCGGTGATTGTAGATTTGGCAGCTGAGAACGGCGGGAACTGTGAGCTGACTGAAGCGGGTAAAACCATCATCAAACATGATGTTAAAATCGTTGGACCGGTGAACCTGCCAAGTAAACTTTCCCATCATGCCAGCAAACTTTATTCAAAGAATATGTATGCTTTGCTGAATCTGCTTATTAAAGAAGGCGAAGCAAACTTTGATTTCGAAGATGAAATTCTGCTAAAAACCACCATCACCCATCAGGGCAAAACAATCAGTCCAATGTTGAAATAAACATCGAACAAGGAACACCAAACTTCGAAGTTCAAAACTCCTACAGCTATGTCCGCTTTAATTTTTTCATTATTCATTTTTGTTCTGGCCTGTTTCATTGGGTTTGAACTCATCTCTAAGGTTCCTCCTACCCTGCACACGCCACTCATGTCGGGGGCCAATGCTATTTCGGGAATTACCATTGTCGGGGCGCTTATTGTTGCCGGACATTCGGGAGTGGATTCTCAGATGAGTCAAATCATTGGATTCGTAGCCATCGTTTTTGCCACTATAAATGTGGTAGGCGGATTCATGGTTACCGACCGTATGCTGGAGATGTTCAAGAAAAAGGAGGACGACCAATGAGTCAGTTTTTACCGGAAAGCTACCTGCCCTTTGTTCCTGATATAATCCAGATCACCTACCTGATTGCGACCTTCTTTTTTATTCGCGGGTTGAAGTTGTTGAACTCCCCTGCCACTGCCAGAAAGGGAAATCAGTATGCCGCCATTGGGATGTTGATTGGAATTATCGTCACCCTATTTGACCAGCAAATTATTTCTTTTGAGTGGATTGTGGGCGGCGTTGTTCTGGGTGGATTGATCGGAGCTGTACTTGCCAAAAAAGTAGCCATGACGGCCATGCCGGAACTTGTTGCCGTGTTCAACGGATTTGGTGGTGGAGCCTCTGCTTTAGTTGCCTGGGGAGAATTTTCCCGTCTGACCGATCCCACAACAATGACGCCGGATAGTTTAGTTACAACCGGATTAGGAATCTTTATCGGGGCTTTAACCTTTACCGGAAGCTTTATCGCCTTTGGAAAACTGAAAGGGTTTATTTCCGGAAACGCCATCACTTTTCCAGGGCTTAATGTAATCAATATCGGGTCTATGATCGGAGTGGTAGCCCTGATTGGCGTCTTTACTTTCGATCCCACCAACCAAACTATTTTCTGGATTATACTCGGGCTTTCTTTATTGATCGGAATCACCTCCGTCATCCCCATTGGCGGTGCTGATATGCCGGTTGTGATTTCCCTGC
This sequence comes from Gracilimonas sp. BCB1, assembly GCF_040117685.2. NCBI lineage: Bacteria > Pseudomonadati > Balneolota > Balneolia > Balneolales > Balneolaceae > Gracilimonas > Gracilimonas sp. BCB1. Next base: position 123,646 of record NZ_JBEDYP020000008.1, on the reverse strand, counting down.
TCAACTCCTATTCAGGAATAGCAGCATCGATGGCCGGTTTTGTGATTGGGAATAACCTCCTCATCATTGCCGGGGCATTGGTGGGTGCAGCCGGACTCATTCTCACCCAAATTATGTGTAAAGCCATGAACCGCTCATTGGCTAACGTAATTTTCGGCGCTTTTGGCGGCGATTCCGGTAGCGGATCAAGTGGAGAAGAAGGCGATAAAACCGTTCGCGAGACTACCGCTGATGATTTAGCCATTCAGGTTGCCTATGCCTCTAAAGTTGTCATTGTACCTGGATATGGATTAGCCGTAGCCCAGGCTCAGCATGTTATTAAAGAAGTAGCCGGCAAACTGGAGGACCGGGGTGTACAGGTTAAATACGGCATCCACCCCGTAGCCGGTCGTATGCCCGGGCACATGAATGTACTGTTAGCCGAAGCGGATGTCCCCTATGATCAGCTGATGGATATGGATCAAATTAACCCGGAATTTAAAACAACCGATGTGGTGTTGGTGATTGGCGCCAATGATGTGGTAAATCCGGTAGCCAAAACCGAACCCGGCAGTCCTATTTACGGCATGCCGATCTTAAATGTGGACGAAGCCAAACGAACCGTTGTATTCAAGCGCAGTTTAAGCCCCGGTTATGCCGGCATCGACAACCCTCTGTTCTATGACGAAAAGAACCAGATGTTTTTTGGGGATGCCAAGAAGAGTTTACAGGCTCTGAATGAAGCTTTGAATGATGTGTAGGAGTGAATCCGGTCGCATTGTCATTTAAGCCCGATATTCTGGTTTCGTAGCTCAAGCTGCGTAACCCCATCCAGGAAGCTCCGGCTTCCAGAAATGTGGCAGCCGCGGCGACAGGCTCAGTAGAGCCATCGGAAGCCGGAGCTTCCCGCACAGTGTTGCGAAGATGGACCTTCGCAACGAGGGCAAAGCAGAGCACCGTGACGAGGATAAAACTTATTCAAAACGCTCTCTTACATAGGAAGATTAAGCTCGTTCCGCTGCTCTGCTGCGGAATGCTTTATTGAGGCTCTGCCTCATACTATCAAAGCAGGACGATTTCAGCAAACATTAGTGAATGTTTTAAATATTAGCATAAATCAACCTGAGAATTGAGTAACAGTAATAAGCCCGTTTCCTCCCTCATAATTGATTGCTGATGAAAGTCACCAATGAACCGGATTTTCAACAAAACCGGCTTTCACAGGATTATAATTTATGTATTCCATTTTTTGCTTCATCATCTTGGCAGAAAATATTTGTTTGGGGTGAAGCCCTTCCTGCCAAACCTGATGTTTACTATCCCGATGATTTTTGAGCTTCTTTGAGGAGAGTTGTCTCAAGATGTTTTTGCTGTTCTTCTCCAATAAATAATCAATTATGGTTCTTCCCGTAAACGATTTGAATGCCCGAAGTTTTTCAGATAACGCTTTATGTTCTGCAATGAGATGCAGATGATTGGGCATGATAACGTATCCATATAATGTGACTTTATTCTCATTTTGCAGATAGCATAATGCATCCAAAACGATCTTCGAAATGCCCGGATGAATAAATAGCGGTATTCCTTCAACGATAGAGCTTGTAATGAAGTACGGATAGTGATGTTCGAAAAATTTGTAGCGACTTCGTCCCATAATTTTTTTGCTTTTAATTAGTAAGAGCCATTTGGAGAACACTCCTTACAAATTATTTTGGAGGATGCTTCTCATGGGTGAGGCTGAGCCTCAATAGGGCATTCCGCAGCAGAGCGGCGGAACGAGGACGAAATGGTGTTTTCTTATAGATGGAATCCACAATACTATTCATCTTCTCTTTTTATTTCTATTCCCGAACTACTCTTTTTAAATTCCCGTTGTGTAGAGTGAAAAGCGCTTCCAAAAAACTGTATATTCATACTTATGGAAAATCAAGAAAAGTTAGACGAATTTCAGGACCGCATTGATGCGGGTGAAAAAATTGAACCCAAAGACTGGATGCCGGAGCGGTATCGTCAGCAATTGATCAGAATGATGAGCCAGCATGCTCACTCTGAAATTGTTGGAATGCTTCCGGAAGGCAACTGGATTGAACGTGCCCCTTCCTTAAAACGGAAATTGGTGCTTTTAGCCAAAGTTCAGGATGAAGCCGGCCACGGTCTCTATCTATATAGCGCCACGGAAACACTGGGTATCGATCGAAGTGAGCTGGTTGATCAGTATTTATATGGCAGCGCTAAATATTCCAGCATCTTCAACTACCCGACCATGACCTATGCTGATATCTGTGCCATTGGCTGGTTGGTAGACGGAGCAGCGATCGTAAATCAAACCATGCTTGCCCGTTCTTCTTATGGCCCTTATTCCCGCGCGAATGTTCGCATCTGTAAGGAAGAAAGCTTTCACAAAAAGCAGGGATACGAGATGCTTGCCAAGATGGCGGATGGAACCCCGGAGCAACAGAAAATGGCTCAGGATTCTGTTAATCGCTGGTGGTGGCCAAGCCTGATGATGTTCGGCCCGCACGATTCTGATTCTCCCAACAGCGCTGAACTCATTAAATGGCAGGTGAAGCTTAAAACCAATGATGAGCTGCGTCAACATTTTGTGGACCGCATGGTGATGGAAGCTGAAGCCATTGGTGTTACCCTTCCTGATCCGGATTTGGAATACAATGAAGAAACCGGGCACTGGGACTTTGGTGATATTCCATGGGATGAATTCTGGAACGTGGTTAAAGGCAACGGCATCATGAACCGGGATCGAATGAAAGCCCGGCGTAAAGCTCATGAAGATGGCAAATGGGTGCGCGAAGCTGCTACAGAATACGCCCGCAAGAAGAAATTGAGCCAGGAAAAGGCATCGTAATTAGAACTCAGGACTTAGAATTCAGAACCAGGAATACTCTGAGTCCTCAATCCTTTCCAAAATTCGAAAACAGATTATAAATGTCAGAAGAAAACAATAAAGACAATTGGCCTCTGTGGGAGGTTTTCACGCAACCCAAATCAGGTAAACCCCATGAGCATGCCGGAAGCTTGCACGCTTCTGATAAAGAAATGGCTTTGCAAAATGCTCGGGATACCTACGCACGCAGAAATGAAGGTGTGAGTATCTGGGTGGTGGAATCAAAATACATAACCGCTTCTACCCCGGAAGATATGGGGCCGTTTTTTGATCCCGCCAATGATAAGCCGTACCGGCATCCACAGTTTTATAGTGTACCACGAGCCGTAAAGAAAAGATCATGAGTACAGCTACAAAAGAATTGACTAAACAGGAAGCATTTTTAACCTACCTGCTCAGGTTGGCTGACGACCGTTTGATACTCGGTCAACGCAACGCCGAATGGTGCGGGCACGGACCTGAGCTTGAAGAAGATTTAGCTCTTGCTAACATCTCGCTGGATTTAATCGGGCATGCAACCGCCTTGTACGAATATGCAGCTGAAGTTGAAGATGAAGGACACGATGAGGATCATTTTGCTTATTTTCGGGATGACCGGGACTTCACCAACCTTCAGCTTTGTGAATTACCAAAAGGGGATTTCGGCTTTACCATAGCCCGTCAGTTTTTGTTCAGCGCTTTCAGTTATTTCCAATATGAGCGACTGAAAGAAGCTGAAGATGAACAGTTTGCCGGAATGATCAGCAAGCACCTCAAAGAAATCAAGTATCACCTGCGGCACAGCCGCGAATGGGTACTACGCCTGGGCGACGGTACCGAAGAAAGCCACAATCGCATTCAGGAATCATTTGATGAACTCTGGATGTATCTCGGTGAGTTGTTCTATATGGATGAGGTGGACGAGTTACTGATAAAAGAAGGACTTGGCGTTGACTCATCTGAATTTAAAGAGGAATGGAAGAAGCTGATTGAAGATACGCTCACAGAAGCTACACTAACCGTTCCGGATTGGGATCAGTTTATGATGAGCGGAAGCCGGAAGGGAATTCACACCGAACATTTGGGACATATGCTGGCACAGATGCAGTTCTTGCGTCGCTCGCATCCTGATGCGGAGTGGAAATAATAATTGATTATAGATGAAAGAAGTAAGATGTAAGACCAGCTACGCAAAAATCTAACGTCTTATGTCTTTCATCTAACTACTAATCACATGGCAACAATCCAGCTACATACTGAGGAGCAAATTTGGGAGTACCTCAAAGAGGTTACTGACCCTGAGATCCCGGTATTGAATATCGTAGAGATGGGAATTGCCCGGAAAGTTGAGGTTGAAGATGACAATGTGTTGGTTAAAATCACTCCTACTTATTCCGGCTGCCCGGCTATGAATGCCATTGAGAAGTTGGTGAATGAGAAAATGGAAGAACGAGGGGTTGAAAATTACTCCGTTAAGCTCGATTTCGCCGAGACATGGACTACCGACTGGATGACGAAAGAGGCAAAATCCAAGCTCAAAGATTATGGTATCGCTCCTCCCGGGAAATCAGAAGATGAAGAAGATTTCCTGAAAAGTTTATCCAGCACTAAGGTTGTCCCTTGTCCTTTTTGTGATTCCTTTGAGACCGAGTTAGTAAGCCAATTCGGATCTACCGCATGCAAATCACAGTACTTCTGTAATAACTGCGATCAGCCCTTCGAGCATTTCAAGTGTATCTGATTACAGATTTGTAGGATTCACGGATTTACCTGATTTTTGAATCACAAGTTTTCAAAAGAATATTTTTTTGTCTTAACCTATACTGATCGGGTTCCAATAACTAAATCTGTTAAACCCCCAAATCCTTTAGATCTGTGATTACTACTGACTTTACCAACGGCGTATTCACTATAATCTTAAACCGGCCGGATAAGCTAAACAGCTTTATCTTCGAAATGGCGAATCAGCTTAAGGAAGCTCTGCACCGAGCCGAATCTGATGAAGACGTCCGGTGCGTTCTTTTAACCGGAGAAGGACGCGCTTTTTGCGCCGGACAGGATTTAGCTGAGGCAACAGAAGTATCGGATGACCCGGAAAGGGATCTCAGTGAAATTGTCCATCACACCTATATTCCTATTATTAAAGGAATCCGAAAATTGGAGAAGCCGGTCGTTTGTGCGGTGAATGGCACAGCCGCAGGTGCCGGGGCTAACATTGCACTTGCCTGTGATATTGTAATAGCCAGCGAAGAAGCAGCTTTCATTCAGTCATTTTCTCAAATCGGGTTAATTCCTGACAGTGGTGGAACCTATATCTTACCAAGACTCATCGGGCTTGCCCGTGCAACAGCGCTTACATTCCTGGGTGAAAAAGTCTCTGCTAAAGAAGCGGTTGAAATGGGTATGATCTGGAAAGCCTGTCCCGCTGAAACCTATATGGAAGAAGCTAAAAAAGTAGCCGCAAGACTGGCCAGGATGCCTACCAAAGGATTTGGCCTTACCAAACGGGGATTCAATGCCGGATTTTCAAACAGTCTGGAAGAACAAATGAAACTGGAAGCCAAACTTCAGGCTGAAGCCGGTAAAACCCACGATTACAATGAGGGAGTAAAAGCTTTTATGGAAAAAAGGAAGCCGGAGTTTACCGGAAAATAATTCGCTAACTACCTCAACCAAGTATCTGAATATTATCTTTGTACAACGTGTTTTGCACAGCGTTGAAAAACCTTATATCTGCTGTATATAACACTCTCTCATATTGTATTGATGTTACTAAGTAAAGGGCATCGTAATAGCTAAGGTTGAATATTGTTGAAAGCTCAAAAGCTTCATCCTCAATTTTATTCGTAGAGATCAATTGGCAGGGTAACCTTCGAATGTAGCCTTTCTTTTTTTTAGCTTCTGCGCCGGTCAACTCTCTCATTCTTACTCTTTTAGTCAATACAGCATCAATCTCAATGAAAAATATTTCAGGACAAACAATACTATCTAATTGATCTAAAAGATTTAAGGCTTCATCCGATTGAGCTTCGTTAATAACCCATTTAAGAGCCACAGAGGCATCTATAACTAATGATGACTTATCGATTACGCAACTCCCTGATGATTTCAACGCTATCTGAAAAGACTCTTCCCTCCGCCTTATATTTTTCAAGAGAAGACCTTATTTCTTTTTTCACTTCCTCAGGGTCGGTTTTCCCAAAAGAATCAATCATCTCTTTCAATTCAGCCTGTAAAGAACGATTGTTTCTCTCAGCTCTCTTCTTCCAGTTGTTCAATGTCTTTTCATCAATATTTCTTACTAAAACATCCGGCATAACCATACCTCTTATTTATTTGATATCATTATGATATCTTTTTTCGATATTAATTACAACACAAAAATTTCCCTCAATTTGCCACGCATTCCGCTTCAGATTCCTTATCTTGGAAGCGATTTTTCAGACGATTAACCACGATATTTACTTATGCTTAATAACGATGCGAAGATTGGCGTAGTTGGCGCCGGAACAATGGGAACCGGAATTGCTCAGGTTGCTGCAACTCAAGGTCACCAGGTTTTTTTATACGATGCTTATCCTGAACAACTTGAAAAATCCAAAGCCGGACTGGAAAGCATTCTTGCACGTCAGGTAGAAAAAGAGCGTATGACTCAGGATGAAGTGGATGGCATTTTAAACCGTATCGAGTTTGTGGATAACATAGCCGGGTTCGGGGAATGTGGATTTGTAATCGAGGCGATTGTAGAAGACCTTGATATAAAGAAAGACACATTTTCCAGACTAGAGGCAATTGTTCCCCGTGATTGTGTACTGGCTTCCAATACTTCTTCTCTCTCCATTGCCGCTATTTCCGCAGCTCTCAAAAAACCGGAGCGATTTTTAGGTGTCCACTTTTTTAATCCTGCTCCTCTTATGAAGCTGGTTGAAGTAATCCCCGGCATAGCTACCGGAGATGATGTCTTCAAATCAACCAAAGAATTTATCAGAAACTGGGATAAAATTACCGTTTCCGGCAAAGATACTCCCGGTTTTATCGTGAACCGGGTTGCCCGGCCCTTTTACGGAGAAGCGCTGCGTATTTATGAAGAAGGCATTGCTGATGCCGCTACTATCGATTGGGCCATGAAGGAAATTGGCGGATTCCGAATGGGGCCGTTTGAACTCATGGATTTGATTGGGCATGATGTAAATTATGAAGTTACTTGCTCCGTGTTTGAGGCTTTCTATTATGATCCAAGATTCAAGCCCTCCTTTGCCCAGAAGCGAATGGTGGAAGCCGGCTGGCTGGGAAGAAAATCCAGCCGTGGTTTCTATGATTACAGAGAAGGAGCGGATAATCCTGAACCTAAGACAGATAAAGAACTGGGTGAGAAAATTTTTAACCGGATTCTGACCATGCTCATTAACGAAGCTTGTGATGCAGTATTTATGAATATTGCCTCGGTTGAAGATGTTGACCTTGCCATGCAAAACGGGGTTAACTATCCCAAAGGACTTTTGAAATGGGCTGATGAAATCGGCCTCAAGAATGTTTTAGATCGAATGACTGCCCTGCAGGTTGAATATCGGGAAGACCGGTATCGCCCAAATCCCTTATTGAAGAAAAAGGTGTCTGAGCAGGAAAGTTTCTATGAGTAATAGCTTTCAGCTATCAGGCCGCAGCCTTCAATTTTTTAGTTCACACAAAAACTGAAGGCTGACTACTGACGGCTGAATGTTTTATCCTAAAATCATGAGTAAAGAAATCAATCCAGTTATAAGCCAAATGCTTTCGAACGACCCATTTTCTCAATGGATGGGCGTTGAGGTATTGGAGTCGGAGCCTGGTTATTGCAGAATCTCGATGAAAATCAGGGATGAAATGACCAATGGGTTTGGTGTTTGTCATGGCGGGATCACCTTTTCTTTTGCTGACAGCGCTTTGGCTTTTGCCTCAAATTCCAGGGGATCTGTATCACTGGCGTTGGAAAACAACATCAACTATACCAAGAAAGTATCGGTTGGAGATGTTTTGATAGCGGAAACGGAAGAACTCCAGAATGGCCGAACCATTGGCGTATATAAAGTGAGAGTAACCAATCAGGATAAAGACCTGGTGGCTGAGTTCAGAGGCACGGTCTATAGAACAGGTAAGCAGCACGAATAAGGAAATTCAAAATTTAGAATTCAAAATTTAAAATTATATGTCAGAAGCATATATCGTTGACGGAATACGAACTCCCATTGGAAAATTGAAAGGATCTTTGTCTCCCATTCGGGCTGACGATCTGGCTGCAATTCCTATCAAAGAACTCATTAACCGAAATCCGGAATTAGATCTCGAATCCATTGAAGATGTTATTTTAGGCTGTGCCAACCAGGCTGGCGAAGATAACAGAAATGTGGCGCGGATGGCCTCCCTATTGGCCGGTGTCCCGGTATCGGTTCCCGGTGAAACGGTGAACCGCCTCTGTGCTTCCGGCATGAGTGCCACCGTAAAAGCTTATCATGCTATTAAAGCCGGTGAAGGTGATGTATTTATTACCGGCGGCGTTGAGCATATGACCCGCGGTCCTATCGTATTAGGAAAAGGCTCATCCCCTTACTCCGGTACAACCGAAATGCACGATTCCACTTTTGGATGGAGGTTCATCAACCCGAAAATGGAAGAAATGTACGGGACCGATGGTATGGGCATGACCGCTGAAAACGTAGTTGAGATGCATAAAATCAGCCGTGAAGATCAGGATAAATTTGCCGCCTGGAGTCAACAAAAAGCCGGAGCTGCCCGGGATTCAGGACGATTGGCTAAGGAAATCGTCTCTGTTGAAATCCCCCAGCGAAAAAGAGACCCTATTCTCTTTGAGCACGATGAATTTATGCGTCCGGATACAACAGCTGAAATACTGGCTAAACTTCGCCCGGCCTTCAGGAAAGATGGAACCGTTACCGCTGGAAATGCATCAGGACTTAATGATGGAGCAGGAGCATTACTGATTGCTTCAGATAAAGCCATAAAGGATTTTGGGCTTAAACCTAAAGCCCGGATTGTAGCTCATGCCGTTTCCGGTATCGAACCAAGAATTATGGGCCTTGGGCCAGTAGAAGCTGCACAAAAAGTATTAAAACGTGCGGGCATGAAACTGGACGAAATGGATGTCATAGAACTGAATGAAGCATTTGCCGGTCAATCTTTGGGCGTCACCCGAATGCTGGAAATGGATGATAACGATCCCCGGCTGAACCCGAACGGCGGAGCCATTGCTCTTGGACATCCTTTGGGCATGACCGGCCAGCGATTATTGCAAACAGCTACCGTTGAACTTCATGAAAAAGAATCACACAAATATGCACTTTGTATGCTCTGTGTAGGAGTTGGACAAGGAATGGCGGTGATACTGGAAAAAGTATAATCGTAATTTCGTTATTCGTTAATGGGTTTAACGAATAACAAATAACCATTAACGAACATGATTTACGAATTTAACGGATATAAGCCGGTAGTCCATAAATCGGCGTTTGTGCATCCTCAGGCTGCGGTTACGGGTAATGTGATCATTGGGAAGGATGTATATATTGGCCCCGGAGCAGCTATTCGTGGCGACTGGGGTAAGATCGTGATTGAAGACGGGTGCAATGTTCAGGAGAACTGTACGATCCATATGTTTCCGGGGGTGACGGTTACCCTTCAAGAAAGTGCCCATGTAGGTCATGGGGCCATCATTCATGGAGCGCATCTTGGCAAAAACTGTCTGATTGGAATGAATGCTGTTGTCATGGATAATGTGAAGATTGGCAAGGAAAGTATCGTTGGAGCTTTGGCCTTTGTGCCGGAAGGAATGGAAATTCCGGATCGTAAACTTGTGGTTGGAAATCCCGCTAAAATTGTGAAAGATGTGACTGATGAAATGGCCGCTTGGAAAACAAAAGGAACTGAGTTATACCAGCAACTACCGGTTGAACTTCATGAAAGTCTGAATGAGTGCAAACCGCTGCGGGAAGTGCCTGAAGGTCGGGAAGATCAGAAGATGGGCTATGAAACCTGGGGAAACAAGAAAACAGAATTTGGAACACAGAACTCAGAATAGAACCGTAGTGGTTCTGAATTCTGAGTCCTTAATTCTATTATTTTCAAGGAAAAAAATATGATTAAAGTACAAAGCTATATACAAGGTGAGTGGTTAGCCAACGGCAATGAAATCGACCTGATCAGTGCCGTAACAAACGAGCCGGTTGCCCAGATGGTAGAGGCCGATATTGATTACAACGAGGCCCTGAAATATGCACGTACTGTAGGCGGCCCTAAGCTTCGCGAAATGACCATTCATGAGCGTGCTTTTTCCATTAAGTTTTTAGGCAAATACCTGATGGAGCGAAAGGAAAAATATTATGAAATTTCTTCGCATACAGGAGCCACTCGTCAGGATTCATGGATCGACATTGAAGGTGGGATCATAACCGCATTCGGAATTTCGAGTAAATCACGGAGACATTTATCTGATCTGCCCTGGCATGTGGAAGGTGATACCGAACGACTTTCCCGAAAAGGCTCATTTATGGGACAACACATTTGCGTGCCTCGCCATGGAGTAGCCGTTCACATTAATGCTTTTAACTTTCCAGTTTGGGGAATGCTCGAAAAGCTGGCTCCGGCTATTATATCCGGAATGCCGGTCATCGTGAAGCCCTCTCCAGTTGGCTCCTATCTGGCCTGGGAGGTTTTCAAGGATATGATTGAATCTGAGATTCTTCCTGAAGGCACCATACAATACATTGCTGCTGATAAGCCCGGTGATCTATTGGATCGCCTGATCAGCCAGGACATGGTTGCTTTCACCGGCTCTGCGTCAACAGGCAGAAAATTGAAAGCCCATCCAAATATCATTGCCAATAATGTTCCTTTCAATTTAGAGGCCGATTCTTTGAACTGCTCTATTCTTGGGAAAGACGTTACACCCGACATGGAGGAGTTTGACCTTTTTATAAAGGAGGTGGTCAGGGAAATGACGGTTAAAACCGGGCAAAAATGTACGGCTATCCGCCGGACTATCATCCCAAGAGATATGATCATTGAAGTAACCAATGCGCTCTCAGAAAGGCTTGATAAAATCACCATTGGAGACCCTGCCAACAAAGAAACCAGAATGGGGCCATTGGCCAGTACATTACAACGCGAACGATTTGATGAGCAGTTTCAAACACTGGAAGATGGGTTGCATGTGGTCTATTCAGGGGACTCTTCTGACGGGGCTTATACTTCCCCTAAAGTTTTATTGGCTCATCAATCTTACGATGGTGACGACATGCACCATATTGAAGCATTCGGGCCACTCACCACCGTGATGGCTTACGACACTACCGAAGAAGCCATTGACATAGCTAATATGGCAAATGGAGCACTGGTGGGTTCTCTTTTTACCGCTGATGATGAAATTGCACACAAAGTTGCCATGGGGTGTGCTCCTTATCACGGCCGTTTTATGGTGATCAATCGAAACTCTGCCGAGGAATCTACCGGACATGGATCCCCAATTGCATCGCTCGTACATGGTGGACCCGGACATGCCGGCGGCGGTGAAGAGCTCGGTGGTGCCCGGGCAGTACTTCACAATATGCAACGTGTTGCTCTTCAGGGATCGCCTACTACTCTTCGAAATATTGTTAATCAACATATAAAAGGAGCAGAAACCGAGGAATCGGATAAACATCCCTTCCAGAAATACTTTGAGGAGCTTAAGATCGGCGAGGCTTTAACTACTGATAAACGTACCGTTACCGAAAAAGACGTTGAAGAATTTGCGGAGTTAAGCGGGGATCATTTTTATGCACACACCGATCCTGAAGCTGCTTCCCGATCCCTTTTTGGCAAGATCGTAGCCCATGGTTATTTCGTGCTTTCGGCTACAGCCGGTTTATTTGTTGATCCCGATGAAGGTCCGGTGATGCTGAATTACGGCCTGGAAAATCTTCGGTTCGTGGCTCCGGTTGCCCCCGGTGATACCATTCAGGCTAAATTGATTCTTAAGCGAAAAAATGTCCGCCAGCAAAAGAAAGATGATCCATTTCCTTTCGGAGTGGTTTATTGGGATGTGGAAGTAACGAATCAGGAGGATGTCATCGTTGCCGAATACACCATTTTGACCCTGATGAAGAGGAAAAACAAGTTACCCATAGACGAAAAGTAATTTACAACGCAAAGAACGCTAAGGCTTCTCGCCTTTTGCGATTATAAAAAGTTGAATTCTAAATATTGAATTAAGTAATGAGTGAACAGAACGGAGCAGTTAACCTTACCATAAATAACAATATCGGAACCATTGAGTTCTATCATCCTAAAGGAAATTCACTTCCGGGTGCTATTCTAAGAAAGCTGGCTCAAACTATAACTGCAGCCGGCGAGAATGACGAAATCCGGGTTCTTGTAATCCAGAGCCGCGGCGATGGAGCTTTTTGCGCCGGTGCTTCCTTTGACGAGCTTATTGCCATTGATGACTATGACACCGGGAAGGAGTTCTTTATGGGATTTGCCCTGGTTTTAAATGCTATGCGTACCTGCCCGAAGCTCATTATCGTACGTGTGCATGGCAAAACTGTAGGCGGTGGTGTTGGTATTGCTGCAGCCGGAGATTATACCTTTGCTGAAGAAAAAGCTGACATTAAACTTAGTGAACTTGCCCTTGGTATCGGGCCGTTTGTAGTTGGCCCGGCTGTAGAACGTAAAGTAGGCAAGAGCGCCTTCTCCGCTCTCTCTATAGATGCCACCAACTGGTACGATGCCGAATGGGCGCTGGAAAATGGTTTGTTTAACAAAATTTTTGGCTCTACTTACGATCTTGACCAGGCCGTGCGAGCATTGGCTTCAGAATTAGCAAAAAGCAGTCCTGAGGCCATGAAAAACCTCAAAGCCGTACTCTGGAAAGGAACCGAAGACTGGGATTTACTGCTTGAACAACGTGCTGAAATAAGTGGTCGGCTGGTGCTTTCCGATTTCACCAAAAACTTCATCCGAAAGTTCAAAAATAAATAGCAATTCAACTGGTTTTCATTTTTTGATTCCATTTTTGACTTCATTATTGCTATACTCGTCAAAACTCAACCAATCGCCCTCTTATGAGACTTCTATTCACCTTACTGTTTTTTCTCTCCTCATCCCTCCTAACCGTTGCCCAGGATAAATGGGATGTGACCAATCCCCCACTCGGTGATTCCACACATGTTTCATTCACCACCGATGAAGGGACTTGGATGAACCTGGATGTAAGTCCGGATGGACAAGAAATTGTATTCGACCTGTTGGGTGATATTTACATTATGTCGGTGAATGGCGGAGATGCCACTCTGCTGAGAGGTGGCCACGCTTACGAAATACAACCTCGGTTCAGTCCCGATGGCATGCATATCTCTTTTACCAGCGACGCCGGTGGTGGCGATAATATTTGGGTGATGGATCTGGATGGGAAAAATGCACGACAGGTGACTAACGAAAGCTTTCGCTTACTGAATAACGCAGTTTGGACTCCTGATGGTGAATACATCATTGCTAAGAAACACTTTTCCTCTACCCGTTCTTTAGGTGCAGGTGAAATCTGGATGTATCACAAATCAGGTGGCAGTGGAATACAGTTGGTTGAAAAAGCCAATGCTCAGCAGGATATCGGCGAGCCATGGGTCTCCCCCGATGGCCGCTATGTGTACTATAGCCAGGATGTTTATCCCGGAGGCTTTTTTCAGTACAACAAAGACCCGAACAGCCAGATTTATGCCATCAAGCGCTATGACCGGGAAGAAGGCGAGATTGAAACCGTTACCGGAGGAAATGGGGGCGCCATCAGGCCACAAATCTCACCGGATGGGGAAAAGCTCGCATTTGTTCGCCGTGTGAGAACCAAATCTGTGCTGTATTTGAGAGATTTAGGTACCGGAAGAGAATACCCGGTGTATGACAACCTCAGTAAGGATATGCAGGAAGCCTGGGCTATTTTTGGCCCTTATGCCAACTTTAACTGGCTGCCTGATAACCGACATATCATTATTTGGGCGAACGGTAAAATTAACAAAGTTGATACCCGGACCGGTGAGTCAGAGATTATACCTTTCGAGGTTGAATCTTCGCATAATATCGTGGACGCCGTAAGAGTTAAACAAGATGTAGCCCCTGATCAATTCAGAGTGAAAGCCGTTCGGCAGCTGGTTACATCTCCGGATGGACGCACCCTCGTTTGGAGTGCAGCCGGCTACCTTTGGACAAAGTTGCTCCCCGATGGAACGCCCCGCCGATTAACCAATTCCACAGATTTTGAGTTTGAGCCCTCCTTTTCTCCCGATGGAAAGTCCATCACTTATGTTTCCTGGAGTGATGAGAATATGGGGGCAGTGAATGTGGTTCAATTGAATACAGGTCAGCGAGCTTCTACCCCAAGAAAAGTAACTTCTGAAAAGGGCATTTATCGTGAACCCCGATTTTCACCAAACGGAAACACCATTGTATTTCGCAAAGAAAGCGGAAACGGACAGCAAGGTTTTGTGCATACTTTGAACCCGGGAATCTATACCATTCCTGCTCGGGGAGGTTCTGAAACCATGATCACCGATGAGGGTGCCAAGCCCCGGTTCAACGCCAACGGTGACCGCATTTATTACCAAACCGGCGGATACATCTTTGGCGCCATTAACAAATCGTACAAAAGCGTTAATTTGCGGGGCGAAGACGAGCAAACGCACTTCACTTCCAGCTACGGGCACGAGTTTGTTCCAAGTCCGGATGGAGAATGGATGGCCTTTTCGAACCTGCATAAAGTTTACATAGCTCCCATTCCCAAAACCGGAAAAACCATCGAGCTGGAGCCGAATACAAAGTCAGTTCCTGTAAAGCAGGTGTCTTCAGAAGCCGGGTATCACATGCATTGGTCGGCAGAAAGTGACAAACTGCACTGGACTCTTGGTGAGGAATACTTCACCGTGGATTTGAAAGAGACGTTTTCTTTTGTGGAAGGTGCGCCTGACTCACTTCCTGAGCCACCAGGTACCGGTAAAAAACTGGAGCTCGATCTTGATACTTATGTACCAGAAGGCTCCATTGCCTTCACCAATGCACGGATAATCACCATGCAGGGAGATACGGTTCTTGAGAACGCATCTATCCTGGTGGAAGGAAACCGAATTGCCGCCATGGGAACCGATATTCAAATTCCCTCTTCCGCAAAAGTAATTGATGCTACCGGCAAAACCATCATGCCCGGCATTGTAGATGTTCATGCCCACGCCGGAAATTTCAGGCTGGGAGTAAGTCCGCAACAACAATGGGAATACTTCGCCAACCTGGCTTACGGGGTTACAACCATTCATGACCCCTCTTCAAATTCTGAGATGATTTTTTCTCATTCCGAAGCTGTTAAAGCCGGTCATATGGTTGGGCCACGCGTATATTCGACCGGGGTAATTTTATACGGTGCTGACGGATCCATCAAGACGGAAATCAACAGCTATGAAGATGCTCTCTTTGCGCTGGAGAGAACCAAAGCCTGGGGAGCCTTTTCCGTGAAGAGCTACAATCAGCCACGCAGAAATCAGCGCCAGCAAGTCATAAAAGCTGCTCAGGAACTGGAAATGATGGTAATGCCGGAAGGGGGATCTACCTTCACCCATAACATGAGTATGATCCTGGATGGGCACACCGGAATTGAACACAACATCCCGGTAGCTCCACTTTATAATGATGTCATACAGCTTTGGGCAGCCAGCGAAACCGGATATACACCCACCCATGTAGTGAATTATGGTAGTAAAAGCGGTGAATATTATTTCTATCAGAAAAATAATGTTTGGGAAAATGAGAAGCTTTTGACCTTCACTCCGCGTGGTGTAATTGACCCGCGCTCTCGTCACCGAACCATGATACCTGACGAAGAATATGAAAACGGCCACATCCTGACGGCCGAATCTGACAAGCTGCTTGCTGATGCCGGTGTGAAGGTAAACCTCGGTGCCCATGGTCAGCTTCAGGGCCTCGGTGCTCATTGGGAACTCTGGATGTTTGAGCAGGGCGGAATGACCAACATGGAAGCCCTCAGAGTTGCTACATTAAACGGAGCTCACTACCTGGGAATGGATCACGAAATCGGTTCCCTTAAAGTCGGGAAACTAGCCGACCTGATTGTTCTGGATGAAAATCCGTTGGAAGATATCCGTAATACGAATTCGGTTTCTTACACCATGGTAAATGGCCGGTTATTTGATGCCGCTACCATGAATGAGGTTGGCAATCAACCCGAAGAGCGACTTCCATT
Organism: Gracilimonas sp. BCB1; assembly: GCF_040117685.2. Lineage (NCBI taxonomy): Bacteria > Pseudomonadati > Balneolota > Balneolia > Balneolales > Balneolaceae > Gracilimonas > Gracilimonas sp. BCB1. The sequence goes on along the minus strand of NZ_JBEDYP020000008.1, from coordinate 107,519 downwards.
CTGGTGGGAGCGCGATGGCTACAGTGATGAATTCGACTGGCATGCCATCACTCTTGAAGCAGCCGGGTTGCAGTGTACCTGTTTTGGGAATCACTAAATATAGTGCTGACGCTGTATGATCGGCACGAGGTTTATATGCATTAATGCAACAACTACTGGCTCTGACGCTCTGCGTCGGAGCCTTTTTATTTACCGGACATGAACCATCAAGACGTCATTAACGAACTGAAAAAATATGCCAACCCTGATAAGGCTAAGCATTCAACCCGGTTTTTTAAATCAGGGGCGGGAGAATACGGAGAAGGCGATGAGTTTTGGGGTATCAAAGTCCCTGATCAGCGTAAAGTTGCAAAAAAGTACCGGGAGCTTCCAAATTCTGAAATTGAGAAATTGCTTCATCATAAAATACATGAAGTCCGCCTTACCGCAGCCCTTCTGATGGTTTATAAGGTTGAAAAAGGCGGTGAGGAAGAACTCGAACAAATGACGAAGGTGTACCTGAATAATCTCGCCGGCTTCAATAATTGGGACATCATCGACAGTTCATGCCACAAAATACTTGGACCCTTTTTGGAAGATAAAGACCGGAGTTTAGTATATGATTTCGCCCGGTCTGATGACCTTTGGAAAAAGCGCATTGCCATGATTACCTGTTATCACTTTATCCGTCAAAATGACTTTGAGGATGCACTTGCTATCGCTGAAATATTAGTGCAGGACGAACACGACCTTATCCAAAAAGCCGTTGGATGGATGCTTCGGGAAATTGGAAATCGTGACCTTGAAACCGAAGAAGAATTCCTGAAAAAATACTATCAAAACATGCCCAGAACTATGCTGAGGTATGCCATCGAGAAATTTGACGAGCCACTTCGGTTAAAATACCTGCATGGTCAGGTTTAAGGAGCTTTAATAAATAAGTAACCTTTCCAAAGTTACCACGAGATAGTATATAATTTCGAGTTCGATATAACTTTGGAAAGGTTATGGTGAAATATATGGATGAGCTTTAGATAAAAATAACTCTTCCAAAGTTATACCGGATTAAATATTAATTATAGTCCCTTTACAACTTTGGAAGAATTATTTCTAAGGTTAAAACCTCAAGGTAAAGGTTGAGCCTTTTCCGGTTTCGGAATTCAAAATCAGGCTGCCGCCATGAAGTCTCATAATCTGTCGGGAAAGGCTTAACCCAATACCTGATCCTTTGCTTTTCCCGTTACTGCCTACAGTATAAAACGGAATGAATATCTTCTCCTTCATGGCTTTCTTGACACCAGGGCCATTATCCTGAATTTGGATTATCACCTTACCGGATTCCTCAATACCTCCTTTCATCAAGATCTCCCCGCCCTCCTGATCCGCTAATACACGAGTTGCATTCTTTACAAGGTTGATGAGAATCTGATCAACCAGGTGTGGGTCTGCAGTAAGCTCGAGACTTTCCGGATCTACCTCAACCTTAATCTCAATTCCTTCTTTGGCAGCTTCGGTTTTCATGAGGCTGGCTGTTCTGCCAAGTGCTTCTTTAACTTTGAACAGCTCATAACTTGGTTCCGGAATCTGGGTAAAATCACGATAGGAGTTTACAAAACGCATTAAGCCCTGGCTTCGGTTGCTGATCGTATTCAATGCATCGGTTACATCTTCAATGGTTTCCTGATTAAGCTCAACATTCTCCTCATTCGAAACCATGTTCTCTTCCAGTAACATTTTTACCGTCCCTGAAAGCGATGAAATAGGAGTAATGGAGTTCATGATTTCATGAGCTAAAACCTGGGTTAAATTTTGCCAGGCTTCCATTTCCTTTTCCTCCAGCTCTGTGTGAATATTCTGGAAAGAAACTAATTTATATGCCTCGTCTCTCATCCTGAACTCAGTTGCATACATGGCCAGCTGTAGCGTTTCGTTTTGGATGGTCACCCGAATCAGGCCTCGATTCCCGCCCTTCTGTTTTTTTACCGTTTCATATAATGACTCAGAAATGTTCTTCAGGGAATCCAGCGTTCGCAGCGTTGCCACTTTAAATAGCCTTTTGGCGGCCGTATTCAGTAAAACAACTTCCCCCTTTCCGTTAAAACAAATCAGCCCAATACCGATATGCTGAACCACCGTTTCCAGGTAACGAATGCTTTCTTCTTTTTTACTGCGCTCTTCTTTGAACTTGTCGATGACTTCGCTGAAGGCTGCATTCAAATCGTCAAAATTACTGCCCAAACCGTGATTTCTGAATGCTCCCGTGAAATCCGAATACCGAATAGCTTCCAGAAAACGGGTAAGCAGAATATTTGTTCGCTCCAGATATTTTATAAGTGCAATTATTTGCCCAACGATGATAGCTCCTAATATCACCATGCTCACGTAATACTGCGTTTCGAGCACTAAATAACACACCAGCAGCAAGGTTGCGGACAGCATCAAAATGCGCAGTATGATTCCAAATCGGAAGCTTTTAATCATTTTATTTAGTGTCAGCTTTCAGTTTAGTTATTGTCATCTCGCGGCGAATGCCCGAGATCTTTTTGTTTGAAATAGCTCGTAGTCTGATTTAACCAACAAGATTCCTGCCTGCGCAGGAATGACTGCTTGTTTGGTCAAATGAATTCTAAACCTACAATCCATATTTTTCCAATCTTCGGTATAAAGATGCCCGTGTCAGGCCCAACTCTTCGGCAGCGTGCGATATATTACCACTGTGCTTATCCATTGCCTTACGGATCACCGTCTTTTCAACTTCTTCCAGATTTAATCCGGAAACCGGCAGTTTATGATCATTACCTGAAACGGAAGTCAGCAGAAAATCTCCTTTCTGTAATTGTTCTTCATCCGTCATAATAACGGCACGCTCCACCCCATGCTCCAACTCCCGAATATTACCCGGCCAGTGATATTCTTTCAGATGATTTAGGGCCTGATCTGTAATGCCTTTGATTTCTTTTTTGTACTTGGTTCGGTATTGCTTCAAAAAATGCTCCGCCAACAAAGGGATGTCTTCTGTTCGTTCACGAAGCGGTGGCAACTTAATCTCAATGGTATTGATCCGGTAAAGCAGGTCTTGACGAAATACCTGCTTTTCCACCATCTTACCCAAACTTTCATTGGTTGCACAAATCAGACGAATATCAATCTTGGTGGTTTTGTTGGAGCCGATTCTTCGGATCTCATGCGTTTGCAAAGCGGATAAAAGTTTAGGCTGAAGCTGAAGAGGAATATTTCCGACTTCATCCAAAAAAAGCGTTCCTCCATGAGCTATCTCAAATCGGCCGGCCCGTGATTCCTTGGCATCGGTAAAAGCTCCTTTCTCATGTCCAAACAATTCACTTTCAAACAGGCTTTCGGGCAGGGCTCCCATGTCGACGGTTATAAAGGCATTCTCACTTCGATTTGAACGGCGGTGAAGTGCCCGTGCCACCAGTTCTTTTCCGGTTCCGTTCTCGCCGGTAATCAAAACATTGGCATCGGTTTTAGCCACTTTTTCAATGGTTTGAAAAACCTGCTCCATAGCCCGGCTTTTCCCAATGATATTCTGATACGGCTGTTCCATATCTGCCTTAAGAGCCGCATTTTGTGTACGGAGTTTTTGAGAATCTCTTTTTGACTGACTCAGATTCATAGCCGAGGTTACGGTAGCCAACAGCTTTTCGTTTTGCCAGGGTTTTAGTACAAAATCCGATGCGCCGGTTTTCACGGCCTGAACCGCTTTTTCAACATCTCCGTAAGCTGTTATCAACACAACCGCCATGGCCGGGTCTATTTCCAGGATTTTCTCCAGCCAGTAGAACCCCTCTTCCCCGCTACTAACGTCCTCATGGAAATTCATATCCAAAAGGATGGCATCGTAATCATATTCTTTCATCAGGTTGGAAATCAGCTTCGGATTGCTTTCCACGTCCACTTTCTCAACATGCTGCTTTAAGTACAAACGTGCCGCATTCAGCACATCGGTATCATCATCAACAACAAGTATTCGACCGGTTTTTTTCATTTAATTTATGTGTTTACGTATCAATGTGTTGAAGTGTTAAAGTATCTATGTGTTCAGGAACCATAAAAAACACTTTAACACATATGCACTTCAACACTTGTAAGCCAATACCATACCACTTGTAACATTTACTCTTTGAGATAGTCTAATCCTCGTAATCCCGCAATCAAAGTGTACGATATCGAACATCTGATGTTGGAATGTGAACATTAATTCAGAAAGAATCATCCTTAATTCCCTTTTAGCATACATTCATTTAATTTGGCACACATCTTGATTATATACTTCAAAAATTAACTACGAAAAACCAGCAGGACATTTACGAATGGGAATGGATCGAAAAATTGAAAAGAAAACCTGGACGCTAAAACGCTTCCTTATGATTGCAGGCGTTCTCGCATTTGCAAGCTTAAGCGTATATGCATTTTGGTTTATGGATGTGCGATCTACATTAAATGTGGAAAGAGAAAAATTGACCATCGCAACCGTACAGGAAGACACCTTTCAGGAGTTTATACAGGTAACAGGAGCGGTTCAGCCCATTCAAACCATCTACCTTGATGCCATTGAAGGCGGGGTTGTGCAGGAAGTTTTTCTTGAATCCGGCACCATGGTTGAAGAAGGTGATACCATCCTGACCCTTACCAATTCGAGCCTGCAGCTTCAGGTGATGCAACAAACTTCGGGGCTTTATGATCAAATTAATAATACCCGGAATTCTCGGTTGGCATTAGAACAGAATACACTGCAGCTTCAGGACCAGCTGGCCAGTGCGAAGTCTCAAATGGAAATTTTAAAATCACAGTATGACCGTCAGAAGAAGCTGGTTGAACGGGATTTAATTTCTGAACAAGAATTCCAGACCACAAAGGAGAACTACGAGTACCAAAAACGACGCTACGAATTAACCTACGAATCATATAAAAAGGATTCCATCCAAACAATTACGCAGCTGAGGCAGCTGAATAATTCCGAAGAAAGAATGTACCAAAACCTGGAAGCCGTGCAGAAAATTCTGGACAACCTCTCGGTTACAGCTCCCATTTCAGGGCAACTGAGTACCATTGAATTAAACCAGGGTCAGTCTATCTCTTCCGGGGAGCGCATCGGTCAGGTTGATATCATGGATGGGTACAAGGTTCGGGTAGCCATTGATGAGTATCACCTTTCTAGAATTACACAGGGACTACGTGGTTCTTTCCCTTTTGACGGACAGTCGCACGAACTGATGATCACAAAAATTTACCCGGTTATTAATAACGGTCAGTTTGAAGTGGATATGGAGTTTGTGAATAAAGCGCCGGAAGGTCTCCGTCGGGGGCAGACAGTTAGAATACGCCTCGAACTTGGGGAATCAGCAAGTGCAGTTCAGATACCAAGAGGTGGATTTTATCAAACTACCGGTGGTAACTGGGTTTTTGTTGTAAATGAAAATGAAGGGAAGGCCTACCGAAGAGATATCAGGCTCGGCCGGCAGAATCCTGAATATTTTGAGGTGCTAAGTGGAATATCGCCCGGAGAAAAGGTAATTACCTCCAGCTATGATACGTTTGGGGATAATGAAGTTTTAGTCCTTCAATAGCTGTCAGCTTTCAGGCTTCAGCTATCAGTACTAACTTTTTGGTGAAATGAAGTAAGCATTCTTTTGATCTCTGTTACTTTGTTTGATTGTTCTTTGAAAATATGGTCGGAAACAAATCCAAGATCTTTGGCAAGCATCAATTGATACTGAAGTTCTGATGCTGAGCCCAAAGCAATATTAATGAAGTGAGTGAGCTGTGATTGAGTAGTTCTTCCACAACCCTCAGCTAAGTTAGTGGGAATTGAAGATGCCGACCTCCTCATTTGACTTATCAAACCATATAATTCCTCTTTCGGAAAAGCAGCCGTTGAATTATAGATAGATAAAGCCAATATGTGACTTTTTTGCCAAACAGATAGTGTTTTAAAATCTCTCATAAATAAACCATGTATTAAATTCCTGATAGCTGACTGCTGTAGGCTGAAAGCTTTTACAGTAAGAGCTCCCAGAAACCGATTCCTTACAAAAAACTTTAACACGTGAACACGTTCAAACCCTTACAACCATGATTCAAACAAAAAACCTTAAGAAAGTATATACCACGGAAGAAGTGGAAACGACTGCGTTGAGCAACGTGAACCTCGAAATCAAAGAGGGCGAATTTGTAGCCATAATGGGGCCTTCAGGCTGTGGGAAATCTACCCTGCTGAATATTATGGGACTACTGGATAATCCATCCGATGGCGAGTATCACTTTTTAGGACATGAGATCTCAACTCATTCCGAAAGAGAAAGAGCCCAGCTAAGAAAAGGGAATATTGGATTCATCTTCCAGAGTTTTAACCTGATTGATGAACTTACCGTTTTCGAAAATGTGGAACTGCCGCTTCTCTATCTTGGTGTTGACTCCGCTGAACGCAAGGAGAAAGTAGAAACAGCACTCGACCGTATGGGCATGATGCACCGCCGCAATCACTTCCCTCAACAGCTCTCCGGTGGACAGCAACAACGTGTGGCCATTGCCCGTGCTGTAGTTGCCAACGCCAAGTTAATCCTCGCCGATGAGCCTACCGGTAACCTGGATTCGGATCACGGAGATGAAGTGATGAAGCTGTTGGCCGAACTTAACGAAGCCGGCACCACTATTGTAATGGTAACTCACTCCCCGCATGATGCTGACTACGCTCGTCGTGTCATTCACTTGTTCGATGGCCACGTGGTTACTGAGAATATGCAGGAAGGGTTTCATGTGTAGTAGTTTTCAGCCTACAGCTGTCAGTTTTCAGTTTAGCCTACCGGATTAAACTGAAAGCTGGGGTTCATATGGCTTGCCCACATCAATAATAAAGGAGAACTATGCTGAAGAATTATATTAAAATTGCCTTTAGAAATATATCGAAGCATAAAGGCTATTCCTTCATCAATATATCGGGGTTGGCGATTGGCGTTGCTTGCTGCCTGTTGATCCTGATCTTTGTACGGCATGAACTCAGCTTTGACCGGTTCCATGAAAAGTCAGACCGAATTGTTCGCATTAGCATGGAAAGCGGTGATGATAAGATCGCTGTAACACCATCTATGGTAGCACCCTCTTTGGGTCAGATTTCACCGGATGTTGAGCGTTGGGTGCGGCTTTACGAACCCACCCGCTATAGTCCGGCCATTATTACTGCCGGTGAGAATAAATTCCAGGAAGACAACTTCTTGTACGCTGACTCCAGTTTCTTCAGCATTTTCAGCTTCGATTTTATTGCCGGCAACCCCCAAACGGCTCTAATAAATCCGAAATCTTTGGTGCTCCCTAAATCTACAGCGCTTAAGTTATTTGGCTCTACGGATGTTCTCGGTGAAACCGTTAATACCCGAATTTTTAATACCAATTATGATTTCGAGGTAACCGGTGTGATTGAGGACGTACCCGCCAATTCTCACTTTTCGTTCAGTTACCTTGGGTCGCTTCATACCATGAGTGGTTGGTCCCAATTAGATGATTCCCAGATCAGGGCGGCAAACTTTTTCTCTTACCTTCTGTTGAATAACAGTTCTTCCATTGAGTCATTATCCCAGACAGCCAATGCTTTTATCAGAGACAACCAGGTACAAGACCGGGTAGACCGACTCATATTCACTCCAGTAACCGAGCTGTACCTGAACTCTGACTTTGAGTTTGAAATTGCCCCGATGGGAAGCATGCAGAATGTAATCGGCTTTATTTTTCTGGCACTGATGGTCCTTCTGATTGCCACCATAAATTACGTGAATTTATCCACCGCCCGTTCTTCCAGACGAGGAGCCGAAGTAGGTATCCGGAAAGCATTGGGAGCAGTAAAATCGCAACTGGTTAAACAGTTTTATGGGGAATCGATTTTAATTACAGTGATATCGGTTGTGCTTGCACTCATTTTGGTAGAGTTCTTCAAGGAACCCTTTTTCGAACTGCTTGGAAAAGATATCAGCTTCAACTTATTTACGGATACATCTGCCTGGCTGCTTTTGGGTGGAGTAACCATCGTTACCGCTGCCCTTGCAGGAAGCTACCCGGCCTTTCTGCTTTCTTCATACCAGCCGGTGCGTGTACTGAAGGGACTTCTTGGCTCTACAGGTTCTGATGGCACTCTTCGAAAAGGGCTGGTGATCTCGCAATTCGCCATATCCACTTTCCTCATTCTATGTACCGTCATCATCTATCAACAAACAAATTTCATTCTATCTGCTGATCTCGGTTTTGACGATGAAGAAGTGATCGTACTCCCCGCCCGTGATAATGAACTCGCCCAAAAGCAGGATCTCCTGAAAGGTGAAGTTCTCCGTCAGCCGGGGATTAAAGGAGCAACCTATATGTCTAATATCCCCGGAAAAGTGTTTGGGGGATATGGCTCGGTTCACAATACAACAATGGAGCCCATAGGAACAGCCGCAGGAGCAGCAGACACAGACTTAGTTCAAACATTAGATATCGAAATCATCGCCGGCAGCTCATTTCCGAACAACCCTTCCTATACAAGAGATCAAGGGTATGTATATCTCATAAACGAACAATTAGCAAAGGCTCACGGTTGGACACCCCAGGAAGCAGTTGGCAAACCTTTCAATGTACTGGGAGGAAGAGAAGGTGAGGTGGTTGGCGTAATGGCCGACTTTAACTACCAGTCTCTGCGGGAAAACGTGGAGCCTCTGGCCTTGTTCATTCATGAGCAAATGTATAACTACCTGTTAGTGAAAGTGGAACCTGCGAACATACAGGGAACCATAGCTGCCCTTGAAAACATGTGGCAGGATGTTGCCCCACACCGCCCATTTGAGTTTGAGTTCTTAGATCAGCAGCTGAATGCCCTATACCAGTCTGAGTTGCAAACCCGAAACCTATTGCTGGCATTTTCAGGTCTGGCGATTTTCATTGCCTGCCTTGGCTTGGTGGGGCTTTCATCCTTTATGATTGAGCGCCGGGCGAAAGAAATCGGAATTCGTAAAGTATTGGGAGCCTCAGTATCAAAAATTGTGACCTTACTCTCAACCGACTTCCTGAAATTAGTAGCCATCGGTTTTGTGGTGGGAACGCCCATCGCCTGGTACGTAATGGATCAGTGGCTCACCAACTTTGCTTATCGTGTTGATATGAATGTTGCTGTTTTTATAACCGTAGGGCTGATTGCCATGATTATTGCGATTTTGACGGTAAGCTGGCAATCCATCAAAGCCGCCGTGGCTAATCCCGTGGATAGTTTGAGAAGTGAGTAACAGGTTTTAGGTGCAAGGTGTTAGGTTTTAGTGTGCCCATCAGGAAAACACTAAAACCTAATACCTAACACCTTGCCCCTCCTTCCATTTCCTTCTTCCGCAATTGTTGCTACCTTCGATCTGCCCCTGAAAGAGTTCCATATTTTGTTTTTATGCCGAAGAAAATCTCGTGCTGTCTTTATTTGTGTTTACTTTTGATGCTTTCCGGTTGTCAGTACCTCAAACTTTCCCCGAAAAAACCGGCTGATTCCCATCCTGAAATTCAGCGTGAATTCAGGGCCGCATGGGTTGCAACGGTTGCCAACATCAACTGGCCCAGTGAGCCGGGCATACCTGTGGAGCAGCAGAAAGAAGAGGCTATAAAACTGCTCGACCTTTTACAGGCCACAAATTTCAATGCTGTTATTTTTCAGGTTCGCCCTCAGTCTGATGCGCTCTATGAAAGCGAGCTGGAACCCTGGTCGTATTACCTGACCGGCCAGCAAGGCGTGCCACCCAACCCCTATTACGATCCTCTGAGTTTCTGGATTAAAGAAGCTCATAAAAGAGGACTGGAGCTTCACGTTTGGCTGAATCCTTACCGTGCACATCATGTGAGAGGTGGCCCGGTTTCGGAGCACTCCGTCGTGAACACAAAAGAAGAGCTGGTAGTTGGATTAAAAAGCGGATATTGGTGGTTTGATCCCAGCCTGCAGGAAACCCAGGATCATGCCCACTCCGTGGTTATGGACATCGTGAAGCGATACGACATCGACGGTGTTCACTTCGATGATTATTTCTACCCCTATCCCTCCTATAATTTTGGGGAAGATTTTCCGGATGATGAAAGCTGGGAAGCTTATGTACGTTCCGGGGGAAAGCTCTCCCGAAGCGACTGGAGAAGAAAAGCCGTGGATACTTTCATACAACGCCTATATCGCTCCATAAAAAAAGAGAAGCCCTACGTAAAATTTGGACTCAGTCCGTTTGGTGTTTGGCGCCCGGGAAGCCCGCCTTCCATTGCAGGGATGGATCAGTATGAGGTGCTTTACGCCGATGCCAAAAAATGGCTGAGAAAGGGCTGGATAGATTATTTCTCCCCTCAGCTTTATTGGCCCGTCAATCAGATTCCACAAAGCTTTCCTGTATTATTGGGATGGTGGGAAGAACAGAACTTTACAGGTCGCCATGTTTGGCCCGGCATGAGTATTTCTCGCTACCGGGGCGAACAACAGGCGGACGAGGTGATTAATCAAATTATGATAACCCGTGGCATGCTGCCGGAGGCACCGGGAACCATCCACTGGAGTATGACCGGCTTGGTGGAAAACGACACACTCCGCAAAGCCCTGCTTAACGGCCCCTACAAACAGCCTGCCCTAATTCCGTCCATGAACTGGATAAACCATCGTCCGCTAAAAGCACCTGATATTACTTTTACCACGGAGAAAGGACACCTTTCTTTTACATTGGAGGAAGAGTTAAACCGGGTATCAAAATGGATCGTCTATGCCCGATATGATAAAACATGGGAAACCATCATCATCCCCGGAACCCGACAGCATGCTGCGATCCCTTATTACAAGGTGAACAATGCCCCTGCTAATTCAGCCCTTCGGGAAGGCAGAGCGTCTCTGCTGAAAGAACTTCAAATCACCTATGTCGACCGGCTGGGTTTTGAGAGTTCAGCCTTCATTCAAAGCTTTGAGCATATTGATTAACCGAAAGCTCTTTTACTTCGAAAAAGTTTTAGGCTTTTTCCGGTGGCGGGTTGCTCTCTCAAAGGCATATGCATAACTCAGTATTTTATGATCTTCAAAAATACGACCTAAAAACTGTATCCCTGCCGGCAGGTTTTCAGGCAGAAATCCCATAGGTATTGTCACTGCCGGTTGCCCCGTATGCGGAGCAATGACATGGTTATTATCTCCCGTAATAGCATATAGCGTTCCCGCTTTAATTGGCGCTCGATTCCAGGATGGGTAGATTAATGCATCTACCCGCTGAAGGTTCATAGCTTGTTGAATGGCATTCCTGAACTCAATCCTTTTAGTATCTGAAAAAGGTCCGCCACAAACCGTCTCCCCTTGTACCCACATATATTTTTGATAATTAATCAAGTCATTCTCAATGTATTTAGAGTATTTACCCGAGGCTATAACCTCCTGTAAGCTATTAACCGGAGCTTCGTCACCCAAACTGCTCAAGAACTCATTCAGATCGTCCTGGAATACCGCACACCATTGATTATGACGGAGTGAATCGAAGCCGGGCACTTCAAAAGATTCAACAATAATAGCTCCCTGTTTCTCTAATTCATAAATAGCTTGTTGAAATAAAGCGTCTATCTCCGGGCTGGCATAATTACTAAGTTTCCTAAAAACACCAATTCGAACACCTTTTAACACATCTTTTTGTAACAACTCAGTATAGCTGCCCGGCAACTTTTCTCTTCCATATTCAGTTAGTGGGTCTTCCGGGTCGTATCCATTTATTACTTCGAGTACCCGGGCTGCATCTTCTGCTGTTCTGGTCATAGGGCCGGGTACGTCATTCCTTAAATTCAGGGGGATTATTCCCTTTCTGCTTGTGAGTCCCATCGAAGGCCGAACTCCAACAATGGCATTATGAGAGGCCGGACCCCGAATAGACCCGCCTGTATCTGTTCCAATACCGATAATACCAAAATTAGCAGCTATTGCTGCCGCAGTTCCCCCGCTTGAACCGGCTGTAGTATATGCAAGGTTATATGGATTAAGGGTTTCACCGGCTACCGAACTTATAGTAACATTAGCGTTAATTCCCCATTCTGCCATGTTCGATTTTGCCAGAATGATGGCTCCAGCATCCTTCAATTTTTTTATAATAAAAGCGTCCTCTTTAGGCATAAAACCCTGCATGGCAAGCGACCCGGCAGTAGTTTGAAGTCCTGTTGTACTAATATTCTCTTTCACAATAACAGGAATACCATGTAACGGCCGCAGTACTCCGGTTTTCCTGAACTCTTCATCCAAATTACGAGCCTCCTGAAGAGCCATTTGGTTAATTGAGGTGATAGCATTGAGTCCGGACGGCTGGTCGTATTTTCGAATGCGTTCCAGATATATTTCAACTAACCTTTCGGCTGAAAGAGTATTTTCTGTGTAAGCCTGATGAACTTTATCGATTGTAGCTTCAACAACGTCGAATTCTTTAGAGAATGATGATGAATTTTTAGCATCCTCCTTTTTTAAGGAAAGGGGCTGACAGGATACTGAAACTGTAGTAACTAAAGTTATAGCCCAAAAAAATAATGCTGTTTTCAAAGTTATCCACGGCTTGAGTTGTGAAATAGAAATTACTCAAGAATTGAATTTCTACATTCAAATAATTTCTTCTGGTATATAATTTTACAATTCAAACATCTACCACACCCCACACAGACATCGCCGGTGCTCTGATCGATTTTTTTAAGATCCTTCAACTCACTTTTCAACCTTAAGTGAGTCATAACTTCCCTGAATGAGCATAATTATTTGAACAAAATCTCCATCCGCATGTAACGAGATCCGATTTTTATCGTGTAACATCCGTAACTAATAACCCGGGTCTGACCATGTTCAAAAATTATTTAAAAACTGCTTTTCGGAGTTTCAAACGTCATAAAAGTTCTTTCCTCATAAACGTCATAGGCTTATCCATTGGGATGGCTTGTAGCATCCTGATTCTTCTCTGGGTTCTTGATGAGCTGAATTATGATCGCTTTCACGCCGATACAGACCGGATGTACCAGGTGATGGAGCACCAGCGGTATTCCGGCGATATCATGACTACCCATTCCACTCCGGGAATTTTGGCACCCGCCCTGAAAGAGGAAGTACCTGAATTTGAGCATGTAGCCACCTATACCTGGAATATTGAATACCTGTTTACCAAAGGGGAAAAATCACTAAAAGAAACCGGACTTTACGCCCGGCCCGACTTCTTCCATATCCTCAACATCAATGTATTACATGGGAATAAGGATGAACTGATCAATAGCCCTAAGAGCGTAGCCATTTCCAAAGAGCTGGCGGAAAAATACTTTAATACAGAAAACCCGGTCGGTGAATCCATAACCATCAATGGTACGGAAGTCCACACCATAACAGGTGTATTCGAGAAACTCCCGGAAAATTCATCATTCCAGTTCAGCTATGTGCTTCCTTTCGAAGACTGGCTCCAAAATAATGAATGGGCTACCCGATGGGGTAATAACGGACCCAGAACTATTGCTAAGCTATATCCGGGTGTGGATGTCGCCGCTTTAAATTCGAAGATAAAAGACTTCATAAAACAAAAAGATGAAGACGACTCGAATGTGGATCTCTTCGTTTTTCCCTTTGCTGATCTGTACCTGTACGGACAATTTGAGGACGGCGCACAAACGGGAGGGAGAATCGATTATGTAAGATTATTTACCATCGTTGCCATTTTTATCCTGTTGATTGCCTGTATCAATTTTATGAACCTGAGTACTGCTAAAGCCACTAAAAGGGCCAAAGAAGTAGGTATCAGAAAATCCATTGGTGCAAGTCAGGGCTCATTGATCGGGCAGTTTATCGGGGAATCTATGATCATCACGTTTTTCTCGCTGTTGGTTTCAGTCTTTTTGGTTGAATTGAGCCTACCCATATTCAATGACCTTACTGATAAAGCCATCGACATTACCTACTCCGACCCAACCCTGCTTCTGATATTTCTTGGAACTGCCCTTGTAACCGGTTTTATCGCCGGGAGCTATCCGGCTTTTTATCTCTCTTCTTTTGAAGCTGTCAAAACTTTAAAAGGCAATCTGAAAATTTCAGGCAGCGAAGCCTTTGCCCGAAAAGGATTGGTAGTATTTCAGTTTTCTTTATCCGTTATCCTGATTATTTCTACCATTGTGGTGTACCAGCAAATTCAGTTTACCCAAACCAAAAACCTCGGCTACAAAAAGGAAAACCTTATCACCTTTCCTGTTGAAGGTGATATCTACGATAAGTGGGATACGTTTAAAGCTCAGGTTAAAGATATACCCGGAGTTGTTAACGCTTCGCGTTCCAGTTCGTCGTTTATGGGAAGAAATTCAAACACCTCCGGTTTGGAGTGGCCCGGCAAACTACCCGACACCCATATTTTATTCGAAAATGTAAGTGCAGATTTCGGACTCATCGAAACTATGGGTTTTGAGCTAATCGCAGGCCGCTCTCATTCAGAAGAATTTGGCGCAGACACGGCCCGCATTGTGATTAATGAAACAGCGGCCAATGTTATGGGTCTTGAGAATCCTGTTGGGCAGGTTATTCAATTATGGGAAGAAGACACCGAGATCATCGGTCTTGTTAGAGACTTCCATTTCCAGAATCTGCGGTATGAAGTGGAGCCGCTTTTCTTCCGGCTTACCGACTTTGGCTGGGCGGCCTATGTACGGGTTGAGTCAGATAATATCCGGGAAACGCTGGCACAAATCGAAACCAAATACAAAGAATTCAATCCTACTTATCCATTTGCTTATGAATTCATGGACGAGCAATATGCGGCCTTATACCGGGGAGAACAGCGAATTGGCGACCTTGCTAAATACTTTTCCATTTTTGCCATTATCATCTCCTGCCTGGGATTATTTGGCCTTTCAGCATTCACCGCTGAGCAGCGCGCTAAAGAAATCGGTGTACGAAAAGTTCTGGGTGCTTCGGTTCAAAACCTTGTCCTTCATCTTACCAAAGACTTCACCAAACTCGTACTGATTGCCATTGTAATTGCCTTACCCATTTCATGGTGGATGATGGACCAATGGCTTTCCGATTTTGCCTATAACCCCGGCCTGAATTGGTGGATATTTGCTGCATCCGGCTTCCTGGCGGTCCTAATTGCCTGGCTCACGGTAAGCTGGCAATCTATTAAAGCAGCACTGGTGAATCCGGTTCAGAGTCTGAAAAGTGAATAAGTTATCAGCCGACAGCTATCAGCGTTCAGGTTATTCCCGATAGGTTTAAACTGAACGCTGAAGTCTGATAGCTGTCGGGTCACCCTACTGTCCATAACCGTACACCCGGTGTTGGGAAGTGAACAGGTATTAACCAGCAAAAAGCCTTTAACGCTATTTTAGAGTGCTTTTCAAAGTTTGGTACGATAGTTGAATATCAAGTGTATAATGAGTTGTGAACTTGTTTAAGTGTTTGCGTGTGAACGTGTACAAACACATAAATACGTTCCCACATTAACACTTTACACCATGTTGAAGAATTATTTTAAAATAGCTTTCCGAAATTTCTATCGAAATAAAGAAAACTCGATCATCAACATATTCGGGTTGAGCGTAGCTCTGCTTTGCTGCATAGTAATTTTTTTGTTTGTCCGGGCTGAGCTGAGTGTAGATAATTTCCATACCAATGCGGACCAAATTTATCGGCTTACCTTCCAGGAAATAAACCGACCCGGTGCCCGGCACTTTGCCACTACTTCGCCTCCCATGGGTCCTGCTCTGGTCGAGAGTTTTCCGGAGATAGAACAAGCGGTGCGGTTTCGATTCCCTGACTCCAACATTCTCAGTTATAAAAACCGTCAGTTTTACGAATACAATGTAGCCTATGCCGACTCTTCCCTGTTCAGCATCTTCGAATTTCCGCTGGCCAAAGGAAATCCGGCTACAGCCCTTAAAGAAATCAATTCTGTGGTTATTACCGCACCGATGGCTCAAAAGTATTTTGGGGATGAAAATCCTCTGGGTAAATCATTATATCTGGATAACCAAATTCCGTTGACGGTCACCGGCGTGTTTGAGGAGATCCCGTCAAATACCCACCTGAATTTTGACTTTATCATCTCGTTCGACACTTTCGAAGTTCCACGTGGTTACCCCGTCACCCTCGAAAGCTGGGGGTGGGTTTCCTTCTATACCTATGTGAAATTATCTGAACAAGCCGACCCTGATCAAGTAGCTGCTCATTTCAACGATTTCCTTATTACCCACATGGGGGAAGATGTGGGAGCAAACCGGATCTTACACCTGCAACCTCTCGATGAGATCTACCTTGCTTCAGACCTAAGAAATGCTTCAGAAGTCATGCGGGTAGGCAACCGGGGCTATATATTCGGCCTGTCAGCCATCGCCCTCTTTTTACTGGTAATTGCCTGCTTTAATTATATGAACCTCTCCACCGCTCAGGCTATGCGAAGAAGTAAAGAAGTAGGCGTACGTAAAACCCTGGGGGCAAAACGAAGCTCGCTGATGGGACAATTTATATTTGAGTCGATACTTCTGACCCTGTTAAGCATTTGTATAGCCTTGTTATTTCTCGAGCCCGTAGTTCAAACTGCCTCTTCCCTATTAGGTATGGAACTGAAGCTGGAAGCCTCTGGCTATCTGTACCTGGTTCCGGTATTTCTATTGCTTTCAGTAGTTGTTGGTGTACTTGCGGGATTTTACCCCTCCTTCATGCTTTCAAACTTCCGGCCTTCCAAAGCTCTGAAAGGGTCGGCAGAATCGGGTAGTTCTGTTTTTTCCGTCCGTAAGGTATTAGTGGTCGGGCAGTTTATAATTGCCATTGTACTTATTGCGGGAAGTTTAATCATCCGAAACCAAATTCAATTTATTCAATCAAAAGATCTGGGCTTTAATGAAGAGCAGGTGATTGTGTTGCATATGAATGGAGAAGAACTGACCCGCCGGTTCCCAACCATCAAAAATGAATTGCTGCAAAACCGGCATGTAGTAAACGCCAGTTTGGGAGGTGGTTTACTGGATGGAAGAAACGGAACGGTTCCCGTTTACCCGGCCGGAGACGACCCGGAAGGGTATCCGATGAATATCTATGGAGTGCATTTCGATTATTTCGAAACCATGGGTATCCGTATGGATGAAGGGCGTTCCTTCGCCCCTTCTTTTGCCACCGATTCTGCCGATGGAATTGTAATCAACCAATCAGCAGCCAGGGCGTTGGGTTGGGATAATCCGATTGGCAAAGAGTTGAGAGTAAGTGATATTATGGACGGATATGTTATTGGTGTTGCCGAGGATTTCCACTTTGCTTCCTTACACCGGCAAATTCAGCCGTTGGTCATGTACATTCCGCCCACCAATATGGAAAAGGTATTCGTCCGATTACAACCCGGAAACCTGTCTCAGTCCGTTGCCTCATTACAGGAAAGCTGGAAAAGCGTAGTCCCTGACTTTCCCTTTAGCTTCATCTTCCTGGATGAGCACCTTAATCAGTTGTATCAGACTGACCAGCGCTTTTTAAGACTTCTAACCGTATTCACCATTTTGACCATTTTAGTGGCATGTATGGGTTTATATGGACTGATCACGTACATGATCCAGCGTCGCAGCAAGGAAATTGGAGTTAGAAAAATATTAGGAGCGAAAGCCTCACAAATTACCTGGTTGCTTTCTTCGGAATTTTCGCTGATGGTTGGAATTGCTTTCCTGATCAGCATCCCCATCTGTTATTTCGCAATTCAAAACTGGCTGCAGGAATTTGCCTACCGCGTCCCTATCCCGTGGTGGGTGTTCCTGCTGGCCGGTTTCGTTTCTCTTGTAATCGCTATAAGCACTATTTCATATCAAACAATAAAAGCAGCACTCGCGAACCCTGTAAAAAGTTTAAGAAGTGAATGAAAATTGCTGTCAGCTGAACGCTCAAAATAAAACATCATGCTAAAAAACTATTTCAAAATTGCCATTCGAAACCTACACCGAAACAAAGTTTTTGGAATCATCAGCATTCTGGGACTTACCGTAGGTATTACCGGAGCTACACTGCTGTATTTATATGTTGATAGTGAGCTTGGTTACGACTCTCTTCATGAACAATCGGAGCGGATCTATCGCATTGTCGAAATCGATGATAGTCAGGATCAGAGAACCCGGTACTATGGACAGACCGCCCCGGTACTTGGCTCAACATTGAAAGAAAGCTTCCCTGAAATTGAAAAGATGGTTAGAGTATATCAGCCTGTGGGGCATGTAGATATGGAGTGGAAAGGAGAGGCCATCTCTGAGCGTAATTGGCTGATGACCGATCCTGATTTTATTGAGGTATTTGATTTTGAAATAGTGAAAGGAGACAAAAGCAACCCCTTGTCTGAGCCTAACACAGTCGTGATTTCAGAGAAAAAAGCACAGCAGCTTTTCGGAAGTCAAAACCCTGTTGGTGAAGTACTGACCTTCAGTAATTTGGGTGATAATACTATAACCGCCGTGATAAAGAATGTTCCGGATAACTCTCACCTTCAGTTTGATTTACTTTTCTCGAGAAGAAATTCGAATACCGACATGGAGGAATATCTCACAAATTGGAACAATTATGGTGCCTACACCTACCTGTTGCTGGAAGAGTCCGTGAATTTGGAGACCTTAGAAACAAAGCTGGATAATTTTATTCAAAACCAGCAGGCCACCAACGAGAATGCCCGTAATTTCTACCTGCAGCCTATTACCGACATTTATTTCAACTCTCAGAA
Source organism: Gracilimonas sp. BCB1 (assembly GCF_040117685.2). Taxonomy (NCBI): domain Bacteria; kingdom Pseudomonadati; phylum Balneolota; class Balneolia; order Balneolales; family Balneolaceae; genus Gracilimonas; species Gracilimonas sp. BCB1. The sequence continues at coordinate 88,830 of NZ_JBEDYP020000008.1, read as the reverse complement.
TATTGAGTTCGGTATCGAGCAAGCTCACGGTAACATTTTCTATATCTATGTGTTCTCAGCAATTGGCGTTTTCTTATTGCTCATCGCAGGCATTAATTATATGAACCTTGCAACCGCACTATCTGTGCAGCGTGGCAAAGAAATCGGTATAAGGAAGGCTGCGGGAGCGGAAAAGAGACAGCTTATCGGTCAGTTCTTGTCAGAATCAATTGTTATTGCCCTGCTGGCTTGTTTAGGGTCTTACTTTTTAATTGAACTGTTGCTTCCCTACTTCAATCAGCTTACAGGAAAAAGCTTTAACATTAACACTGATTCGTTCGGATATATTGCAATGGTATTGCTTGGCATAGGCTTGCTTCTTGGAATCTCCTCCGGCAGCTACCCGGCGTTCTACCTGGCATTAATCAAACCCATCCGGGTGTTAAAATCCAATTCCGATATAAAAGGGACAAGCCTGACACTCCGTAAAGCGCTGGTCATTACACAGTTCAGCTTGTCGATCATTTTGATAATAGGAACACTGGCTGCCTACCAACAAATTGACTACATCCGGACGGCTGACATTGGCTTTGAGGAAGATCGGATGCTCGTTGTTGATATCAACAGTGGAAATACCCGAGCTCGTTTTGATGCCATAAAGCAGGAGATGGCAAAGCTTCCCGGCGTGCAAGATGTCGCGGTTTCCTCCCGGGTACCGGGTGAATGGAAGAATATCACACAAACCTTTGCCCGGTCCGGAGAAGCCGGCATGGCAGATTCTGTTCAGACATTCTTCATGAGTTTCGATGAGGATATGTTGCAGCTCTACAACATCGATTTGAGTTCCGGCAGAAACTTCACCGGCAATAAGTTAACCGATTCCCTCACTGTTTTGCTTAACGAAACCGCTGTCACTGCTCTGAATTTGGATGCCCCCCTGGGTAAAACCTTACGGCTATCTGGTGTTAGCGAACCTGTACGGGTAGTAGGTGTGGTTAAAGACTTTAATTACCAATCACTCCATCAACAAGTAGCACCGTTATTAATTGGATACTGGGCCAATCCGGTTCGATCAATCGATTACTTTTCTGTAAAACTGGCTGCCAATGTGGATGTACCAACAACTTTACAAGGGCTAAAAGAGATTCACGGCCAGTTTGACCCTGCATCAGCAATGGAATACCACTTTCTGGAACAACAGATTGAACAAATGTATCTGACGGATGTGCGTGCAGGGAGGCTATTTGCCATCGGAGGTGGAGTGACCATCTTTATCGCTTGCCTTGGCCTCTTTGGCCTGGCTTTGTTCAGTACTCAACGGCGAATAAAGGAAATCGGAATCCGAAAAACACTGGGAGCCACCACCCCCCAAATTCTTGTGCTCTTAACTACCGACTTTATGAAGCTGGTGGTTATCGCCTTTTTGATGGCAATTCCCGTCAGCTGGATTTTAGTAAACAACTGGCTTGAGAACTTTGCTTATCGCACTGATCTTGGAATAGGAATTTTCGTTTTTGCCGGACTGGGGGTCTTTATTATCAGTTTACTGACTGTTAGCTCCCAGTCTGTAAAAGCTTCGGTGGCCAACCCTGTAAAAAGTTTAAGAAGTGAATGAGAATAGCTGACGGCTGAACGCTCAAAATAAAACATCATGCTAAAAAACTACTTTAAAATTGCGCTGAGGAACCTGTTTAAAGACAGACTTTATTCGGTCGTAAACATTCTTGGATTGGCGGTTGGGCTGGCTTGTGTACTGTTGATTGCCGTATATGTGATGCATGAGCTTTCTTATGATAAATTTCATACAAACTATGATAAGCTTTATCGGGTAACGGAAAGTGTACAGGCTGATGGTTCTACTGATACCTACGCGACTACTTATCCGGCCATTGCTCATGTTTTGGGAAATGAATTTCCCTCTATTGATAAAATCACCCATATATACCCAAGTTCCGGACTAATTACAGGACCCGGCAATACCAGCTATCAGGAAGATGGTATCGTTTTTGCCGATTCTACTTTCTTTGAAATGTTCTCGTTCAACTTTGTGAAAGGAAACCCGGCAACCGCTCTTGACCAGCCCCTGGCCATGGTGATTACTGAAAGTAGTGCTGCTAAATTCTTCGGTGATACGAATCCGGTAGGACAGTCTCTCAGGCTCAAAGACTCAAGAAATACTTTCGATTTTGAAATTACCGGAGTCACGGAAAACCCACCCAGCAATTCTCATATCCAATATGATTATCTCATTTCTTATGAAAGCCTGAAACACCTCCGCCCTTGGGAATACAGCTCTAAGTACCACCCTCCGATGTACACCTACGTTCAGCTTAGCAACCCTGAAGCTGTACCCGTTTTGGTGTCGCAGTTCCCGGCTTTTGAGGAAAAATATTATGGCGATGATTATGCCGAATCTGCCAGCTTTGGGTTACAGCCTATCTCTGAAATTCACTTGTATTCAAACCTGCAAAATGAATTGTCTGCCAATTTCGATATTACGTATATCTACATATTTATCGGAGTCGGCGTGTTCATCCTGATTATAGCTTGTATAAACTTTATGAACCTTGCTACTGCACGCTCTGCAAAAAGAGGCATGGAAGTAGGAATGCGAAAAACTATGGGAGCTCAGCGCGGGCAACTTATTGGACAGTTTTTAGGTGAAGCCATTATCATGACCTTCCTCGGTTTTGGCCTTGCTCTGATTTTCGTTGAAGCAATATTCCCTTTCTTCAATGATTTAACCGGCTATCAGCTTTCTCTTTCATACCTGGGTTCCCGCGAAATTATCCTGGCCATATCCGGTGTGGTAATTGGGATTGGTGTTCTGGCCGGAAGTTATCCCGCATTTTACCTGTCCTCATTCAAGCCCATACAAACGCTAAAAGGAGAACGCATAGCAGAGAAGTCTTCTATCACCTCTTTCCGAAAAGGGCTGGTGGCGTTTCAGTTTTGTATCTCAACGGCACTGATTTTTGCTACTGTCATCATCACCCAACAACTTGACTACATCCAAAATAAAAAGCTGGGATTCGAAAAAGAGCAGGTCTTGATTATGCCCATCCGTGAAACGGCCAATCAGTTTAATGTATCTACCTTGAAGGGAGAAATTGAACGAATTCCGGGAGTTCAGTCTGCTTCGGCTGCATCCGGTTTGCCCGGTATAAAGTCAGGCATCCATGGTTTTATGGTAACCCCCGGAGATAATCCTGCCGACTCAACAGTGATGCAAACTCTTACTGTAGATCACGATTATGTGCAAACGCTTGGCTTAAACCTGATCCACGGCCGCAATTTTTCCAAAGATTTCTCTACAGACGAAGATCAGGCCTTCATCATAAATGAAACAGCTGCGAAAAGGCTTGGCTGGACTGCTGACCCTCTGGATAAAGAATTAACCCTCAGCTTTTATGTGACCAGTTTGGTGCAAAAGACGGGGAAAGTAATCGGCGTTGTGGAAGACTTTCAGTACAACTCTCTTCACAACAGTATAGATCCAGTGGTTATCCACGTATTTAAGCAGACTTTTTATCATGATTATCTTTCTGTGAAACTGGCCTCTGATAATGTCATGGATATTACAGCAAGTATTGAAGAGGAGTGGAATCTATTTAATCCTGACAGACCTTTTGAATACTTTTTCCTTGATGCCACTTTTGACAGCATGTACCGCTCAGAAGAGAAACTCAGTGGCATATTCAAAACCTTTGCTTTTATTGCCATTCTGATTGCCTGCCTCGGATTATTGGGTTTAGCTTCCTACAGCATCCAGCAAAGGGTAAAGGAAATTGGCATACGGAAAGTGCTGGGAGCAAGAGTAAGTGACATTGTGATGCTTCTTGGAAAAGATTTCACCCTTTTAATTATCATCGCTCAAGTACTTGCGCTGCCTCCGGTTTATATTTTTATGAACCGCTGGCTTACCAATTTTACCGACCAGACTCCCGTTTCACCCTCAATATTTATTCTTTGTGGAATAGCAGTGTTGATCGTCTCGTGGTTTACTATTGGTGTACAATCTATTAAGGCGGCTCTAAAGAATCCTGTAAAAAGTTTAAGAAGTGAATGAAAATAGCTGACAGCTATCAGACTTCAGCTTTCAGTTTTACGAGGTCGAAAAAAACTGAAAGCTGATCGCTGACGGCTGAACGCTCAAAACAAAACATCATGCTTGGAAACTACTTCAAAATCGCATTTCGGAATTTGTTTAAGAACAAAGTCTATTCCTCAATCAATATTCTGGGGTTGGCTGTCGGACTGGCAACCTGTATTGTGATCTTGCTGTATGTATCGCATGAGCTATCGTATGATAAGCACCATTCAGACTCAGACCGAACTTACCGGGTTACCTCTCATATCGACTTCGGCGGCAACTTTATTGAACTCGCCTCTACTTCTGCGCCTATGGGACCTACATTAAAGGAATTATATCCGGAAGTGGAAGCGATGACCCGACTCAGACCCCGGGGTTCTTATTTAATCAAAAAAGAAGGAAAAAATTATCGGGAACATGGCTTTGTGTTTGCCGACTCTTCCGTTTTTGATGTATTTACCATCCCTTTTTTATACGGTGAACCGGATTGCGCTTTAACACAACCACAAACGGTTGCCATCAGTGAAGAAATGGCCCGGAAGTATTTTGGTCGTGCCGATGTAGTGGGTGAGACCATTACCATACAGGATGATTTTGATATGGAAATAACCGGTGTGTATGAAACCATGCCCAACACCTCTCATTTTCACTTCAACTTTTTGATTTCGATGGCAACCATCGATGAGGCCAATAATAACGTATGGCTGAGCAATAACTTCAGAACCTACCTGCTGCTTCGCGAGAATACTGATCCTAAAGCGTTTGAAGAGAACTTCGAGTATATCAAGAAAACATACATAGAGCCTCAACTGCTTCAGTTTATGGGTATTACGATGAAGGAATTTGAAGAAGCCGGAAACCGTGCCGATTACAGATTACAGCCCCTGGAAGACATCCACCTTCATTCCAGCCTCACCGGAGAATTTAAGGCAAACGGAAGCATTACGTATGTCTATATTTTTTCCGGATTAGCCGTTTTTATCCTGTTGCTTGCCTGCATTAACTTCATGAACCTTTCCACCGCCCGATCAGCAAAACGTGCCAAAGAAGTAGGCGTTCGAAAAAGTCTTGGCTCAGACCGATCAACCCTTGCCCGGCAGTTTTTAATGGAGTCTCTTCTGCTCAGTTTTCTCGGTTTAATTGTTGCCCTTTTATTCGTTGAACTTACCCTGCCTTATTTCAGCGATATAGCCGGAAGGACCATAAGTTCACAATATTTCACTAACCTCCCTTTAAGCCTGGGAATGCTGGGTATCGTTATCATCACCGGCTTGCTTGCCGGGGCTTATCCTGCTGCATTGCTGTCGTCATTTCAACCCGTAAAAGTACTTAAAGGCACCCACCTGGAACGAAAAGGGCACGGCCTGTTCAGGAAGGGTTTGGTTGTTTTTCAATTTTCCATTTCCATCGTAATTATTGCCGGGCTTCTTGTCATAAACAACCAGCTCCGGTTCATTCAGAATAAAAACATTGGTTTTGAAAAAGATCAGGTGGTTATTGTGGAGGATGCCTATGCCATTGGCAGCAGCAACGGCGTTGATTCTTACAAAGATGAAGTGCTTAAAAGCTCATTTATCAAATCCGCTACCATCTCCAGTTTTTTCCCTGTCGATGGCTACTCTCTGAATGACCTGGCCTACTGGCCGGAAGGTGCATCACCCACACAGAATAATACCGTAAGCCTGCAAACCTGGGAAGTGGACGAACACTACGTACCCACTCTTGAGATGGAAATAATTGAGGGAAGAAATTTTTCAGAAGACCGATCAATGGATGGACAAGCCGTAATTCTCAATGAAACAGCAGTGCAGCGATTAGGGCTGGAAGATCCGGTGGGCAAGAGTATTTCCACCTATGCCATGAACCATGAGGATGGATCTATTGACCAATCAAGAACCAGAACCTTTAAAATTGTGGGTGTAGTAAAGGATTTCAATTACGAATCTCTGCGGGAAAATGTATCTCCCCTGGGGTTATTTAATCAGCGCTCGTCGGGCAATATAGCCTTTCGTTTTGCTGATGTTGATGTCAGTGAAGTACTTGCCGTTCTGGAAGCAGAGTGGACCGCACAAGCCCCTGAACAACCTTTTAATTATGCGTTCCTGGATCAGCAGTTCGATCGCATGTATCGCGCTGAGAGCAGAATACAAAACCTGATGAGCACCTTCTCTGTACTCGCCATCCTGATAGCGTGCCTGGGTTTGTTTGGCCTTTCGGCATTCAGTGCTGAGAAACGCGCCAAAGAAATCGGTATCCGAAAAGTACTGGGAGCCGATATCGTATCCGTCCTTCGCCTGATTTCAAAAGAATATATGGCCCTGATTATCATCAGCTTTATCATCTCGGCACCCATTGCATATCTGGTAATGCAGCAGTGGCTTCAACAGTTTACTTACCGAATTGACTTGGGAATTTCTGTTTTCCTGATTTCGGGATTAATCACACTCGGTATTGCTATCGCAACCGTAAGCTGGCAATCAGTAAAAGCAGCTTTAACGAATCCCATTAACAGTTTGAGGAATGAATAAATAATAGCTGTCAGACTTCAGCTCTCAGCCGTCAGGTCAGGCGGCTGAGAGCTGTTAGCTGATTGCTGAAAGCTTAAAATTATGCTAAAAAACTACTTCAAAATCGCATTTCGGAACTTGTTTAAGAATAAGCTCTATTCCCTTATTAATATTGTGGGATTGTCGCTCGGTATTACTTTTTCAGTGTTGGTTATTCTGTTCATTCAGGATGAAATGACATACGACCGGTTTCATAAAAACGGGGAAGATATTTATCGTCTGTATCGTCAGCCTTTGATAGAAGGATCTGCTTATAACCCTGACGTCTATATGCCGATGCCCACTGCTCAGGCAATGGAAGATGACTTCCCTCAGGTAGAAGAAAGTGTTCGCTTTATTCCTTTTGGCACCAATGTAATCAGATCCGGTGGCTCCTTGTTTGGGCAAGATGGTTTTGTTTTTACTGACCCGGAGGTATTTGATATTTTTACCTTTCCGCTAAAATATGGTAATTCCTCTTTAGCACTGGCAACACCCGGCTCGGTGGTTATAACTGATGAGATCGCTAACAAATACTTTGGGGATGTAAATCCTATTGGCGAGACACTCACCATCCGTTTAAACGGAGAGTTTTCTGATTTCACCATTACCGGAGTCGCTGAAAACATACCGGCAAATTCCACGATCAGGTTTAGTGTTCTGTTGCCCATACAGGATGTGCTGAACAGGTTTGAAAACTACTCGAGCGTGGCCGATAGCTGGAATTCAACCCGAAATATTACCTACCTGAAGCTGCAGGAAGGAGCCCATCATGAAACACTGCATCAGCAAATGCCGGATTTCATGATGACACATATGGGTAGCATGTTCAACCAGATGCGCGAAGAAGGACGCTATTCTTTTGAGGGTCCTCCCATTTTGTACAAACTCCAACCCCTTTACGATATTCACTTAAATACTGAAATTCCCGGTGCTTTTTCCGAACCGAGCTCTCCTGTTTACTCTTACATACTGGGTGGAATTGCACTGGCTGTGCTTCTTATCGCCTGCTTTAATTTTATGATTTTATCCATTGGGCGTTCGGCAAAAAGAGCCAAAGAAGTAGGACTCAGAAAGGTCATGGGAGCTTTCAGGAATCAGTTGATGACACAATTCTGGGCTGAAGCTCTTACCGTAACATTTTTAGCTTTGGTTGCAGGAATACTTTTCGCTGAATTCCTGATACCTGTCTTCAACGAGTTCTCCGGAAAAAGCCTTTCTTTATCACAATTGTTTGAAAACAGCCGGATGCTCCTCGTGCTTTTGGGGGTGTTCTTATTTACCGGTCTGATTGCAGGAAGTTACCCCGCACTTTATTTATCCGGATTCAGGCCTATTGAGTCTATAAAAGAAAAGCTGACGTTTGGCGGTTCAAACAATTTTTCCAAGTCGCTTATAATAACCCAGTTTGCCATCTCGATTTTCCTGATTGCAGTTACATTAGTGATGTCGAAACAGCTGAATTTTATTCAGAATAAAAACCTTGGTTTCTCAGGTGAGCAGGTTGTGATTATTCCTACCAATGGACTGGATGGAGACCGCACTCTGAACCTCTATCGTGATGCCCTCTCCGGGGAGACAGATATTATAGAGATTACCGGTGCAAATGTTTCTTTTGCTACAGGATTATGGCGCAGAGGATACAGGTATGAAGGAGAAATAAAAGAATCTGCTGTTTTCAGGGTTGAACCAAATTACATCCAAACACTTAAAATGGATTTGGCTGCAGGACGTAATTTCGATCCCAACCTTGCTTCTGATTCAACCCAAAGCATTATTGTAAATGAGACTTTTCTTAAACAACACGGCCTTGATTTATCCGCTATTGGACAAACTTTCCCCATCGACTGGGGCTGGATGACGAACCCTGTAATTATAGGCGTAGTCAAAGACTTCAATTACCAATCACTGGAACACACTGTTCAACCTGCTATCATGTATATGAATCCGCAAGATCCGATTCTGAATATCTTTGTTCGTGTCTCACCGGAAAAAATGAGTGAATCGGTTGCTAAACTCCGGGAAACATGGGCTTCCATTACCAGTGAAGTTCCTTTTTCGTACAGCTTTTTAGATGAGGACATGCATAACCTCTACCGGGTGGAACAACGCTGGGCTACTATCGTTAGTTACAGCTCCTTCTTTGCCATTTTTGTAGCCTGTTTAGGATTGTTTGGACTGGCCGGCATCATTGCCATCCAGCGCCGTAAAGAAATTGGCATTAGAAAGGTACTGGGAGCCAGTATTAAGGAAATTGTGTTATTACTGTCCCGGGATTTTGTAAAACTGATTCTAATTTCCATCGTGGCAGCCACACCTCTAGCCTGGCTTGCTATTCACCGTTGGCTGGAAAAATTTGCGTACCAGACCGAACTAGAAATCGGGGTTTTCCTACTCGCAGGAAGTCTGGCTTTGTTAGTTGCATTAGTCACCGTAAGCTGGCAATCAGTAAAAGCAGCTTTAACGAATCCCGTTAACAGTTTAAGAAATGAATAATAATAGCTGTCAGACTTTTCAGCTCTCAGCCGTCAGGTCAGGCGGCTGAGAGCTGTTAGCTGATTGCTGAAAGCTTAAAATTATGCTGAAAAACTACTTTAAAATCGCGTTTCGGAACTTGTTTAAGAATAAGGTGTACTCATCTATAAACATATTTGGGCTGGCTGTGGGTGTTGCCTGCTGCATACTTATCGCCTTGTATGTTCAGAATGAGTGGAGCTATGATGAATTTCATTCCAAAGCCGATCGAACGTACCGTGCCTGGGTTAATGAAACCACCCCTGAAGGCCGGGAAATCCTTAATACGGCCACTCCGGTAATTTTAGGCCCTACACTGAAGGACAACATCCCGGAAGTTGAACACCTGACCTATATGTTCAGCTTCAGTAACCTAATAAAAGCACCCGATGCACAGGCTCCCTTCGATGATAACATCCTGGTGGTGAATAAGGATTTCTTCCAAATTTTTGACTTCGGGATCCTGAAGGGTGACCCTCAGAATTTATTCATCAATCCATCCTCTATTGTGATTTCCGAGGCAACAGCGAATCGCTTTTTTGGAAATGAAGATCCACTGCAGAAAACATTGTCTATCCGGCTGACCGATGACTACAAAGATTTTACCGTAACAGGTGTGATTGAAAATCCCCCGTCCAATTCCAGCCTGGATTACCGGATACTGATGCCCGATCAAAACCTGGAAACTTTAATTAGCGAACGCGGGCGAAACAGCTGGTTTAATATTTTTGGAAGCACCTACCTGACGCTGCAGGAAGGAGCAAACGCAGCCGACCTTAATGAGAAGTTTGATTCTATGATGAAGGGTGTGTTTGGAGAGGACTTCTTCACAAATCAGGATTATAAAGTAGGCCTCCAGCCTTTGCCCGATATTCACCTCAACACCGAATTTCCTTCTGCACAAGCCAGCGTCAGCGATCCGGTCTATTCTTACATACTTGCAGCCATCGCCTTTTTAATCCTGATGATTGCCTGCGTGAATTTCATGACCCTTTCAATCAGCAAATCTACTTCAAGAGCTAAAGAGGTAGGTATTCGAAAAACCATAGGGGCCATCCGCCAGCATCTGATGTATCAGTTTTGGGGTGAAGCTTTGATGATGACACTTATTGCCTTCTTGATCGGCATTACCTTTGCGGAGCTTCTCCTCCCCTTTTTCAATGACCTTTCCGCAACAGAGCTCTCCATCTCTTATGGAGTCGTAACACTGGGGGTATTATTGCTTACCGCTTTAGCTGTGAGCCTGGTGGCCGGTATTTATCCCGCTCTTGTACTCTCCGGGTTTCGCCCGATAGAAGTCCTGAAAGGTCGTTTAAATCTGTCTGCTGAAAAGGGGGGCTTCCAAAAAGTGATGGTCGTCTTTCAGTTCTCACTTTCCATAGCTTTGATTATAGGAACCATCACTATCCAACAGCAGCTGAATTATGTTCAAAATAAAAATCTCGGATATCAGAAAGACCAGGTTTTGGTGCTTGAATCCGGTATCAGCAATACCCCTCAAAGCTCTCCAGCTGATATATTTGAGCAAAGCTTCCGGAGGAAACAAATACTTATAAATGAATTGAAAGCTTCTTCTGAAATCACTTCAATAACAACTTCTTCCTTTACTCCTGTACAAACCGGAGGCTGGTTTCAGATGGGATTCAGAGATAATCAGGATCAACCCAAAAACTTTCACGGTAATTTTGTGGATGCCGACTTCATCTCAACGCTCGGAATCAAAGTAACGGAAGGACGAGATTTCTCTGATGAAAATCCCTCTGATGCACGCCAGGCTATGATGGTGAATGAAGCCCTTGTTGAATATTTCGGCTGGGAAAATCCCATCGGCCAACGCCTGCCGGGACCCGACTTCGATCAGCATGAGGTGATCGGCGTTGTGGAAAATTTCCATTATGAGTCGTTGCATACTCCGGTAGAACCGCTTGCTTTAGTTATGAATGCTGATATTCTGTTTAGCGGGATTTCCGACCTCGGTATTTCAAACTCCTTTGACCCTCGGTACTCTTTCAACTTATCAACAGGGAATTTATCTCAAACGGTGAGTCAGATCAGAGAAGTTTGGGCACAAGTGGCACCGGGCGTTCCTTTTGATTATACCTTTGTCGATCAATCACTGGATAATCAGTACCGGGAAGAACACCGGCTCAGCCGGATCGTAACCACAGGGTCGGTACTGGCTATTATCATTGCCTGCCTTGGCCTGTTCGGGCTTGCTTCGCTGATGGTCATCCGCAGGACAAAAGAGATTGGAGTACGAAAAGTGTTAGGAGCCTCTTCCGGTAATATCGTTTTTTTAGTGAACAAGGAATTTACCAAATTGGTAGCCATTGCCTTTGTGATTGCAACCCCGATTGCCTGGTATGCCATGAGCACCTGGTTACAAGATTTTGCCTATCGCATTGAGTTAGGATTTGGCATTTTCCTGTTAGCCGGGTTGCTTACCCTTACCGTTGCGTGGTTTACGGTGAGTTATCAATCCGTTAAAGCAACCTTAATTAACCCAACCGAAAGTTTAAGAAGTGAATGATAATGGCTGTCAGCTTAAAGACTTCAGCTTTCAGTTTTACGATACCCATAAAACTGAAAGCTGATCGCTGACAGCTGATTGCTCAATAAAATATTATGATTAGAAATTACATCAAGATTGCATTTCGTCACTTGGCGAAAAATAAATCCTATACCTTCATTAATACCATTGGTTTGGGAGTAGGGCTTGCAGCCTGTATCATCATTGGCCTGTGGGTAAACTATGAGCTCAGCTATGACGATTACCACGCTGATTCAGAACGAATTTACCGTGTATTGAATGGAGATGTTGCAGCAACGCCACCTACTTTGGCCCCTGCCCTCAATAATGACTACCCCGAAATTGCCCGGAATGTTGTGCGATTCTGGCCAATCAAATCCCCTTCAGATATCACCTATGAAGACAAACAATTTGCGGAAAGAAATATCACCTTTACGGATCCTGATATCTTCAATGTATTTACTCACCCGCTGATTCTCGGGAATAAGGAAACTGCCCTTTCTTCTCCTAATCGTATGGTAATTAGTGAATCTATGGCACAGAAATATTTTGGTGCCGGGAATCCCATGGGAAAAACCCTGACTATGTGGGGACGTGACCTGGAAGTAACCGGTGTGTTTAAAGACGTCCCCTTAAATTCACATCACCGCTATGAGTTTTTAGTTCCAATCGAACTACTGGAAACATATATGGGCAATATGATGGAGAACTGGAACTGGGCGGGGTTCTATACCTACATCTTACTTCCGGAAAATGTATCACCTTCTCAGGTTGAAACGGCAATAGCCTCTACATTCAACAAATACACCGAAGAAAACTTCCCGTCTCCTGTACTTCAGCCCCTGAACGACATCTATTTTGAATCAGCTGAAAAAGACATCGCAGCTACCGGAAATTTCAACTATGTGCTCATATTGGCAACTATAGCAATCGTTGTTTTAATAGTTGCCTGCATCAACTTTATGAATTTATCTACCGCCTATTCAACCATGCGGAAGAAAGAAGTAGGTATGCGAAAAACATTGGGGGCACAGCGCAGTCAGCTGATTGGCCAGTTTTTAGGAGAAGCGATTATGCTAAGTTTAATGGGCTTGTCGCTGGCTTTAATTCTGGTTGAAATCAGCCTGCCATTTTTCAGCAATTTTACAGGAAACCCACTGTCCATGCCTTACCAGCAGAGCTGGATTGCTGTTACAGGTTTTGTAGCGCTAGCTCTGTTAGTTGGAACCTTATCCGGCAGTTATCCTGCATTTTTCCTTTCAAATTTTAAACCCGTTAGCGTATTAAAGAACACCACCAGATCTTCTTCATCAGGCGGAACCCTTCGCAAAGGATTGGTTGTCTTTCAATTCGTAATTTCCATCTTTTTGATTGTGGCCGCTTTAACCGTTTATTCACAGATCAATTTCATGCAAGATAAAGACCTGGGCTTCAGCGATGAAAAGATCATCATCACCGGCGCCGAAAATTATCAAGCTATGAAAGCAGAACTGGAAAAGATGCCCGAAATAGAACAGGTTTCAGCAGCATATAACGTACCCGGGCAGCGTCTGCCTCTTTATCCTGTCCAAACGGCTGAAATGGCTCCCGATTCACTGCCTACCATGCGTACTCTTCAGGTCAACCCCGGCCTTCTGGAAACCCTTGGAATGGAAATGGTGACGGGGCGTAGTTTTGATGAAGACATTTCAACTGATGCTTCCAGGGCTTTTGTAATCAACCAGGCTGCAGTAAATTATTTTGGCTGGAAAAACCCTGTTGGAAAAGAATTATCCTGGTATGATTTCAGTGAAGATGGTTCTTCCTTTGAAGTTGCCAAACAGGGAGAAGTTATCGGAGTGGTCAACGACTTTAATTATGCTTCTCTTCACAACCCTGTTGAACCGCTTGTCATACATGTTAGTGACGACATAAACATGTCTGTAATTAAAATGAGTGCCGGCAGTTCTGAGCGAACACTCTCCCAGATCAGGGAGACGTGGAACAGCGTTACTCCGGGAAGTCATTTCTGGTACTATTTCCTCAGCGACGATTTGGATAGCCAGTACGGAGCGGAACAAAAATTGGGACAAGTGTTTGGCGGGCTTACCTTGCTTGCGCTGTTTATAGCCTGTCTTGGATTATTTGGACTTACCGCCTATTCTACCCGGCAAAGAACTAAAGAAATCGGTATTCGCAAAGTGATGGGAGCCGATGTAAGCCAAATTATTGTAATGCTGAATATGGAAGTTCTGAAAATGGTGGCTCTTTCACTTGTTGTGGCGATCCCTATTGCATGGTATGTCATGAATCAATGGCTGGCAGACTTTGCCTATCGCATCCAAATTGGTCCAAGGATTTTCATAATAGCCGGAATGTCTGCTTTGGCAATTGCTCTGCTAACGGTGAGCTGGCAATCCATCAAAGCCTCAGTAACACCACCCGTAGAAAGTTTAAGAAGTGAATAATAATAGCTGTCAGCTTACAGACTTTAGCTTTCAGTTTTACGGTACCCATAAAACTGAAAGCTGATCGCTGACGGCTGATAGCTTAATACAAAAAACATGATCCAACTAAGAAACATAGACAAATACATCGACAAACGGTTCCAGCGGACTTTCATCCTGAAGGGGATTAACCTCGATATTGAGGAAGGGGAATTTGTTACCATCATGGGGCCGAGCGGCGCCGGAAAATCTACCCTGCTGAATATTCTTGGGTTTTTGGATGATGCTTCAGAAGGCGAATATTCGTTCCTGGGGGAACCGGTTCACAACCTCAGCGAGAAGAAAAAATCGGAATACCACAAATCCCATATCGGTTTTGTATTCCAGGCCTATCACCTGATTGATGAGCTTACCGTTTACGAAAACATCGAAATGCCTTTGCTGTACCGTAAAGTGAAAAGCAAGCAGCGCAAAGCCATGGTTGCTGATATACTGGATCGCTTTAATATTGTAGCGAAGAAAAATTTATTCCCGCCACAGCTTTCGGGCGGACAGCAGCAGGTGGTTGGAGTTGCCCGCGCCATTATAGGAAGCCCAAACCTGCTTTTGGCCGATGAGCCCACCGGGAATCTTCATTCCGAACAAAGTGAGCAAATTATGGATATGTTCAAAAAGCTGAACGATGAAGGCGTGACTATTATACAGGTTACCCACTCCGAGAAAATGGCCGCTTACGGCAACCGGATCATCAACCTGAAAGACGGCGCCCTGGTAAAAGAAGACCCCTATAATCAGCCTGCAGAAAATTAGTCGCTGATAATTCTTAACTCTGCAATCCGGGCGTTTTCTTTGATATTACAGCCGGCTTCTGAAACCGTGACGTTCAGGGAAAGCTCTGTAGAACTATCATCAGACAGCACATAGGCATTGGAAATCAATCCGGCTTTCCGGACATGAGGGTGAGCAGATATCAATGCGGCGGATCCGTCCTCTAAATCCACGCTCTCATTAAAAATGATCTTATACGGGCCCTGTTGTAATTTCCACCATCCATACTCATCGTCTGTTTTTTGTTTCTCAGTATTCAGCTTTTCTGTAGTGGCGGGCTTAAACTCACTGCCTCCGAAATCCAGCGAACCGGCACCGTTTATTCTGTGAACTTCAGCCACCGTCAGGTCCAGGTGATGACCGTGGCGCTGCGTATCTTCATGAATCAGGTTAGCCACCTTCTTCTTCAATTCATCAAAAGCTAAAAAACTCATAAACTGTACTCCCTTTTATTTCTGTTTAACTTAAGTTTATAACACATCACAACCGACTTCATTCAATGCGAAATTTCCTGAAAAACCTGTTTCAGCAAAAGAAAGAACCAGACATCCCAGTTCCTGAACCCAACTATGCGGAGATCATCAACAAAATTAAGAAGGCAGAAGAAAGTCAGGACATTCAGCCCGGAAGAAAAATTTACGCTTTCGATTACGACCTGTTTGAACTAAGGCTGGACAGGGACATTACCAATCAATACCGGGTCACCATTTTTAAAGGAAATGATCGAATCTATAGTTTTACCGTTTTTGCAAAAAAGGGAGAGCTTGAAAAGCTTCGGAACGCGTATCCTCATATTATTGATTTCCTGAAAGGTGAACAAAAAATTGCTACCCTGCCCGATTCCGACTTGCTTAAAGGATTTTATTTCGGACATTGAGATAAAACCTTCGCTGACAAGTTTTAACAAGCCGAGTGTTGACTATCAGCTGCAATTACAGTTACATGCACTCATGAAAACACTCATCTAATTCGCTTCTCAAAATGAAAAGATCACCTCTCTCTCTTCTGCTGCTTACAGTAATGCTCTTATTAAGCAGTCAGTTACCCGCTCAGGATAAAATACTCAATATTGATGACTACAACCGCTGGTCGCACATAGTGGGTGTGGAACTATCAAATAACGGAAACTGGATGGCCTACGGACTTCGCCCAAACGGCGGTGACGATACCTTGCACGTAGTATCGCTGGTTAACGATACCCAATATACAATCCCCCTCGGAGAAGGCGCTGTTTTCTCCAATAAAAATAGCTGGGTAGCTTATACCATCACCGTTGACGAGGAAAACCGGAAGAAAATTCAGCAGAAAGGTGACCAAATCTTTGAGAAGGCAGAATTACTTAATCTCAGTTCCGGGGAAAAATATACCATAGAACGCTCCGGTGATATAGCTTTCTCCGAAGATGGTAAGTTTTGGGCAGTTCTTCGGGAGAAGCCGGAATCAGACAAGAGCAAACATAAAGGCAGTGATTTAATTCTCAGAAACCTGGAAACCAACCAGGTTCATAACATTGGGAATGTATCGGAATTCGCTTTTAACAAAAAGAGCAGCATGCTTGCTTACCTGGTAGATGCGAGCGATCAAACCGGAAACGGAGTGTATCTTCATAATTTATCGTCGGGTACACTTATCACTTTAGATTCTGATACGACTTCATATTCAGGGCTTGGCTGGGATGATGCTGATGCACCCCGAAAAGACTGGAGTTCAAAAGGAAACAGTCTGGCCGTTCTTAAAGGGCAATCGGTGGACACCTTAATTCACAACGAAAATAAACTGCTGGTTTTCCGGAACCTGAACAGGAACATCAGTAAAGCCACCCTCGACCCTAACTCGGCGCAGAACTTTCCGGAAGAAATGGTAATCAGCGATAACCGGAGCCTGTCGTGGAGCGAAAACGGGGGGCTGATATTTTTCGGACTTGATGAACAGGAGCCCAAACTTAAGATGGACAAAGATACCGTTGCCAACGTTGATGTGTTCCACTGGAAAGACGATCGCATTCAAACCGTTCAGGAACAGCAAGCTGGCCAGGATCGCCGGTTCACTTTTGTGGCTTCATTTAACCCAACCAACAATTCGTTTACCCGGTTGACCGATGAAGACATGGAAGAACTTGAATTCTCGGATCACAATCGCTTTATGATTGGAAGAGATGAAAAGCCTTACACCAGCGACCTGAACTGGGGTGTTTCTCCCGCCGGTTTATACCGGGTGAACCTTCAAAACGGAGAACGAACTCAATTTGCGGGAGAAATAAAACGAACGATGGGATACTCACCGGATGGGCGTTACTTCCTGTATCAGAAACTGGCTGACCAGGATACCGCCCTGTTCGTGTATGATGTGCAACAGAACAAAAATATCAATGTCTCGGATGCCGCACCTGTTCATTTCAACAATGTTGACCATCCCTACCCGCACGAAAGCCCGACGTACGGAATAGCCGGGTGGACTAAAGACGGCAAAAATGTAATCGTAAATCATAAGTACGACCTCTGGATGCTCGCCCTGAATGGCTCAAAAGCCACAAATATCACACAAGGACTTGGGGAGCAGGAGAAAATTATCTTCAGGTACGAAAACCTGGATGAAGAACAGGAATACATCGATACTTCCAAAAACCTCTTGCTTTCAGCTTTTGGGGAGTGGACGAAAAAAGATGGGTTTTATCAGGTGAGAATTGGCCGGAAACCGACACCGCTTGTTTTTGAAGACGTAAGTTTTGATGAAGTTGAAAAAGCCCGTGACACCGACCGTGTTATCCTCACCCGTGAAACCTTCGTGAATTTCCCTGATTACTATCATACCAACACTTCGTTCAAAAACTTCACCAGAATTACGGACGCCAATCCTCAACAGGCTGAATATGCCTGGGGAGAACGAGTGCTGGTTGAGTATGAAAACAGCAGGGGCGTCGAACTTCAGGGCACGCTGACCCTGCCGGCGAACTATGAGCCCGGCAAAAAGTACCCGATGATCGTTTATTTTTATGAGAAAATGTCGGACCGGCACCACCAGTACTCCATGCCGGTGTATGACGACCGTCCGCATATGTCAACCTACGCAAGCAACGGGTACCTTGTTCTCATGCCCGACAATGTATTCGAGTTCGGCAAGCCCGGAACCAGCTCGCTCGACTGTATCACTTCAGCCACTCAAAAAGTTATTGACCTTGGATATGCTGACCCCGAAAAAATAGGTTTACAGGGACACAGCTGGGGCGGATATCAATCCTCTTTTATTCTAACTCAAACCGACATGTTTGCAACGGTAGTGACGGGAGCCCCTCCTACAAACCTGACCGGATTTTATAACAACATATATGGCAGAACCGGAACCAATCACCACGGAATTATGGAAATCGGACAAGTTCGAATGGGACGCGGAGTTACTCCATGGACTCACCGGGATATCTACCAGCGTGAAAACCCCATGTTCTACGTCCCTGAAATTGAAACACCGTTTATGATTTTACATGGAACGGATGATGGCGCTGTTGACTGGATGCAGGGGCTTGAATTCTATAACGCAGCACGGAGAATGGGGAAAGAAGTGGTGCTGCTTTCATATCCGGGAGAAGGACATCACCTGGGGAGAGAAGCCAATCAAATCGATTTCCAGATCAGGATGAAGCAATGGTTTGATCATTACGTGAAAGAAGTTCCGGCCGCAGACTGGATGGTGAACGGAATCCCGTATATCGAAAAGATGTACAACAAAGCCCGGGATTAATTCACGGATATATTGGGTTTTTGTTCAAAAATGAACATCTGCTGTTTGTTTTCGAACGATTTTCGATCCCAAATACCTCTCTGATTAAATAAAATCCCGATTTTCATGAAATGGCATCTTTTTTGTACCTGATACAGTATCAGTTTCTATTATTCACTATAACCGGAGAAGCCATGCACAATGTACGCGTACAATTTACCGTTCCCAATGTCGAAAAGGTCGTAAACCTCGATGTACATGTGAACGGGGAAAAACGAAATCTCAAATTCCGTGTCGAGACCTTTGACTGGCATTCTGAAAATGGCAGCTCCGAGGATTTGATTACCATTCTGAGGGATCGCATTATGAATTACGATGCCGAATGGGAACTCTATCACATCGGCTCCCCGTTTGATGATAAAATTCCCGTTACCTTTAAATTCAAAAGTACCGAATGAGTTTATTCTCTGTACGTTTTTTCTTCTGCTCGGTGCTCTTTTTTATCACAGGGTTTCAAGAGCTGCATGCTCAGTCTTCAGCTCCAACCTCAATTGATGCTGTTTTTGAGGAAGCCGAATCCATCACTTCCCTAAGAAGTGTCCTCATTCAGCAAGAGGGTGAACTATTAGGTGCCGAGTATTTCCGAAAAGCCAGTGCCGATTACCCCTATAATATCAAATCGGCTTCCAAAAGCATTATTTCGCTTTTAATCGGAATTGCCGTTGATAATGGTTCCATCTCTCTAAATGAAACTTTAGGAGATTACTTCCCCGAATATTTCGCAGAAAACCCAAACCAGAAGAAAGAGCATATCACCATCCGTAACCTGCTTTCCATGCAATCCGGGTTGGAAACTACCAGTTTTTATAATTATGGGGCATGGGTAGTAAGCAATGATTGGGTGGAATTTCAGCTTAATCAGGATTTTGCAGAAGAGCCCGGCGGACAAATGGTTTACAGCACAGGAACTTCCCACTTGCTGTCGGTCATACTCACAAAGGCTTCCGGAATGAGTACCAAAGCATTTGCGGAAGAATACCTGTTCACTCCTCTGAATGTTAATGTAGGAGGATGGGACCGTGATCCTCAAGGCTATTATATGGGCGGTAACAATCTGGCGATGACCCCAAATGATTTACTCAAAATCGGCCAGCTTATGCTAAATGGAGGTACCTATAACGGGCAGCGAATCGTTTCCGGAAGTTGGGTGCGCGATTCTTTTAAAACATATACCCGGAGTAATTACAACCCGTACGATTATGGGTATATGTGGTGGAACAGACCTGTGGGTGGTTATAAAGTATTTTTTGCATGGGGATATGGCGGCCAGTACATTTTTATGATCCCTGAGCTGAGCAGCGTAGTAGTTATCACAAACTCCCTGGATGGAGCTACCCAGCGCAGAACCTACAAAGAGCCGATTTTCAATTTCTTGGAGAACAGTATTATCCCCTACCTGGAAATTACTGCACAGTAAACCCCTTATTTTATTGACCCCGGCATTCCTTCCCTTTCCTTGATTGTTAATTTCATTTGAAGTTAGTGTTAATTTATCTCTTCTTTTTTTGTAACAATGCAATGGTTTGGCACTCTAATACTATGATACGTTGAGCCGGATTAAGCTCACTCCATTTCCGGCTCGTTAATAATTACGGTACAATAGTTGGATGTTTTAGTCTGTTGGCAAAGTGAAAGGAATCGCTGATGTTTAAGAATTATCTGAAGATCTCGGTACGAAATCTTTTAAAAAAGAAGGGTTACTCTCTCATTAATATTTTGGGGTTGGCTATCGGCTTAGCCACCAGTTTATTAATTGTACTTTATGTATTGAATGAATGGAGCTATGATAAATTTCATTCGAACTCAGACCGGATTTATCGGGTGGTACAAACCATGACTTCCGAAGAACGGGTTGAAGAGCAAGCAACCACCCCTTTCCTGTTAGGTCCTGTTTTGGATGCTGAATTTCCTGACCAAATTGAGAAAACCGTCCGCTTTTTTGATATGCAGGAAGAAAATCACACCTTCCTGAACCGGGAAGACCAGGTCTCTTTCCGTGAAAGTAATTTTTATTTTGTAGACTCTACCTTTTTCGATGTTTTCTCAGCTGAACTAATTCAGGGAAATCCTTCCGAAGCACTTAAAAACCCTCTTTCCCTTGTTATAAGTGAAGACCTTGCTTCAAAATATTTTGGAGATGAAAACCCCATCGGTCAATCCCTGAGTTACAAAGGAATCCGGGAAATGACAGTCACCGGTATCATGAAATCCTGGCCGGAACAATCACATATGAAGATCGACCTGGTGGCATCATTCACCAGCTTAAACGAAATCTATGCCAGTAGTCCGGGCTACGACCAAAGCTGGCTTTGGAATCCCATTTGGACATATATATTATTGAAAGATGGAGCAAACACCGGCTCTTTGAATACCCAATTAGCCACGCTGGAAGAAAAATACTACCGTGCTTACTCCGGGTGGCCGCAGGATGAATCCGTTGACATTGAGCTTCAACCCGTCACCGATATTCACCTTACCTCCAACAGAGATCAGGAAATGGAAGTGAACGGCTCAATCACCTATATCTATATTCTGCTTTTGGTAGCCGGTTTTATCCTGATTTTTGCCTGTATAAACTTCATGAATTTATCTACTGCCCGATCGATGGAGCGCAGCCGTGAAGTGGGTATGAGAAAAGTTTTGGGCGGGCACCAGAAGCAGCTTTTCTATCAGTTCATCGGCGAGTCGTTCCTGGTTACTTTCATTGCCATTATTCATGGCATTATTATATTAATTTTAGCCCTTCCCTTCTTCAATGAACTGACCTCCAAATCACTTACCTTCAACCCTTTTGATAATATTTATACCATTCCCGGCCTGATACTGTTAACGGCTTTTGTTGGGTTGATTGCAGGACTTTATCCCGCTTTGTATCTCTCCTCTTTTGAACCGGCTGATGTGCTTAAGGGAAGTTCAACCCGTGGAAAGAGGACTACTATATTTCGTAAGGTGCTGGTCACTTTCCAATTTACCTTATCGGTAATCCTGATCATCGGAACCTCTATCGTTTACCTGCAGCTCGATTTCATTCAGGATAAAGACCTTGGCTTTGATAAGAACTTTGTGGTTATGCTGCCAACCAAGCAAAACCTGATCGCCTGGGAATTTGAAAACTTTAAAGAGCAGAGCCTGACACATGCGCAAATCGAAACAATTACCGGTCTTGGCAAAATTCCGGGATCTGAACATACCGAGTATTACCGATATGTACCTGCAGCCAATGGAACCAATCAGGATGGGCTGAACCTTGCGCTTCATGTTACCCACGATGTAACCGAAACATTTGACCTGGAGGTGATTGCCGGCCGGACCTTCTCCCGGGAGTTCTCCACGGATGCTGAAAAAGCTGTCCTGATCAATCGAAAAATGCTTACGCAGTTTGATGTAAACTCACCTGAAGAAGCTTTGGGCGAAACCATCTACCATTATACTCCCGATGGGGAACGGCAGTCTTTTACCGTGATCGGTGTGTTGGAAGACTTCAATTATTCTTCCTTAAAGAAAGAAATCGAGCCCCTTGTCATTCGGCTGGTAGAGGGCACACGTCCCATCCTTGGATACATTGAACACACCGCTGTCGAAATTGCTCCCGGAGACGTAACCGGGGCTCTCGAGCATCTCGAAAAAACCTGGAAAGAAGTAAACCCCATCGATCCGTTTGAGTATCGCTTTCTTGATGAACGGTTGGCCGAAATCTATGAAACCGAAGCAACCATGAGCTCCCTTTCCACTTCATTCTCTATACTCTGTATTTTGATTGCCTGTCTGGGCTTGTTGGGGCTTGCGTCCTATTCTGCCCAGCTTCGGAAGCAGGAAATCGGCATCCGTAAAAGTCTGGGAGCTTCGGTTGCCAATATCATCGGCTTGCTATCCAAAGACTTCCTCATTCTGGTAGGCATCGCAAACATCATAGCCTGGCCTCTCAGTTATTACTTGGGCTCAAAATGGTTAGAGAACTTCACCTACCGGTTCGACTTCATCGGTTCCCTGCCCCTGCTGTTTTTAGGGTCCGGTCTGCTCATTGTGATTATCGCCTTAGCCACAGTCGGGTATCATTCGGTAAAAGCCGCCCTCATTAATCCGGTAAACGCTATTCGCAGCGAATAGGCTTTGTTTATTTCTGTTGAATGCTTACAATAAATGGAACCTTAAGAAAGCGGTAAGCATTAGGTTTACATGGGCATAATCAAAAAAATATCAATTTTTCTTCTTGGGCTTATTCTATCCTCTGCACATGCTCCGTCTGTTTTAGCCCAAGCCGATTCCACAGCACAAACATCCGTTACCGTCATCACAATTAAAGGTGCCATCGGGCCAACCACCACCAATTACATCCGAAGGGGGCTGGAAATAGCCCGCGAACGAGACGATGAAATACTCATTATTGAGCTCGATACTCCCGGCGGCCTACTCAATTCCACCCAGGATATTGTACAGGATATGCTGGCCTCCGACATGCCCATTGCAGTATATGTAACGCCATCCGGGGGGAATGCCGGCAGTGCAGGAACTTTCATCACGCTGGCAGCTCACGTGGCTGCAATGGCTCCTACAACCACCATCGGGGCGGCATCTCCTGTCTCCATGGGCGGGCAACAGCAAGACACGGTAATGCAGAAAAAGATTTTCAACTACTCCGAAAGTTTTATCGAAAACATTGCCAAAGAACGTGACCGGAACGCCGAATGGGCAAAATCGGCCGTGAGAGATGGTGCGGCTATCACCGAAGCTGAAGCGCTTGAATTGAACGTAATAGATTTTATATCTCAGGATGTTGATGAGTTGCTGGTTCAGATGGATGGACTCGTTTTTGAAGGCGATACCCTGCAAACCGCCCAAGCAACTATAACCCGTGAAGATGAATCCTTTGCTGAGAAGTTCTTCAGTTTTATAATGCGTCCCGAAATCATGTTAATATTGACGATGGTGGCCATTTATGGAATTGTAGGCGAGGTAACTAATCCGGGAGCTATAGTACCGGGTGTTGCCGGAGTTATTGCTCTTATATTACTGCTTTATGGATCAGCAACCATGCCCATTAATGTGGCCGGTTTTGTGTTAATCGGACTCGCTATCGTTTTATTTTTGATTGAAGCTTTCACCCCCACTTTTGGAATATTGATAACGGGTGGAGCGGTATCTTTTTTCCTCGGCGCCCTGATGCTTTTCCAGGAATTTCCCAAAAACATGCAGCTCGACTGGTACTGGCTGGTACCTGCAACCATTATGACTGCTATCTTTTTTGGCTGGATTGCTACGTCAGGAATTAAAGCACAGTTTACCGGAAACCGAACCGGGCTGGAGTCCCTCATCGGTAAAAAAGCAAAAGTGGTTGATGATGTTAATGAAGAGGGCGGCCGGGTATTGATTTCCGGTGAATACTGGAATGCTGTAACCGAGGGAGAAGAAATTGAATCTAACCAATGGTGCGAGATTGTCCGGTTTGAAGGACTCACCGTTACCGTAAAACCATACACCCCAAATAAGGAGTTTGACCATGGAGTCAACTGAGATCTTTTCAGGTTATATCACCTGGCTAATAACCATCGTAGTTTTTTTGGTGCTATTAGCTCCACAAATTTTCAAAATCTTACGCGAATATGAACGAGCCGTCGTTTTCCGGCTTGGTAAATTTCAAAGCGTAAAAGGGCCGGGACTGATTGTTCTCATCCCTTTCATCGATAAAGTAGAACGGGTTGACCTGCGAGTTTTAACCATTAACGTGGACCGGCAAGAAGTAATCACCAAAGACAACGTGACCGTCAATGTGGATGCTATCACCTTTTTCCGTGTTGTTGATGCCGAAGCCGCTGTTATTCAGGTTGAACGGTACATCCACGCGACATCCATGCTGGCTCAAACCACCCTGCGAAGTATTATCGGACAGGTTGAACTGGATGAACTGCTCGCCAATCGGGAAAAGATTAATAAACAAATTCAGCAGAATATCGATACCCAAACCGATCCCTGGGGAATAAAGGTAGTTTCCGTTGAGGTTCGCGATGTGGTGCTACCTGAAAACATGAAGCGGGCCATGGCACGACAGGCTGAAACCGAGCGTGACCGACGAGCGAAAGTCATTAATGCCGAAGGTGAGTTCCAGGCTGCCGAGCGACTGGTGGATGCCGCTAAGATGATCGAGACAGCACCCGCAGCCCTGCAGCTCCGTTTCCTTCAAACCATGAATGAAATCAGTGAGGAAAACGCCACCTTTGCTTTCCTCCCGCTGCCAATGGATTTCCTCGAAGCCTTTAAGTCCATGGCCGATCGGGGTAAACCTCCCATAAATACCGGAAAAACTGATGATGATTCATAAGGACTAATTGAATCCTTATTTACTGGCTCTGACGCTCCGCGTCGGAGCCTTTTTATTTCTGCCTATCTCCTTTCACAACGAGCTCCACATTTCTTAGATTTGAAGCCTTATTCCTAATCAAAAAATTTGAGTTATGTCCGCCCGAATGAAATCCGGCTTTTTACTGCTTGCAGCTCTATTGTTTATAATTCCAGATCTTTCTGCATT
Source organism: Gracilimonas sp. BCB1 (assembly GCF_040117685.2). Lineage (NCBI taxonomy): Bacteria > Pseudomonadati > Balneolota > Balneolia > Balneolales > Balneolaceae > Gracilimonas > Gracilimonas sp. BCB1. Next base: position 63,617 of record NZ_JBEDYP020000008.1, on the reverse strand, counting down.
TCAAAACCAGCCACAGCCCAGGGACGAAGACCTGCTGGCTAACCCAAGACGAGCCGTTCACACCTTCCTGCACTGGCAACAAAGTGGACATAAAAATCCGGAATTTGTGATAAAAACCATGAAGCTTGCCGATGCAGGAGAACCAAAAAAGCTGGAACTGGCAAACGAACTGTTAAAAGTGCTGGATGCCCGCGGCCTCCTCATCGACTACGACAAAATTCCATCCAACCCCAATTACACCGACAGCCTTTCCGGCCTGCAGCAATATATTTTATTCCCATCCTTGCCCGAAGTGTACCTGATAAAATCGGATCAGAACCAGTGGGTGTTTTCAGAAGCTACCATCAATCGCATACCGGAATTATATGATGATACTTTTTCGGGATACGTAACTCTGATTACCGATAACCTTCCCAACTGGGCACACAACGAGTGGCTGGGCATCGAAATCTGGCAGTATATCGCGGTGTTTATCTGGCTGCTTACCGGTCTTATTCTGATGAAAGTCTTCGGCTTCGTCCTCGACAATTACGTAAAACGACTGGCCCGGAAAACGAAATTTACCTGGGATGATGACCTGATCGACAGCGTGGAAAAACCTGCTGCTTTTATCTTTTTGATGATCTTTTTCCTGCTCACCTATTCCAATCTACAGTTTTCGGTGAACATCAGTTATTATCTTTCCGCCATCCTCGAAATCGTGGTTTCTGTCGGTGTGGTTTGGCTGCTTTATAACCTGGCCGATGTATTTTCGCAATACCTGAGCGTACTCACCTCAAAAACCGAAACCCAGCTCGATGATCAGCTGGTTCCGCTCATCCGTAAAACCCTGCGCTTTTTTGTGGTAGTGATGGGCGTCATCGCCATCCTTCAAAACAATGGATATAACGTAGCCTCTCTTATAGCCGGCCTGGGAATCGGTGGTTTGGCCGTAGCATTAGCCGCCCGGGAAACACTGGCCAATTTCTTTGGATCCGTTACCATTCTGCTCGACCGACCCTTTAAAATGGGCGACTGGATTAAGGTTGGAGATGTGGAAGGCACCGTTGAGGAAGTCGGCTTTCGTTCAACCCGCGTACGCACCTTTTACAACTCGCTGGTTAGCGTACCGAACTCAAATCTTGCCAATACCGACATTGACAATCTTGGCCTGCGAAAATACCGCCGGCTAAAAACCGTCCTGAACCTGACTTATTCCACTACTCCCGAGCAAATGGAGGCTTTTGTGGAAGGCATCAAAGCCATTGTAAAAGCCAATAAGCATTTCCGGCAGGATGTCTACGAAGTTCATTTCAACTCCTTCGGGGCGCATTCACTGGACGTGTTGGTATATGTATTTTTTGATGTCCCCGACTGGAGTACCGAACTGCAGCAGCGTCATAATTTCTTCCTCGAAGTTCTGAAGCTCGCTAAAGAAGTAGGTGTGCAATTCGCCTTTCCGACACAAACACTGCACATGGACAGCTTCTATAAAGACGAGCCCAGAAAAGCAGGGGAAGATAGATCTGGAGATGAGCTGGCATCAGCCGTTTACAGTTTCGGCCCGGAAGGAGATAAGAAAAGCGCCGAAGGTACACGGATTTTTAAAGATGGGAAGGAAATCGATTTTGGAGCTGGTAAATAAAGCCTAAACCTTAGGTTTATCCGACAAGAGATAGTTCACTGCTTTTTTGAGCTTATCTTCGGAAATCGGTTTCTTCAGGAATTTTGAATTTGAAACCAGCTTTGCACGGTCAACGTGAGCGGTATCGGAATTGCCGGTAATAAAAACGATGGGAGCCTGTGAAAACTTCCGTATCTCCTGTGCAGCCTGGATACCGTCTATGCTTCCATTCAGCATAATATCCATAATGACTACATCGGGTGTATATTTTTTAACCAATTCAACGGCTTTCTCACCGCTGGTAATCTCGCCAACGGTTTTAAAAACCATTTCCTTGAGATAATTCTCATACAGAAGCGAAAGAATGAGATTATCTTCTACGATAATAGCTTTCTTGGAAATATCGCCTTTCATAGCCGTTACATTTGTTTCCAAAATGTACTATATACTTCCCAAAAAGACTACTGCCTGGATAAACTATTGTTTTTATATTTTTTACCTCCTAAAATTTTTAACCCTGATATTTAATTCATAAAAAAAGCCGGCTTTTTGAGCCGGCTTTTAAAAACTTAATACGTGAAAAAGTATGGTTACTCTTTCTCCGCTTTTTCTCTGTTTTCTTTGGAAAAAGCTTCAAAAACCATTTTCAGGTCAGCCGCTACTTCATCTTTGGTACGGCCTTCAATTCGGTGACGGGGAATCATAGCTTTGATTTCTCCATCCACGAAGTAGGCAAACGCCGGAGAAGACGGCGGGTATTCAGAAAAATAATCACGGGCATGAGCCGTGGCTTCTTTATCCTGACCGGCAAAAACAGTTACCATGTGGTCCGGTTTTTCTTCCGATTGCTCCAGAGCAATACCCAATCCGGGACGGGCATTACCAGCCGCGCATCCACAAACAGAATTGATAGCTAACAGCATCGTGCCTTTATATTCGTTCATAGCACGATCAACATCTTCAGTTGTCTTTAATTCCTCTACCCCAAATTGGGTGAGTTCTTCTCGCATCCAGGAAGTATCAGGTCCTACGCCAAATCCAAATTGCATAACATTACCTCTTTCATTTTTAATTCAATCAAATATACAAACTCTCTATATCAATTTTGCAACACAGTCTATCGCAAATGCTGATGAATCACATCAACGGCAGCTATCTGAAATAGAAATGACGGTGAACATTTATCGTCCACCGTCATTCGTCAATAGTCAATTGCCGTACTTACTTAGCGGCTTTATAGTTTTCAGCAACCTGATCCCAGTTAATCACATTCCAGAAAGCGGAAATGTAATCAGGACGTCGGTTCTGATAATTCAAATAATATGCGTGCTCCCAAACATCAAGTCCAAGAATTGGTGTAAATCCTTTCATTAACGGGCTGTCCTGGTTTGGAGTGGAATGTACCTGAAGGTCTCCGCTGCCATCAACTGACAACCATGCCCATCCGGATCCGAAACGAGAGCCGGCTGCATTTGAAAACTCTTCTTTAAACTTATCCAGGCTGCCATAAGTATTATTGATAGCATCAGCTAAATCACCTTCTGGTTCTCCGCCACCGTTTGGGGATAGAATAGTCCAGAACAGTTTGTGGTTAGCATATCCGCCACCGTTATTGATTACAGCCTGTTTCTTATCGGCTGGAACTTCATCAATTCTGCGCAATACTTCTTCGATATCAAGATCCGCAAAGTCGTGACCTTCAAGGGCAGCATTTACTTTATTAGTATAACCCTGGTGATGTTTGGTGTGATGGATCTCCATGGTACGTGCATCAAAATGTGGTTCAAGTGCATCGTAATCGTATGGGAGATCGGGTAGAGAATAAGCCATTTTTACCTCCAAATTAAATTCTGATTTAATGGACGCTTACAAGTTGTGCGCCTTTAATTTATCGTTCCCAAACATAAGCAATACCCCGCTAAAATTCGTTCCTGCCTCCATCTAAACAATCTATCTTTTAGATATGTTAACACTATGAGTAAATGTAGCTCTGAAATCCTCTTAAAATTGAAGTATCTTTGGTGCTCACACACTCACTCAGTTTATTTATGAAGTACGATTACGATGTCATTGTTATTGGTAGCGGACCCGCCGGTTTATCCTGCGCTATGCAGAGCTCTAAGTTTGACAAAAAAGTGTTGGTAATTGAAGCCAACGAAGATTCTTTTGGTGGAACCTGGATTAATTCCGGCACCATTCCCAGCAAAGCCCTTCGCGAAACAGCGCGTATCATTCAGCGCTTTCAAAATCAGTTCAAAGACCTGGCCAAAGAAAAAGCCTATCAGCATCACCATATGGCTGACCTGCTGATGTACAAAAACCAGATTCTGGAAAGCAAGAATACGAAGGTGAAAACCGATTTTGAGAAGAATGAAATTGATACCGTTCGGGGACACGGTAAACTTAAAACTGAACACGAGGTTGAAGTCGAAGCCTCGGACGGGTCCAAAAAAACTTATTCAGGTGACTATATTTTAGTTGCCACCGGGAGTAAACCTGTAAAACCAACAGGTTTTGAGCTGGATCACGATAAGGTATTTGACTATACCTCCATTCTTACCTTATCTCATATTCCGCGTCGCCTGGTTGTGGTGGGAGACGGAGTTAGAATGCTCGAATATGCAACTACATTCTCTAACCTGGGAAGCCGGGTTTCGATTTTAAATGAAAAGGAAAACTTCCTCCCTTTTTTAGATAATGAGATTTCCGAACAGCTCCAGCAAATTTTAGAAAAGCAGAAAATTGAAGTCTTTTCGAATGCTGAGAATATCGAAATTAAGCCCAATACCCTCCGAAACACCACAGAGGTTAAATATAATCTCCGAAATGATAATGAAGGAAATCGAGACCGTGTAATCGAAACCGAGCACGTGCTTTATCTTGGTGGTAAAGTCCCCAATACCGAAAACCTCGGACTCCAGGAAGTTGGGGTTGAACTCGATGATAAAGGATACATCAAAACAAATGATGACCATCAAACCAATATCTCTAATATTTATGCCAGCGGCGATGTGAAAGGTTTTCCGGCTATGGCTTCTTCTGCTTTTTCAGAAGGCCGGATTTCCTCTTGCAGAATGTTCGGCATCGAAGCGCTGGACGTCCCCCGGAGATTCCTCGAGCTATCTATTCCATTCCGGAGATTTCCAGTATCGGTCTCACCGAAAAAGAAGCAAAAGCCGATGGACTGGATGTAACCGTTGGAAGAGCCTACTACAAAAATATCACCCAGGGAGATATCAGCAACCAGCAGGATGGATTGTTAAAACTGGTTTTTGAAACTGAAACCTTAAAACTGGTCGGTATTCACATTCTGGGCGAACGCGCCAGCGACCTGATTCACCTCGGGCAGGCCGTCATGTCTTTAGGGGGCGATATCCGATACTTTATAAACCACGTTTTAAACTATCCGACCTACAGCGAAGCCTACCGCATTGCAGCCTTCAACGGCATCAACAGAGTGTACAAAGCCGGTGTGAAGTACAAGAAAATCCTCAAAAGCAAAGAGTAAGAACTCCGAACAAGGAACTTCGAATGAATGACGAACATTGAACGGAATTTAGTTCAAGGTTCCTTGCTCGATGTTCGAAGTTTAAACGAAGTGTATAGCCTTCTCCTTGCTCTGACCCTCTGCGTAGGAGCAAAAAAAGCAGAATGTTCTATAACACCGGGCAAGTAACATCCGGTAATGAATGCTGAACTAAAAATTTCAAAGTTCGATGTTCCTTGTTGGATGTTCTACACATAGTGAATGGCTTTGCGCATCCCTTCGGAATCATATTCGAATTCTGCCGGTAACGTTTTAATGCCTTCTTCTTCCGAAATTTTGGCGCAATACGCCAGCACCATGGCATCAACAATGTCATCTTCTTCCACTTCATTACGCCGGAAATCTTCCTTGATATCCCGGAAAAAATCCTCGGCAATAGGCTCGCGATCTTCGATTAGTTTCAGGCGGTGCTTAATCCCCTTCTTCAGGTTTTTCTTCTGATAAATCATGCCGCCATTCAATTTCTGAAACAGCAGCTCCGGATGTGCTTCCAACACTGTATCGATCAATTCTTTGTCGGCCCGAAGCAACTCATCCACCATCTGTATTTTTGGGGTAATGTTCCACGATTGCAGCGTCAGTTTTTTCTCGGTGTACTCATGGCTGATCATATTGGCTTCTACATATGATGGAGCGGTCAATGCCGGACGTATGGGAGGACTGAACACACTGGATGCATATTCGCCGCCCAGTTTTTTGCGAAGCAAAGCATCCGCTTCCCGGGTATATTCCTCATCTTCAAGCCCAATAGGCATATCGATAAAAACCCGGTCGTAGGTTTCAAAAGCTTCTTTCAGTGCTTCCCGGTCACGAAGCACTTCGTATTTTTCTTCGCCTTCATCAAAAGTGATGAGGAGCCAGCCTGCCAGGCAGCCGTCTATTCCTGCTGTTTTCACGATAGTTGATCCTTAATATTTTTCTTAATGGAAATATGCAGTTCATCAAGCTGATCTTTATCCACTACATCCGGTGAATTGTCCATCATGCTTTGCGCTTTCTGGTTCTTAGGGAATGCAATTACATCACGGAGGCTCTTTGCACCGGTCAGCAACATTACAATACGATCTACCCCAAAAGCAATTCCGCCATGTGGAGGGGCACCATATTTAAACGCATCCAGCAGGAAGCCGAACTTCTCACGTGCTTCCTTGTCGCCAATTCCCAGCAGTTCAAACATTCTGCTCTGCATTTTTTGGTCATGAATCCTAATCGATCCGCCACCAATTTCATTCCCGTTTAATACTAAATCGTAAGCCCGGGCACGTACTTTAGCCGGATCAGATTCCATCAACTCCACATCTTCCGCCTTTGGAGAAGTGAACGGATGGTGCATGGCATGGTACCGACGTGTTTCTTCATCCCACTCCAGTAGTGGAAATTCCGTTACCCACAGGAAGTTGTATTTTGATTCATCAATCAGGTTAAACTCTTTACCCATCATCAGGCGAAGCTGACCGAGTTGCTTTAACACATCCGGTTTAGGTCCGGCAAGAATCAGAACTAGATCTCCTTGCTTAGCTTCTGCTTTTTCCACCATCTGCTCCACAATTTCATCCGTCAGAAACTTAGCTACACTACAAAGCGGGCCGTCTTCCTGCATTTTGATGTAGATCAGCCCTCCTGCTCCGGTTTCCTCTTTCACGCGATCGGTGAGCCGGTCAATAGCTCCACGGCCCATATCCCCTTGTCCGGGTACGGTTATGCCTACCACGCCACCGCCATTTTTCACAGTTCCGGAAAACACTTTGAACTCAGCATCTTTCACAATCTCAGAAAAATCGGCAAACTCCAGACCAAAGCGGGTATCCGGCTTATCGCTGCCGTAGGTATTCATGGCTTCATTGTAGGTCATTCGTGGAAAGGGTGCCTCAATTTCTGCGCCAATGGTTTCTGTGAATACCTTTTTCATCAACTGCTCGTGGTGGCTGTAGATATCCTCTTCATCCACAAAGCTCATCTCCACATCAATCTGAGTAAACTCAGGCTGGCGATCGGCCCGTAAATCCTCATCCCGAAAACATTTCACAATCTGGAAATACCGGTCATAACCGGAAACCATCAGCAGCTGCTTATAAGTCTGAGGGCTTTGAGGAAGCGCAAAAAACTTCCCGGCATTTACCCGGCTGGGTACCAAATAGTCCCGGGCACCTTCAGGAGTGCTTCGCATCAGTACCGGTGTTTCCACTTCTGCAAAATCACGCTCGTGATAGAAAGAACGCACCGATTGATAGAATTTAGAGCGCAGCATCAGCTTTTGCTGAACTTCAGGGCGACGTAAATCCAGATACCGATATTTGAGACGGGTATCTTCATTGGTTTTGATGTCGTCTTTGATCTCAAACGGGGTCGTTTCTGCTTCCGAATAAATCACCAGATCGGTAGCTTCAATCTCAATTTCCCCGGTTGGGAGTTTCGGGTTGATGTTCCCCTCACCCCTCGTAATCACTTTCCCTTTAATCCCAATCACATATTCGGACCGGAGCTGCTCCGCTTTTTCATGCAGCTGATCGTCTTCTTCAGTAAAAACAACCTGGGTTACACCGTAGCGGTCTCTCAAATCAATAAAAATTACACCGCCTAAATCACGGCGGGGACCAACCCATCCGTTTAAAATTACTTCGTCGCCAATATTTTTTGCGGTAAGTTCTCCGCAGGTATGTGTTCTTTTAAGGGTCATTCGTTTCGATGAATCGTAAGTGAAAACTTTTGGTTTATAAGGCGCTGAAAATACACATAATGTAAACGAATCGCTTACTCCAATGTCATATGAACTGATTTTTTTGATCAACACCTTTTCGTCCTTTTTTATGACCGGGCTTATCTGGACCGTGCAGCGGGTTCACTATCCTTCCTTTCATTTTGTGGGAACCGATAATTTTTCCGCCTTTCAACACCATCATGTACACAGTATCGATAAGATTGTGATCCCTGTCATGGTTGCTGAAATTACTTCATCTTTTGGATTGGCCTGGATAAGTGGCTGGTTTTCGCTGAATGCGGCCGGTTTTTATATCGTAATTCTGATCTGGGCAGCAACCGGACTTTTTTCCGTTCCGGCTCATTCCAAGCTGGAGAAAACTAAAGACAAAGAGGCCATTAAAAAGCTGGTTTCCACCAATTGGATTCGCACTGTGTTGTGGACTTCCAAGTCGGGAATCAGTGCCTGGATCTTATGGAGTTTGGTTACATAAAGAGCCGGTCATCGCGAGGAGTATTATTGCCAAAACCCAACCCCAGCTGCATTACGACGCGGCGATCTCCATGAATTATTTATGGTGTTATAAACAGGAGATTGCTTCGTCGTTACACATCCCAAACCCGGGTTCTTCATTTTGGCTCCTTGCAATGACGTGGAAATGAATGAGTAGGTTAAGCAACCTTTCAGCGTCCGCAGGTGCTGAAAGCGTTGCGTAGGGCATGCTCAATCAGGCAACCGAGCTTGGTAATGACGAATAAATAGACCAAAAAAACCTCCTGAAAATTTAAATTGGCATACTTCCCGCTTTTTTAGCTACATTATCTGTCCTTTCTCCGCGTGGGTCGGAGGAAAAACCATTCTGCCTGGGGAGGTAAAATGTCGAAAATTGATACAATTGTTGCGGACGGCAACGAAATTTTCAGGTATGGACTAAGCTCCATTTTGCGAGATCACGGTGCATTTAATATTTGCAGCGAGATTGACAACGGCGCCCTCGTGCTTACCGCTTTTGAAAGCGTGAAGCCTCAGCTTTGCATCCTTTCTTTTTCGATGCCGGAGATGGAAGGTATTATCATTGCCAGGAAAATTATCTCCAAAAATCCCGATGCCAACATCTTGCTGCTTGCTGATGACACCAATCAAAAAACACTCAACGAATTTTTGGATTCCGGCGCTTTTGGCCTGATCCATAAATCGGCCCATCACCTGGAACTGATTGATGCTGCCGAAAAAGTCTCGGAAGGCGAGCGATTTCTCGGCAAACAATTCTCCCGAATGATGACCGAAGAGTACATCCGCCTGGCCAAGAAAAAGAAACGTCCCGGCGATCCCATCAAATCCATTACAAATCGTGAGCGCGAAATACTGGGACTTCTCACCGAAGGACTTACCAGCACCGAAATTGCCTCCAAGTTGTACATCAGCCCGCGAACCGTGGAGAAACACCGGACAAACTTACTGAAGAAATTAAAGCTCAAAAATACCGCCGCTTTGGTTCGCTTTGCCATGGAGAACGAACAGGCACTGCTTTAGAAATACCAAGCTCCAAATCCCAATGACTAAATTTATACTGCTGTAATCGAATTACCTTACATCTACAAGGATGACCATGCAGGAAATATTGTTTTAAGATTGGTCATTGGAATTTGGAGCCTGGGATTTAACACTACGTGTTTTCACGTAGAAAAATTACGTAAATCTCACCATTGACGGATTTCCCGCTTAAATGTATGTTTATAGTGCAAATGGGGTAATAGCCGTCTGTAGATGATATTAGCTGACGACCATTGATTTGGCGTCAGCTTTTTTTATGTCTGAGCTTTGCTGAAAATCCATCAATCTCCGGAAAGCTGCTTCAGTTTGGCGGCTCGAAGTTCATTGTACATATTCTGCTCCTCCACCATTTTTGACAAAGCAAACAGATCGTAAATGGCACCAATGCCCAAAAGTCCTCCGGTAAGCAGCCACCCGATGCCGGTTCCGGTTCGCCCCAGGTAAAAACGGTGAAAGCCAAGAATGCCGAAAAGCCCAACCAGCCAAAAAAGGTACGCTTTCCCTTTAGACTTTATAGGGTAAGTCAGTACTTCTGTATTCTCAAGTTTCTTTAGCTTTCTTTTTCCACCCACCTTAATGATAAAATCCTGGTAGCTGGAAAGTAGTCGTTTGGCAAGTCGCTTTATTTTGGGAGAAGCTTCTTTTTCGATCTCCATCTCTCCGTCGATGATATCATACTCAAACACGAATTCATCAATCAGCTTATCGATGGAAATTTGGTCTTTCAGGTAAGCTTCTACTTTTCGGGACAGGTTTCGGATGGAATCATGAACGGAAACAGCCAGGTTACTTTCTTTGTAATCCTCTTCCTGCTTCAGCTCATCCATCAGCTCGGCATACTTCGCCTTGGCTTTCCCCAACGCCTTTTCAGCCAGCAGGGCCATTTCGTATTGTTCAGATTTTTTCATCCCGGAAATTTAATTACACGCTCTAGAAGCTAATATGAAGAATCGAATTCTTTAAAGAAAACAAAAAAGCCTGACTCAGTGAAGAATCAGGCTCTAAATAATTTTATGTACCGTGGGACGGAATTGAACCGTCGACCTCACGATTATGAGTCGTGCGCTCTAACCATCTGAGCTACCACGGCATTTTTAGATCGCCACAAAATCTCAAAAACACTAAGCTAAATAATATTTTGTGCTTTAGAGCTTTCGTGGCCCTTTTCAATAAGGGCACCAAATATACGGCATTCTCAAACAAAGGGTAAAACATTTTTTGCTCATTCAGCCTTATTCTCTACGCTACATTTCTTAACTTCTCTCTTTAAGTAAAAATCACATTAAACAGGTTCATGGCACAAAAAATAACTTCACAGGAAAAAGATTATTCACAATGGTATCTGGATGTAGTCCGGGAGGCTAAACTGGCCGAGCATTCTCCCGTGCGAGGAAGCATGGTGATTCGCCCCAACGGGATGGCTCTCTGGGAAAACATGCGTGAAGGCTTGGACCGAATGTTCAAAGATACCGGCCATGAAAACGCCTACTTCCCTCTGTTTATCCCAAAGTCGTTCCTGTCTAAGGAAGCGCAGCACGTAGAAGGTTTTGCCAAAGAATGTGCGGTGGTTACACACAGCCGGCTTAAAAGCGTTGATGGCGGAGTGGAAGTAGATCCTGAATCCCGCCTGGAGGAGGAACTGATCGTCCGCCCTACTTCTGAGACCATTATCTGGGATACCTATCGCGGGTGGATTCAATCGTACCGCGACCTTCCCATCCTGGTAAATCAGTGGGCGAATGTAGTGCGCTGGGAAATGCGTACCCGTCTGTTCCTCCGAACCATGGAATTTCTGTGGCAGGAAGGGCACACGGCTCATGCCACAAAAGAGGAAGCCGAAGCGGAAACACGACAGATGCTGGATGTATATGCCACATTTGCTGAAGAATTTATGGCTATGCCGGTCATCAAAGGCGTGAAAACGGCCAGCGAACGTTTTGCCGGGGCCGTTGAAACCTATTGCATAGAAGCACTGATGCAGGATGGTAAAGCCCTTCAAGCCGGAACCTCCCACTTCCTGGGTCAGAATTTTGCCAAGGCTTTTGACGTGAAGTTTCAGGACAAAGACGGTGAGCACAAACTGGTATGGGCAACCAGCTGGGGCGTGTCAACCCGATTGATTGGCGGTTTGATTATGACTCATTCGGATGATCAGGGACTGGTTCTCCCTCCTAAACTGGCACCTACCCAGGTAGTTATTGTACCCATTTATAGAAGTGATGAGCAGCGGGAAGCCGTTCTTGAATACGCCGATGGCATCTATGATGAACTGAAAGACCTGGGTGTACGCATCAAAGTAGATGACCGTGATAACCAAAACCCCGGCTATAAATTTGCCGAGCATGAAGCAGCCGGTATTCCGCTGAGAATAGCCGTGGGTCCACGCGATCTGGAAAATAACAACGTGGAACTGGCCCGCCGGGACACCAAAGAGAAGAACATTGAATCCCGTGGAGGATTAAGTGAGCGCATTCAAAAGCTGCTGGCTGACATTCAGGAAGAACTGTTTGCCAAAGCAAAAGAACGACGGGAAGAGATGACCACTCATGTTGAGTCGTACGATGAGTTCCAAAAAGTAATTGAAAACAAAGGTGGCTTTGTGTGGGCACATTGGGATGGAACGCCGGAGACGGAAGAAAAAATTAAAGAAGATACCAAGGCAACCATCCGCCTGATTCCTCTTGAAGACGGGGAAGAAGGAGAGTGCATGGTAACCGGCAAGCCTTCAAAGCAGAAAGTGCTTTTTGCCCGGTCTTACTAATATGTTATCGCGAAGGTCGCTGAGATATCGCAAAGAACGCAAAGATTATTACTCTGCGATCTTTGCGACTACTCTGCGCCTCTGCGTTTAATAATGGATCCTAATAATGAACCAAATTCCTCATTCATATTATCTATGCTCGGCCGGGCAATCCCGTTATATGGATGAGCAGACCATCTCTGAATTCGGCATCGACGGCTTCACCCTGATGGAAATTGCCGGTACCCGGGCCGCCGATTTTATTCAATTCCGGTTTTCCTCAGCCTCTCATGGTGTATTCTTTTGCGGGAAAGGGAATAATGCCGGTGATGCATTGGTCATTGCACGGCTACTTTCCCAGCAGGGTTTTAAGATTACGATTTGTTTCTTGTCGGGAACCGATGACCTTAGCCCGGACACTCAAAAAAATCTCGATCTGCTTCAAAAGCTGGATGAAAAGATTGACCTCCTGAACTGGGAAGATTTTGAACCGGACACATATGATTTCATCGTTGATGGAATGCTGGGAACAGGGTTGAGCTCTGAAGTCCGTGCCCCCTACTCCGATGCCATTTCATGGATCAATAAACAGAAAATCCCGGTGTTTGCTTTGGATGTCCCTACCGGATTACATGCCGATTCCGGTCGGATTTTGGGAACAGCGGTACAGACTGATTTCACGCTTAGCTTCGGCACCTTAAAAACCGGGTTTTATTTAAATCAGGGTTTTGATACGGCCGGTGAAGTTATTTTGTGTGAACTTTCTTTTCCCAACAAGTTTAAGAAACCAACAGCTGCGTTAATTGACAGGAGCTGGGTTGAAGCCGCTTCCCCATCTCCCAAAAAACAAAAGCACAAATACGAAGGCGGCGTACTTTACATCATAGCCGGATCGGAGGGATTGACCGGAGCCGGAATCCTTGCTGCAAAAAGCGCCTGGTCGGCCGGACTCGGAGCCGTCATCCTGATCACCCCAAAGGGACTGCTTGAAATTTATGAGAAGCAGCTGGTGCAGATTATCAAAAAGCCGGTTGGAGGACCTGATGATGGTTATTTCAAGGAAGAGCATGGCGAACATGTTCTGAACATCATCGCCGAAAAGCCCGGAAAAGTATTAATCGGCCCGGGACTGGGAAGGCATCAGGAAACCATCCGGTTCACCCAACACATACTCCAACATTTTGAGGGCGATGTGATTATTGATGCCGACGCTTTGTTTGCCCTCTCCAATATGGAGGATCGAAAAAAACCCGAGGGTTCAAAGTGGATATTTACCCCTCACCCCGGGGAGTTAAAAACATTGTTTAACCAGGAGGTACAAGATGATTTTGATCGACTCAACCTCACCAAAGAAAAAGCAAGAGAGGAAAAAATCACCATCTTAAGTAAAGGAATGCCAACTATTGTTGGAACAGAAACCGGAGATGCGTATTTAACAGGATACGAAACCCGTATCTTTTCCCGGGCCGGATTCGGAGACGTGCTGGCCGGAAAAGTAGGGGCTTATTGGCTGAAATATTCATCATCTGAGCTGGCATGTTTTTACGGATTGTTGGACGGCTTCCAGAAAGCACAACAATATTTTGTGGAGAACTCCGGTTCTTTAGCACCTATTGATATTATATAACGAATGACAAAACCGACCAAAATCCTGACCCGATCGGTCAAACTTTATCTTACGCTTTTGGTTATTTCTACAGGCGCCATCCTATACGGAACCCTTTTTCCGGTAAGCTACGATGTGCCCCAGTCACTTTTGGGAATGGATAAATTGGTCCATCTCATTATGTTTGGAGCCTGGACCTTCTTTTTTGGCCTGGTTCGCTTTCTAAAAGGAAAGTACAAACTGGTTCCTGTTTTTGTAGTGGGCACCCTGTTCGGGTTGATTGTAGAAATACTTCAACATCTGTTGCCTACCGGAAGAAGTCCTGAGTTTATGGATTTTATAGCAGACATATCCGGAACCGGTCTTGCCATTTTTGTTCTATATTTTCTTGCCAGGAAAATCCCCGAGTTTAAAGCTGACCCCGCATCATAATGTGATTACAAGTGCCTGTTCGGATTAGTTACTTGATGTAACTTTTAAACTAATCCTTATAGATATGCGCTCTTCAAAAACAACTTTCGATCTTCGCAAAAACTATACCCTGCTTTGTGAGTTGGGCTTAATCGCAGCGCTTCTGATTTTCATAGGTGCCTTTAAATTTCACTTACCTGTTTCCGAAACCGACAATCCTGGTTTTATCATAACTGATGAACCTCCCATCGTTCTTTCTCCCATCACAAAACAAGAAAAACCACCGGCAGCTCCGCCATTGGCTCGTATACCTGTTGAAGTTCCCAATGATGAACCCATCGAAGTTCCTGATATTGAATTTCCTGAGTTCGGCGATAACGAAGCAGCGCTTTCCCTCCCTCCGGAAGAACCCAAAGATGAGAAGCCCGAGATTCTTGAGCAGGTCCAGTTTATGCCAAAAATGAAGGGCGGGGTTAAGGCATTGTACAGCGACATCACCTACCCCGAACTCGCAAAAAGAAACGGGGTTGAGGGAACCGTTGAAGTCCGGTTTATTGTGAATGAGAAGGGAGAAGTTGAAGATCCCGAAATTATCCGGGGCATCGGGGCCGGTTGCGATGAAGAGGTTCTGGAAGCCATCAAGCTGCAAAGTTACACTCCCGGTATTCAAAATGGCAAACTGGTAAAGGTACGCATGAAACAACTGGTTCATTTCAGACTGAATTAATAGCTATTAAGCCATTATCGGGTGCTTTTTTCGTCAATTTTGCTATTTTAAAAGGTGTATTGATTCTACTATAGCATTCAGAACCGGTGCTTATGCTTCGAAAAGTTCCATCAGCAGATTTAAAGTTGTGTTACCCTTTGGTGATAGAGGGTGGGATTATTATTGCACTTGTGATCATGATTGTGGCAACCAAGATTCAGCTTCCGGAAAAAGGGACAAGCCAACTCTCTTATGTGAAAAGTGAAGAAACCGCACTGATTCTTCCTCCTTCTGTTTCAGAAACCAGGCAAACCATAAAACCACCTCCGGTTCCAACGGTACCTGTTAACATCCCGAATGATGAGCCCATAGATCCACCGGCCATTGAGATCATCGAGTTCAATACCACCGACAGACTTATGGTACCTCCCTTACCGGGACAAATATTTGTGGACGTCAATAACGACCTGCTCAAAGACATTGAACAACTTCCCGTGATGATTGGCGGGGAGGATGCTTTTAGGAGAAGTATCGATTACCCCGAAATAGCACGGCGCATGAGGATTCAGGGTATTGTAGAAGTGGAATTTGATGTTGATGAACATGGCCGGGTACACAATCCGGTTATCATTCGGGGAATTGGAGGAGGGTGTGACAAAGCCGTGCTTAAAGCCATTAAAATCCAACGCTACAAACCCGGAAAGAAAGCCGGAAAGATTGCCTCATTCCGCATCAAAGAAACCGTTCAGTTTATACTGCTTGATGTCTGACAAAAACATCCATACTAAAAATATGTTTAAAGAGTTAAATTAGTGTTCTGCGACTTGCAGAGTATGTATAAAATCACGTTCTTTTCAACTTATCGTTACAACAGATAAACATTGTATTTGAATTATGAGAAATGAAAGAAAATCACCTAAAGCAGATCTGAAAAGGTCTTACACTGTCTATCTGGAGGCAGGTTTGATTATCGCTCTGCTTTTCATGATCACAGCCGTTAAGGTTACGATCGAAACAGAGCCTCCACAAGTTATTGCTCTCGATGAGCAGGAAGTTGTAGAAATGGAGGAAGTAATCCAGACCAAACAAATTGAAACCCCTCCTCCTCCACCCCGTCCACCGGTCCCGGTTGAAGTTCCCAATGACGAAATTATTGAGGACGAAATGATCGACCTTGACGCCGAGCTTGATATGGACGCTCCGATGGATCTACCCCCACCTCCTCCTGAAGAAGAGGAAGAAGAGGATTTCTTCGTGGTTGTAGAACAGATGCCGGAATTGAAAGGCGGTATGGCTAAACTTCAGGGAAGCGTTAAGTATCCCGAGATGGCACGTCGAGCCGGAATTGAAGGCCGTGTTACCGTTCAGTTTATTGTAAACGAGCAGGGTAAGGTTGAAAACGCCCAGGTTGTTCGTGGAATTGGCGGTGGCTGTGATGAAGAAGCACTGAAAGCCGTACAAAAAGCGAGTTTTACTCGGAATGCAGCGAGGACGACCTGTACGTGTACAGTATGCCTTGTCCATCAATTTCCGATTGGAAAACTAATTCAAATACATTTGTTGAGTTATTTTAAGGTGTGGCTTTCGGTCACACCTTTTTTTATGCCTGTAATTTTTTTCTATATCCAATCAGCTAAAGGTGTAAAACTTGCAATCCAATAAAATCTTTATTAGTTAGTTAACAAAACGATATAAGTTATTGTTTTGTTGATACTAAAGATATTGAAGGAGCTTCAAGTTCCGAATTATTAATTACAGGGAGGAATCATGAGAAATGAGAGAAAGTCACCTAAAGTAAATCTTAGAAAATCCTATACCATCATTTTAGAAGTGGGAACCATCTTTGCCCTGCTTTTCATGATTGCCGTCGTTAAAATAAACATCGAAGCGGAACCACCGAAAGAGATTGCTTTGGATGAGCAGGAAGTGGTTGAGATGGAGGAAGTCATTCAAACCAAACAAGTCGAAACTCCGCCTCCCCCACCCCGCCCACCGGTTCCGGTTGAAGTTCCTAATGACGAAATTATTGAGGATGAGATGATTGACATGGACGCCGAATTGGATATGGATGCGCCCATGGACCTACCCCCACCTCCCCCTGATGAAGAGGAAGAAGAGGAGTTCTTCGTGGTTGTAGAGCAGATGCCTGAGCTTAAAGGCGGTATGGCTAAACTTCAGGGAAGCGTTAAGTATCCTGAGATGGCACGTCGGGCCGGTATTGAAGGTCGGGTTACTGTTCAGTTTATCGTAAATGAACAAGGCAACGTCGAAAATGCTCAGGTTGTGCGTGGCATAGGCGGTGGTTGTGATGAAGAAGCACTGAAAGCCGTCCAAAAAGCAGAATTTAGTCCGGGCATGCAGCGTGGGCGTCCGGTACGTGTTCAGTACGCTCTTTCCATTAACTTCCGTCTGGATAATTGATGGGCATATCATTTTAAGATATACAAAGGTGTGATTTTTCAGTCACACCTTTTTTTATTTACAAAATCCTTTGAAGTATATCTTTAAGATTTTGAAAACCGGCTTTTTCAATCGCCTCAGGCAAAGGCACCCACTCTACTATTTCAATACCTTCTTTTTTCTGAGGGGTGAATTGCTCTTTCCGGGTAAAAATCATGGAATACCACCAGGTGGTTTTACCCATTATTTTTCCTTTTTCAGGATACTCATGATAAGTAGTACCTATTTCGGCAACCATAGCAGGTAAGCTGCTACCCACTTCCTCGGATACTTCACGGACAGCACACATTTCCAGCGACTCGCCTTTTTCCAGTTTCCCTTTGGGAAGGTCCCAGTATCCGTTTCTGTAAATCATCAAAACTTCGGGTGCAGCCGTCCCACCCACATACCTGAAAACAATACCACCGGCTGCTTTTACCGGTTTAGTCTTCGGGTTACTCATCTTCTTTTTCAGAAGCTTCTCCGGACGGGGTGTTGCTCTCTTTTTTCTTTTCTTCCGCGTAGTTCAGACGCAGATTTGTAAGAGCCTGATCCAGATAATTTGCCGACTCCTTAGAAAGATTTCCTTCCGTGAATTTCTTCAGCATGCCCAGAGTATCGATAGCGTATTTGGCGGATGATAAGTCTTTCTCCGCTTGACCTGTCTCAGGATGTTGAATCTTACCCAGCCCCATCATTGCAATTTGCTGATGTTGCTGAACCAGCATCATAAACAATAGTTGTTCCTGCTGTTCTTCATTTAGTTTATTACCGTTCTCGCTCATATTCCTTCTCTTTTAATATTCGTTGTTTGTTTCCCTAAATTAAAGGGCTTTCCAGTTAAATAAAGTTCAATTTTCTGTACATTAAGCGCTCCTAAGGATAACCAAAATCAAAAACTTTTTTATGGCCGTTATTAAGCCTTTTAAGGCATGGAGACCCCACCCGGAGTTCGCAGAAGAAGTAGCATGTGTTCCTTATGATGTAATCAATACCGGCGAAGCAAAGCAGCTTGCCATGGGAAAGCCAAATAGTTTCCTGAATGTGATTCGGCCTGAAATTGACCTTCCGGCCAACACCTCGGTTTATGATGCCAAGGTGTATGAAAAAGGGCAGGAAAACCTTCACTCTTTGTTACAATCTGATGCTTTTATCCAGGAAGATAGTGACGCCCTCTACATTTACCGGCTTATTATGAACGAGCGTTCTCAGACCGGAATATTTGGCTGTGTGAGTGTTGAAGATTACAACAACGATGTCATCTTAAAGCATGAGCTCACCCGACCGGATAAGGAAGATGACCGCACCAAACACATTCTTACTCAACAAGCCCATGCTGAGCCCGTCATGCTCACATTCCGTGATACCGGCTCTGTGACCAATTTCATGAATAATCATATGGATCGGAATGATCCTGTTTATGACCTGACCACCGAAGACGGCATTCAACATACCATCTGGAAAGTGGAAGCTTCTGACTCGCTTGTATCTGAATTCCATAAAATCCCAAAATTATATGTAGCTGATGGGCACCACCGCTGTGCAAGTGCAGCAAGAGCCGCCAAAGAGCAGGCGTCGCAAAATCCGGAGCATGATGGAACGGAAGAGTATAATTTCTTCCCGGCTGTGTTATTCCCTATGGATCAAATGGAAATACTGGCCTATAACCGCATCGTATTTTCCATTCCTGATAATTTCCTAAATCAACTGGAGGAGAAGTTTACCGTTCAGAAAAAAGCTAAACCGGTTCCTTCAAAAAAGGGGATGGTTTCTTTTTATGTAAATGACAACTGGTATGGGATAACTCTGAAGCCTTCTGAGAAAACCGATCCCGCTTCCAACCTTGATATATCATTGCTCCAAAACCAGATTCTCACCCCCATTCTTGACGTTAAGGATCAAAGAACCGATCCCAATATTGATTTTGTGGGAGGAATTCGAGGCACTGACGAGCTGGAGAACTTAGTGGATAACGGAGAGGCTTCGCTTGGCATTAGTCTGTACCCAACCAGCATCGAAGAACTTCTGGATGTTTCAGATGCGGGACAACTCATGCCACCAAAGTCTACCTGGTTTGAGCCTAAACTGAGGTCAGGATTGTTGGTTCATACTTTTTAATTTCATTCAACTTCAAAAGCCGATATGAAACGCGTTCACAATTTTAGTGCAGGTCCTGCTGCCCTCCCGCTGGAGGTTTTGGAGATTGTACAGGATGAGCTGCTTGATTACCATGGAACCGGCACTTCCATTATGGAGAAAAGTCACCGGGGGAAAGAATACACCAAAGTGGATGCGGAGGCCAAGGAACGGCTAACCCGAATTTTAGGACTGGGAGATGACTTCCACATTATGTTTTTGCAAGGAGGAGCCACTGCTCAGTTCATGCAGATACCCTTCAATTTTTTGGAAGAAGGTCAGACAGCCGACTATATCAATACTGGAGTTTGGTCCGAAAAAGCTATTAAGGAAGCTAAACTTTTTGGGAATGTCCATATCCCATTCAGCAGTGAAGGTGAAGATTTCAGCCGCGTTCCAACTAATGAGGAATTGAAGCTCTCAGAAAACCCACGGTATGTTCATTATACATCGAACAATACCATTTACGGGACTCAATTTAAGAGCGAGCCGGATTCGAACGGAGCCCCACTGGTTTGTGATGCTTCTTCTGACTTTATTTCCCGCCCTATTGATGTGGATCGCTATAGCTTAATTTATGCCGGGGCTCAGAAAAACCTTGGTCCCTCCGGAGTTACTGTGGTAATTGTACGAAAGGACTTTCTTCAAACCAACACCAAGAAGAACATTCCCACCTTTTTGAATTATCATTCGCATAGCAACCGTATTTTTAATACCCCGCCGAGCTTTGCTGTTTATATGGTAAATCTGGTATTACAGTGGGTGGAAGACAAGGGCGGAATTCCGTACTTCCAAAAACTCAATAATCAAAAAGCAGAACTACTTTATGATACCATTGATGAGGATGATTTTTACAACGGTACCGCCCAGGTTGATTCCCGTTCTAAAATGAATATCACCTTTCGATTACCCACCGAAGAATTGGAACAACGGTTCATTTCTGAAGCGGAAGAACATGGCCTGGTTGCCTTGAAGGGCCACCGTACTGTTGGCGGAATTCGGGCTAGCATCTACAATGCTTGTGAAATGGAATCGGTGGAAGCGTTAACTGATTTCATGAAAGAATTCCGGGCGAAAAGGGCATAAGTCAGAGCAGGCCAAACACACTCAGGAAGTGATCAATGGTGTTGGGCACAAAAATGATCAGGTACAGGAATCCCCAAACTGCTCCGGCTATGTGCGCCTCATGATTTATCTTTCCCTCCCGTTTACTTGCAAACACACTGTAAACCAGGAACAAAGCACCGAAAATGATCGCCGGAATCCCGAATGGAATAAACATGATATAAATCGGGCTGAGTGGAAAAAGTAGAATGAACCCAAACAAGACACTTTCCACAGCGCCGGAAGCTCCTACCGTTGCAAAATCAGGATTATCTTTATGCTGAAACAACGAGGGTAAACTGGAAACAACCAGTGCTGAAAGGTACAAAGCTATAAAATGCTCTCTCCCTATAGATTGTTCCAAAACCGGTCCAAAGAAAAATAAGACGAACATATTAAGGAAAAGATGGCCAATTCCGGCATGTATGAACCCCGAGCTGATTAACTCGTACCAGGTGTTTTCGCGAACCACCCGATACGGCATCATCATTCCTTTTTCAAAAACCTGGGGAAGTGCATAAAGAGCAACTAATGAAACCACCACATTGGCTGCGATCAGAATAAGAGTTACCGACATTTGTTGTTTTTCTTTTCAAGGTAAGAGGAAAACAATACTGATGCATAAGAATTAAAAAACCCTTCACACATTTCTGCATGAAGGGTTAGGTGTTTGAAGAAAAAAGAAGGGTTGTTAATTATCTTTTCTGAGTTCTTCGATTTCTTTTTTGAGTCGTTCGATCTCCGCTTGCTGCTCCTGCATCCCTTTAATCAGTACCGGAATCAGCTCGGTGTAGTTCATGGTTTTGTATTCCATGGTCTTTTTGATTTCGGTTTCAGAAGTGGCATCCGGACCGGACCCTTCACTTTCTATCTCTTTGTAGGTATGGAGGTTGTTTTTAACCAAAGACGGCAGTACGTCTTCTACCTCCTGTGCAATGAGTCCATAGTGTAAACCGGTGGAAAGCTTCATCCCCCTATACTCTCCATTTCCCCTAAAATTATAGGTGGTTGGGTTTAGCTTCATAATGGTATTCAACCCGTTTTGTAACGGTTGAATGTTTTCTTTCAGGTTTCGGTCGGAGGTTTGGCTTGAAGAACCTGTGTACGTAATATCTCCGTCCACATGTAAATTACCGTTCACGTTGGTATTCCCATTAATACCGTGTGCATTGATAGCCAATTCCGTACCGTCTGTACTTCTGAAGTTAACACCTCCAAATTGGTTGCTGCCATCATCAATAACCTCCATCCAGATCAGGTCCTGATCCTGAGCTGTTCCTTTGAAAACCATGTAGGGAAGATCCACACTTTCCCAATTTTTAGCTCCCAACTCAATATTTGAAACACTCTCATTAGCCATTAAGCTTAAACTGGCCCATTCTTGATCTCCGTCTTTATTTACTTGAAGGGACGCATGATTATGGAACCATCCGTTTGCATCCGGTTTATTTCCATACAGCTGAATCATTGGCAAATTACTATCATCCCAACTTTTACCCGACATTTGAATGTTCGGACTATTATTACCCCACAAACTCATGGTGCTTGACCATCCGTCTGGATCAGTACCGTCAGGGTCATTAGAAACTGAGATATCCACAAAATGTTGATTTTCGACAGGGCCATTCAGGAATAAACGTCCCCATGTATCTCCCTCTCCATTATCTGAGACTTCCAAGCCTGCTCTCAGGTCATCGGTATCAGGTGCTGTCTCACCATATAAATGAAGCATCCCTTGTTTACTTCCGGCCCCTCGGGAATCCATAGCCGCCACAACATCGCCTCCATCATTTTCTACAAGCACTTGTGTAGTTGATCCAGAGCCCCCGTTTTCTTGTAATCCATGAGAATTGATACTGAACTCAGAACCATCTGTACCCCGAAGTGTGATTGCCCCAAGCTCGGTTCCGTCATCCCATTTTTGAACTTCCATCCAGAGCATATCCGGTTGCTGCCCTTCTTCGTTTTTGGTTCCCCTGAATACCATAAAGGGAAAGTTAGGATCTTCCCAGCTCTTACCTCCCATTTGTATATTTTCACCGCCCCCATCAGGACTATATAGTACCAGTTTACCACCTCCGTCATCATTGGCAAGCCACACACCGGGTTGTTCATCCCCATTCTCCATAAGTAGTGCCGGATGTCCCGGCCAGTAACCGCTAAGTATTCCACCTTCATAAACCCCGGTTTCGGAATAGTCCAGAATTTGATAAAACCCCTTTCCCTGGAGAGTACCAAACCATGCCGGTGGGGCAGGTGTATCAAATTCAGAGTTGAAAAAATATAAATTACGAGAAGTTAAATGACTTCGAAATCCTCCATCTTTATTACCGGTGCTAAACTCTCCGGGAATTATATTACTGTATCGCCCAAAAGTATCTTTTAGCATAAGTTGACCTCTGGAAGCTGTATCTCCCCTATTTTCAACATAAACTTGTGCGAGTGTATCTCCATCGGCATTTCCAAGTCCAAGAGAACCATAGTTATTATCCCCTTCGTTGCCGCTAAGGGTGATACTTATGTTTCCGTTAGAACCTGTGAGTGTTAACGGCAAACTCACATCTCCTGCTGTACCCGAACCATTCACCACATTTTGAGCAAGCAAAGCATAGGGGACTGATAGCAACCGGGTTGTTCCCAGTTCCTCGTATTCCGTTCCTCCGGCCGCATCAATTTCTAATTTCACGTAGTAGTTATCAGAAGACCAGTCAATGGCAGAAAAACTATCTTCTGACTCTCCTTCACCGATTACCAATTCAAAAAGTCCGGCTCCATTCGTTTCCGGAGTTTGGGTTTCGGTATAGATTGCCGTACCAGTTTCACTCCCCTGAAGTACGCTCACCCGAACCCCAAGGTCTGAGTTAGCGATTAATTCCCCGTCTGCATCCCTGGCTACCGCCTGAAAATTAAACCCCTGCGGCACCTGTGCCATTAATTCTGCTGTAAATAGAACAGCTAAAACCGTAAATATTATTTTTGTTGTTGCTTTATACATCATTTTGTCCCCTTATTTTATAAGTAACATTTTCTTTGTAGAGATTAGATTTCCATCAGCTGTTAAGCGATACAGATACATCCCGCTTGCTAGCGAAGCTGCATCAAAGCGGGCAACATGTGAGCCCGCCGGCTTTTGTTTTTGTACGAGAGTGGCCACTTTTGCCCCGATGATATTAAATACCTCCAGCCGTACGTCGGCTTTTTCAGGAAGGTCGTAGGCAATATTTGTAGATGGATTAAAAGGATTCGGGTAATTTTGTTTTAACCGAAAAGTGGAAGGTATATCATCAGCCAAACGTTCATTAGAAACAAAGACATTATCGCCTCCGTTAGAAAATCCAGTTGTTAGCTGTATCGATGAATTACTGAAGGTTCCCGAAACAACTTCCCCGGCTGAAAAACTAACCGAAAGAGAATCGCTTTGTATTGTACCCCCGGCAAATGTTATTGAACCTTGCCCCTGTACCTTTGGAATTCCACATATACAAAACAGCCATAGAAAAACAGATAGTAATATTCTATGCATAATTGTATGTATTGGTTTACGCACAACTTAGGTGTGCTATTCTTCTAAAACCTAATAAACACGGTTGCCAAACGAACTACCCAAACATGCGGGATTTAGGTTCTCACCCGGAATGGATATCCATAAATTGGCTGAAACAAAAAAACCGGTCAGGTGTCACCTGACCGGTTTCAAACAAATACGTTGGGTGGTGCCTTACTTATCTTTTTTCAAGGCCTCAACTTCTTTCAAAAGTTGATCTATTTTCTGTTGTTGTTTCTCGATCAACGCCTGTTGCTCCTGCATCCCTTTTATCAACACCGGAATCAGCTCGGTGTAGTTCATGGTTTTGTATTCCATCGTCTTTTTCATTTCGGTTTCGGAAGTGGCATCCGGTCCCTGAGCATTACTCACTATTTCGGAATATGTGTGGATGTTATTCTGAACCAGTGACGGCAATACTTCTTCCACTTCCTGGGCAATCAGACCGTAATGCAGGCCTGAAGAAAGCTTCAACCCTTTGTACTCTCCATTGCCACGGAAATTATAGGTAGTTGGATTGAGTTTCATGATGGTTTTGATTCCATTTTGGAGTGGCTGAATATTTTCCTTCAGGTTGCGGTCAGAGGTTTCAGTTATAGAGCCTGATACTGTTAAGTTTCCACTTATATTTACATCTCCATTTAGTTCCGCAGCTGTGGCAGCTGTGATATTTAGCCCTACATTCGAATTACTGCCTCCGCTTACTTCAAGGAACATTCCTGTACTATTCGTGGATGAGCCATTCACATATCCTCTGATACCATAATTATTTTCAGTCGCTCCATTACTTACATCCAGCTCAACACCGATATTATTGGCAGAAGCATTTCCGGAGCCATCATCAAACATCAACGCCTGAAAACCCATATTATCTGTTTCAGAACTATGCACAATGGCCTGAACACCAATGTTTCTTCCGGCGGCAGTTGTTACAGCTTCCGCAGATACGGCTCTGTTTTCCCTGGCTCCTTCAGCACCATATACATATCCACGAATGCCAATATTGCCATTCAGGTTTTGACGGGCAAATCCGAGCAATCCAATATTGAAGCCTCCTACGTTGAAAGAACCTCCGGCAAACTCATCACCTAAAGCCACGATTTCGCCATCCCCGTTTCCAAGACCTAAACCAAAACCACCGATATTTTCACGTCCGTTTGATCTCGCCTGACCGTAAAGACCATAGCGTCTTCCGCCGGTACCTTCTCCTTCGTCATGCAAAGCAGAACCTAAAACACCAATGTGGGTCCCGGTTCCCTCCCCGATTGCACTTCCGGAAAGCCCGTATTGCGTTTCTGCACTTCCTGACTGTGAAATCGTATTTGCATCAATGGCCTGATTGATACCGCTCAGCTCGGAGTTTATAACAAGGGCAGGAGTAAATTTATCTCCATTATCTCCGAATTGATTGATAACATAGGAAGTATCACCTGCACTGAGATCCAAAGTGAATTCCGACTCCATGGATTCCCCTCCATTCACAACATTCTGGGCCATTAACGCATAAGGAACCGAAAGCAGTCGGGTGGTTCCCAGTTCTTCGTATTCTGTTCCACCGGCCGGATCTATTTCCAGCTTCACATAGAAGTTATCCGACGACCAATCGATAGAAGCGAAATCTTCTTCTGAAGTACCTTCTCCAATCACGATCTGGAAAGAACCTACTGCACTTGTTGTTGGCGTTTGAGTTTCGGTATAAACAGCGGTACCGGTTTCACTACCTTGTAAAACACTTACACGAACCCCGAGTTCTGAATTCGCAATCAGGTCTCCGTCAGCATTCCGGGCCACAGCCTGAAAATTAAATCCCTGTGGTACCTGTGCCATTACTTCTGCTGTAAACAATACAGCAAGTATCGAAAAAAATAGTCTGTAGAATAGTTTATTCATCGTTTTGTCCTGTTAGATTATTTGATCAAAAGCATTTTTTGGGTAGCAATCACATTTCCGTCAGCCATAAAGCGATAGAAATACATACCGCTGGCAAGGCGTGAAGCATTGAAACGAAGAGTGTAACTGCCAGCCGGCTTTCTACCCTCTGCAAGCACGGCAACTTTTGCCCCAATGGAGTTGAAAACCTCAAGCCTGACATCTGCCGATTTTGGTAACTCGAATGAAATATTTGTTGAAGGGTTGAAAGGATTCGGATAGTTCTGCATTAACCGGAATGAATCCGGAAGGTCGGTAACCGGGGTTTCATTGGACGTAAAAACCAAATCACTGCCATTACTAAATCCTCCGCTTACACTTACAGATGCACTACTGAAGTTTCCTGCTAACGCTTCCCCGGCTGTAAAGGTTAACGTCATGGAAGTACTTTCGAGCGTGCCACCCATAAAAGAAATCACACTTTGAGCTTGTGCAGATGTGCTGATCAACAGCCCGATTAACACAAGCAGAGTTTTGTATAACCGCATAGTCCTGTTGTTTAATTTTGAGTTGCAGCATCCCTTTTTAAGGCATTTAGCAACGTATTCACAACAATTGTACTCTTTTTTAGCTGATAAAAAACCACCCGATCAGGTGGTTTTTTATAGCTTTTTATAACCAATGGAGACTGTTTTAGAATGGGGAACAGAAAAGATTTGGCAAAAATGACTTTATCAAACCATTCGACTATATTCCCCCATACTTTAGGATATACAGCTTTATAAGGGTAACATATGACTGGCGGCACATACCAAACAGGTATGTTAATCGTCTCACCAGAATCTTGGGATAGTTGGTGTACTATTTCAATGGGTGGGGTGGAATTAAACTATCTGTTCGAATCTTTTACACTTGGGTTATTACTTATAGCAGGAAGTTTAGAATGGCTAACCCGTGATACTCTTCTCATTTTATTTTTGCTTTCCCTGTTAGGCCTTCTCATACTCAGTATTATACTTTTTCTCTATAAAAAACAGCGGGAACGCCAGAAAGATATTAACAAATCCCTCAGTGACGGGGCACGCAACCTTTCCTATCTCAATGATGACATCCATCGTTTTATCGGTGTAGTATCTCACGATTTACGAAGCCCGCTAAACTCCATTACTGCTATCTCAGAACTTCTGGCTATGGATGCAGATCAGCTTCCACCCAAAGAAATAGAAGAGTACGCCGGAAACATTCATGATTTAACCATGCGCATAAATAATCTTGTTAGCAACATGATGGATGCTAATAAAATTGAACTTGGTGAAGTAAAGATTAATCCTGAACCAATATCTGTACTTGAAACGGTTACCGGTGTCTTTAACTCTTTAAAGATTTTAGGAGACAAAAAAGCCATTCAAACTACATTGCAAGCAAACGATAACCTCCCCCTTGTAATAGCCGACCAGGATGCTCTTACGCGGGTATTGGAAAACCTGATTAATAATGCCTATAAATTTTCCGAACCTGACTCGGAGGTAACTATTAAAGCAGAATACTTGCCCGATAAAGAAAGGGTTAAAATAAGTATTGGGGATGAAGGGCCCGGGTTTACTAAAGAGGACAGGGAGAATATGTATAATAAATTTTCCAGATTATCTGCCGCCCCCACCGCTGGCGAAAAATCTACCGGCTTGGGTCTTTACATTGTACAGAAATTAGTTCATCGCATGGGAGGCCGAATTGAGCTGGATACTGAACCCGGAAGAGGTTCTGTATTTTCGATTTACCTGAAATCTGCCTGATAGCATTTCACCGTAAAGCGGGATATATTTTGGGAGTCTAATTTAAATCATCTACATGCACTCGTTAAAAGTCTTAGCTCTATTTGTATTTGCGGTAGTTTTGATTTCGGCTTGCGGTGTTACAAAAAGAGGAGCTGATTTCACCGCCCCCATTTCCTCAGAAAATGCCCGTGCAATTGAAACCGGTGTTTCAAGCTGGTATGGCCCAAATTTCCATGGCAAACTTACAGCAAACGGTGAAGTTTATGATATGGATGGGGTGACTGCTGCACACCGTACTCTCCCCTTTGGAACCATATTATTGGTCGAAAACCTGGATAATGGCAAAACGGTACAGGTTCGTGTAAACGACCGTGGCCCATATGCAAAAAACCGAATCATCGATTTATCGAAAGGAGCAGCGGAGCAAATTGACATGATTGGCCCCGGAACTGCCAGAGTCCGCCTCTACCTGATAAAAGGAGATCTCGAGAATTCAAGAATCACTGATATCAAAGTTCCCACGTATACCGTTCAGCTGGGTTCATATAAAAAAAGGTCCCAGGCTGAAGAAACCTCTTCTAAAATTAAAGGCAGTCGCATTGAAAACATCCAGGTAAACCGGGAGACTTTTTACCGGGTTTATTTTGGAACCTACACGGATCCCGATAAAGCCCGAAAAGAGATGGAGCGCCTGAACCGCATGGGCTATGCCTGTTTTGTTAAACAAATCGAAAATAATTGAATTCCCGGGATTGATTATTCCCGATTTTCCGTTTTCCGCACAGAACCTAAATTAGTTTAATCAATGAAAAAGAAGATCATTGTAATAGGAAGCGGATTCGGCGGCCTGGGCGCAGCTTCCAGATTACTTACTGCCGGACATGACGTAACCATCCTCGAAAAAAGAGATAAGCTGGGTGGCCGTGCCTATGTTTATGAAAAAAACGGCTTTAAATTTGATGGCGGACCAACCGTAATCACGGCTCCGTTTATGTTTGATGATATTTTTGAAGCTGCGGGTAAAAAACGGGAAGATTATGTAAAGTTCGTTCCCTGCGATCCGTTTTATCGAATTTTTGATGCAGAAGGCAAGCACTTCGATTACAACAATGATCATGAGTTTACGCTGGAAGAAATCAAAAAACGAAATCCCGGTGATGTTGAAGGCTATGAAAAGTTCATCAAAACAACGAAAGCTATCTTTGACAAAGGTTTTGTAGAACTCGCCGACAAACCCTTCCTTAAGTTCACCGACATGCTGAAGGTGGCTCCTGACCTGATCAAACTTCAGTCTTATAAAACCGTTTACAAATACGTAGAGCAGTTTATCGATGATGAATTCCTGAAACGCTGCTTTTCATTTCACCCGCTGCTGGTAGGTGGTAACCCATTTGATACCACCTCCATTTATGCAATGATCCACTACCTCGAACGCGAATGGGGTGTGCACTATGCCATGGGAGGAACCGGAGCCATTGTTAATGCCCTCGAAAAGTTGATTCTGGAGCAGGGAGGGAAAATTCATACCGAAGCTGAAGTTGATGAAATTCAGATATCAAATGGAAAGGCGACCGGTGTACGACTAAAAAACGGAGAACAGCTTCAAGCCGATGAAATCGTTTCTAACGCAGATGTTGCCTTCACCTATAAAAACCTGATCAACCCCAAACACCGTAAGAAATATACCGACCGTAAGATCGAGCGGACAAAGTACAGCATGTCTCTTTTTGTGATTTATTTTGGAACCAAAAAGAGATACCTGGATTCAGGTTTGGCACATCATAATATCATCTTAGGAGATCGCTATCAGGGATTACTGGAAGACATTTTCCATAAGAAACATCTGGCAGAGGATTTTTCTCTTTACCTGCACATGCCAACCATTACCGACCCTTCGATGGCGCCGGAAGGCTGCGAGGGTTTTTACGTGTTATCACCCGTTCCTCATTTAGACAGCGGAACCGACTGGAATGAAATGGCTCCAAAATATCGGGATGCGATCATGGACTTCCTGGAAGAAAACTATCTACCCGATCTTCAGGAAAATATTATTGCTGAACATTATATCGATCCGCTGCATTTTCAGGATGTACTGAATAGTTATAAAGGATCTGCATTTTCCGTTGAACCTATACTAACTCAGTCGGCCTGGTTTCGCCCGCATAATAAGTCGGAGGATGTAGATAACCTCTATTTTGTTGGGGCGGGAACACATCCAGGGGCAGGACTTCCGGGTGTGCTTTCATCATCCATCATAGCACAAGACCTGATCGGTAAGGCATGATTTAGCTCCGGTTCAATTCAATGTTGTTCAATTCTTTCTAAATGCCATATTTTTAGAGCTGAAAGGATATTCACGAATTAACTGATTAGCTTTGTTCTTCACCGGAATTCTCAGGGCCATTTATATTGCTGTTCTGGCAAGCTTTATTTGCCCGGCAAATCTCTTTGCTCAATTTTCTGGTGGCTCAGGTACAATAACCGATCCTTATCAAATTTCTACGCTGCAGCAGCTTCAGGAAGTCAGAACTTACCCTGAAATGCATTTCATACTCATCAATGATATAGATGCCGGGGAAACCAAATCTTGGAATAATGGAAAAGGATTCATTCCTATTGGTTCAGACGAAAAGGGATTTTCCGGTAGTTTTGACGGTGGTGAATTTAAGATCAGCGATCTCACTATTAACCGTCCCTCTTCCGAATATGTTGGGTTGTTTGGTTTGTTAAGAGATGCAGAAGTGCGAAATGTGCATCTGGACAGCGTTAACATATTTGGAGCAAATGCTACGGGAGGGCTGACCGGACAGATCTCAAACAGCAGAGTTTTAAATTCATTAGTAACAGGTAAAGTCTCCGGCCGGACGTACACAGGCGGAATCACCGGTTTTAACAAAGGCAGAATTGAGCATGTACGCACTCGTGTTACCGTTTCCGGTAAATCCTATGTTGGAGGAATTACGGGCATAAACCGGGGCCGTATTTTAAACTCTTCTGCCGAAGCTGCTGTATCCGGTACCGGTCATAACCTGGGCGCCTTAGTTGGTAACAATTACGATGGGGTGATCTCGGAGTCCCATTCTTCCGGTTCGGTTAATGGCGACGAAGCCTCTTCAGTGGGAGGTCTTTCAGGTAGTAATGGTGGCATCATTGTCCGCTCTTTTTCAACAGCTGATGTAAACGGCCGGTCTTATGCAGGAGGACTTGTAGGAAATAATCATTCCGGCGAAATTCGTTGGTCCTATTCCACGGGAAATGTAAGTGGATTTAACCTGGTGGGAGGATTTGCCGGGGTGAACCGCAATCAGGGAATTATAGAACAATCATATACCACCGGTAAAACGACAGGTACCATCGACGCCGGAGGGTTTATAGGGGTAAACAGGGATCCTGTTAAAGCCGGATTCTGGAT
Organism: Gracilimonas sp. BCB1; assembly: GCF_040117685.2. NCBI lineage: Bacteria > Pseudomonadati > Balneolota > Balneolia > Balneolales > Balneolaceae > Gracilimonas > Gracilimonas sp. BCB1. The sequence continues at coordinate 32,473 of NZ_JBEDYP020000008.1, read as the reverse complement.
TGTTGATAGTGACTCCAAACAAAGCCTTGTTAGCAAAGGTACAACCGATGGCATTTCAAGGTTGTCTTTGGATCAAACTACAGGACCTGAGAGCACAAAACATATGAAGGGCTTTTCTTTTAATGAAATCTGGGGTTATGTAACAGACAAAACTCCGCAGCTGCTCTGGACCATGCCCTACTTTGTTATTTCAGATGTTAAAGGCCCTTCTTCTGTTATCAGTGGTGATTTAATTGAACTTGAAGTGACTTTAATAAACAAAGGAAGTAAACCCGACACCCATAGCGTAGTTTTGAATGATGGGAATGACCATGAGCTTGACCGTATTACTGACGTAGCCTTGTCTCCCGGGGAAGATTCCACTTTTATTATGAGATGGCAGACAACTGTGGACGATAAGGGTGAATTTAACCTCCGGTTCGAAAGTCAATTCTATCGAAAATCCGTACCGCTTACAATTTTCAGAACACCCGATATTCCGGAATTGATTCGGCCTTTTGGGTTGGAAGAGCATATAAGCCTCACCCCTGCCTTCCGCTGGGAAAAAGCTTATCTCGCCGATCGGTATCAGCTTCAAATAGCTGAAAACGAAAACTTCAGTCCGGTCACATTCAATATTACAGATATTGATACCACTACTTATACCCTCAAAGAATCCTTAGACTATCTCCACTATTATCACTTGAGGGTTCGGGGAATTAATGATGATGAGATTGGCACCTGGAGTAAAAGTTCAGAGTTCATCACGATCATCGAACGGCCGGAAATGGTTACATTGAAAACACCTGTAGATGAAGACAACGAAGTCTCTACTCAGCCTTTCTTTTCCTGGGCAGAAACGGATCGGGCAGAGAATTATACGTTACAGATAGCAACCGACGAAGAATTTGAAACGGTACTCTTTGATTCCAGTTTCAGTGCCCGTGACTCCTCCCTTAGCTTCGAAGATGACTTACCCTCCGAGAAAGCTTTGTTCTGGCGAATGCAAGCTTCAAATATCGGAGGAGATTCAGATTGGTCTGAAATAAGAAGCTTTTCTGCGGTTCGTAAAAGCTCAAAAAAGGCAGACTTTACCAACTTTGAATACAAGCTGGAGCAAAATTACCCAAACCCGTTTAACCCGGTTACTTACATTCAGTATAGCATTCCTGAAGCAACAAGAGTTGAGATTGAAGTGCTCAACATGCTTGGACAACAAGTGGCAACACTGGTGGATGATTATAAATCAGCCGGCTGGCATACCGTCACTTTTGATGCCTCAAAGTTGTCCAGCGGATTCTACATTTACCGAATCAAAACCAAAGGTTTTACCACTTCCAGAAAGTTATCCCTGGTTAAATAAAGGCGCTTAATTCATCAAATCTTAATTAACGGTTACTAACCTAAGGCACTTTCAAACCAGAAAAGGAGTCTATATGAAAACCGCCTTTGCCATTTTCATGACCATGCACGGCCTTATCCATCTTCTTGGCTTTCTAAAAGCCTTTCAGCTTGTCGATATAAAAGATTTTAAACAGCCCATCTCTAAACAAGCCGGTGTGTTTTGGATGATAAGTTCTATTCTGGTCATTTCGGCTGTAAACCTGTATTTAGCCGGAAACTCCTATTATATCGGGTTTGGGTTTACCGCTATTTTAATTTCTCAGATTCTGATTACAGGAACATGGGAGGATGCTAAATATGGTACCATCCCAAACATACTCTTTGGCATTTTACTTCTGCTCTCCTTTCAATAAGTAATCCAGCACTGGAAATACTCCCTTACCCTTGTATATTCCATCTGCTAAAACCGGATTAAATTTACTAACTACCTATGAAAAGATTATTACTTCCCCTCATCTCCATCATGTTTTTACTTGCAGCCTGCCAGCCACAGTCTGACTATCACCGGCTTGACCTGGAAGAAATAACCATCTCTGAATTGCAGAACGGTTATGAAAACGGTGAATTTACCATTCAAGACGTAACCGATGCTTACCTCAAACGCATTGAAGCCATCGATCAATTCGGGCCCCAGCTTAATTCTATGATTTACGTCAACCCAAAGGCCATGGATGTAGCCCGACAGTTAGATGAAGAACTGCAGGCGGGTAACAAAAGAGGGCCTTTGCATGGAATTCCCGTTGTTTTAAAAGACAATATTGATACTTATGACATGCCAACCACAGCCGGGGCAAATATCATGAAGGGCTCTGTTCCCGATCAGGATGCTTTCATCACCCAAAAACTTCGGGATGCAGGTGCCATCATTATTGGTAAAGCCAACCTGAGTGAGTGGGCGAACTTCCACAGCAGTTTTTCATCCAGTGGGTGGAGCGCGCTGGGCGGTCAGACTCACAACCCGTATGATTTGACTCGCAACCCCTGTGGATCCAGCGCCGGTTCCGGTGCAGCCGCCTCAGCAAACCTGGCGGTCTTCGCTATTGGTACAGAGACCAATGGTTCCATCACCTGTCCTTCTTCGGCAAATGGATTGGTGGGAATTAAACCTACCGTTGGGTTATTAAGCCGTTCCGGAATCATCCCTATTTCTCACACCCAGGATACCCCCGGACCTATGGCCCGAACCGTCGAAGATGCGGCCATTGCTCTCGGAACTATGGTTGGCATGGATGAAGCAGACTCTAAAACCGCTGCCAGCGAAGGAAACTATCAAACCGATTATACCCAATTTTTGAATGCTGATGGTTTGGAAGGTAAACGAATTGGCTTATGGACCGGCTCGCTGGGAGGACATCACCGCGTGGATACGCTGATGCATGAAACCGTTCGTTTTTTAGAAAGTAAGGGAGCCACCGTCATAGAAATTGATCAGATTTCATCAGAAAACGTTGGGGGTGACTCTTTCCAGGTATTGCTTTATGAATTTAAAGACGGGCTGAACAAATACTTTGCTTCGCTGGGTGATGACGCTCCGGTTAAGAATATGGCTGAGCTGGTGGATTCAACGCTCGCTGATTCTGCTGAGATGCATTACTTCGATCATAATTTATTGATCACTGCCAGGAATAAAGGTGGTCTTGATTCTGAGGAATACACCAACGCTTTGGCTCGTATGAACAAGTACACCCGGGAAGAAGGCATCGATAAAGTAATGGATGAAAATAACCTGGATGCCATCATTGGACCTACCGGCGGACCTGCCTGGAAAACCGACCTCACTAATGGGGATAATTTTGCCGTTTCCTCCAGTTCACCTGCAGCCCGCGCCGGCTACCCAAACATCACCGTCCCCATGGGATTTATCGACGGACTTCCGGTTGGTATTTCATTCTTCGGAAGAGCCTGGAGTGAACCTGAACTGATTGAAATAGCCTATGGATTTGAACAAGCAACGAAGGTAAGAAAGGCTCCGGAGTTGTAAACCATTACATCCAACCATTTTAACCAACTAAATAGTTTAACTATTTGGTTAAACTATTTGTTCATTCGTTTCCGAGCGCTGAAACCAATTATTTAATACAGATACGATATAGCATATGCTTAGAATTTAAATTGCAGTTAAAGAAAATATGCTATACATAAACCTCAGGAAAGTAAACACCGGAGTACGTGAACAGTAGTAGATAGAGAGTTAATCACATAAAAAAAGCGGAGAGAGATTCTCCGCTTTTTCCTTATCACACCAAAGTAACTTTATTCGAATTCTAAACTATTCTTCGAGGCTTTTTTGAAGCTTGTCCCAGTCAGCCAGGAAACGATCCAAACCGATATCAGTCAACGGATGTTTGAGGAGGCTCTTAATCACACCCAGCGGCATGGTAGCTACATCAGCACCTTCTTTGGCGCATTCCAGCAGGTGCATCGGGTGGCGTATGCTGGCAGCCAGCACTTCCGTTTCATATCCATAATTATCGTAAATAGTCACAATGTCACGGATAAGCTGCATGCCCTCAGTAGAGATGTCATCTAATCTTCCCAGGAACGGAGAGATGTAAGTAGCTCCGGCTTTAGCTGCAATTAAAGCCTGGGTTGGAGAAAAGCATAACGTGCAATTGGTTTTGATGCCTTCTTCAGAAAAAGTCTTAATCGCTTTAATACCGTCTTTAATCAAAGGAACTTTAACTACAACATTGTCTGCAATTTTTGCAATGTTTCGGCCCTCTTCTACGATTTCATCATACTCGGTTGAAACCACTTCAGCTGAAACATCTCCGGCCACCATTTCACAAATTTTAGCGATATGCCCTTCAAAATCCCGAACTCCGATTTTAGCACAGAGGCTTGGGTTGGTGGTCACTCCATCGAGAACTCCAAGGTCGTTTGCCTCTTTAATTTCATCGAGATCAGCCGTGTCAATAAAAAATTTCATATATGAGCGAAAGTTTGATTGTTAATTATCATCTAAGATAAGCATTCATTTCCTCTCAATCTTGTTACATCCTGTAACTATTAATTTCTTTTTTTTACAAAACAAGACCTTGTAAAACCAAACTTTATAATGAACTTAATGTGTTCATCAAAAGACTCTTTAAAGACAAAAATTCAATCCTGACAACGTGAAAATATCTTATATACAAATTGCTGTTCTTAGCTTGTTCTTAATTAGCTGTAGCAATGACAATTCCAATGAAAACGGACCATCCGGCTTTTCCGGATTTGGGGGACGACAGGCTACCAGTGTGGAAACCAGCGAAGTTGAAATCGGGCCTATAGCCGACCAGGTACGCTCTTTTGGCAATGTAAAAGCTCAAAACGTCATATCGGTTTTACCTCAGGTCAGCAACCGAATCACAGAAATATATGTGGATCTTGGGGACACTGTTCGTCAGGGTGAAGCTCTTGCTAAAATATACGACGCTACCTTTCGGGATCAGCTAAGTCAGGCCGAATCTCAATTGGAACAGAGCCGAATTGCTCTCCGTAGAGACAGTTCAGATTATCAGCGACAGCTGAGCTTAATGGACCGGGATTTAACCAGCGAATCAGAATTGGACATCGCCCAGGCCGCATATCAAAGTTCAAGAGCACAATTTGAATCTGCCCGGTCATCCCTGACACAAGCTCAGGAGAATTTTAATAATACCGTTGTTCGTTCTCCCGTTGCCGGAGTAATTAACTCTCGGGCTTTGGAGGTTGGGGATTTAGCAACTACCGGAACCGAATTGTTTCAGGTTGCCAGCACTAATGGATATGAATCACGGATATACCTGCCTGTTCAGGATTGGCGGGCAGTGAAAGTTGGGCATGAAGTAAACCTGCGCATATCCAATGAGAGCGGCGTCAGTGCCCAAGGGGTGGTTTCCCGTAAAAGCCCTCAACTGGATGCTACCACCGGGCTGGGCGAAATCGTTATTACACTTACTCAAATTGGCAATAATATTTATCCCGGTGTTTTGGTTGAAAATATTATCAATATCACAACCAAAGAACGGACCATGGTTGTGCCCCGTAGTGCTTTGGTGGAACAGGTTGAGACGGTCATCAATCCCGAAACCAATACCATAGATCTCGACCGAACTTATTCCGTGTTTGTATCCCGTGGAGATTCTGTTGCTGAGCGCCGTGAGCTGGAACTGGGTATCGAACAGGGAGACCGAATTGAAGTGCTCAGCGGGCTTCTTCCCAGCGACAATATTATTGTAACCGGCCAAAGCGGACTTGATGATGGCTCACGTATTCAGGTTGCTTCAGGAGATCGGTTCCAGACCTCAGAGGAGCGCCAGGTTGGAAATCAGCAGCAGTCTAACAGACCTGCGGGAGGACAAAACCCACTGGCTAACATGAGTGAAGAAGAACGCACTGAAGCCCGGGAAAAAATGCAGGGTATGTCGCGCGAAGAACGTATGGCTTTTTTACGCGAACTTAGACAACAACAAGCCGATTCAACTTCAAACGGGCAATAAGCATGGGTTCTCTTTCCAAATTAGCCGTTGATCGTCCGATTACATTTTTAATGTCCACGCTGATCCTGTTGGGATTTGGGTTGTATGGACTTCAGAACCTGAGGTTAAACCTCTACCCGGATGTTTCTTTTCCTACTATTACTGTTTACACCAGTTACGAAGGTGTAGCACCGGAGGATATCGAAACCCTGGTAACCCGCCCAATTGAAGAATCGGTTGGCAGTATAAGTGGTATTCGCAAAGTGCGTTCTCTCTCCAGCCAGGGTGCCTCTGTAGTTAAGCTTAACTTTGAATGGGGAACGGACCTTTATCAGGCTGAGAATGATGTCCGTAAAGAACTTGGGTTTGTAGAACGCCAGATTCCTGATGATGCCGAAACACCCCTTGTATTTTCTTATGACCCCAACCAGGAACCCATTGTTGTACTCACTCTGACCTCAAATGCCCGGAGTTCCCGTGAGTTACGTACGTATTCAAAACAGGTATTAGAGCAGCGTATTGAACGCATTAACGGAATTGCATCTGCTGAAACCTCCGGCGGCCTTGAACGGCAGATCAATGTGCGTATCAATAATGAGCAGATGCGGCTTTACAACATCACGATTCAGGAAATTGCTCAAAAGCTGCAACAAGAGAACATCCAGGTACCCGCCGGGCAGCTCACTGAAGGAAATACCAATTACTCTCTGCGCACCATCGGGGAATTCAAGGATGTTGATCAAATTCGAAACACCATCATCACAGTTCGGGATGGACAGCCTCTGTTACTTAAAGATATAGCTGACGTGGATGATGGTATTGCTCAGCCCATTGGTAACGTTCGGGTTAATGGCGAGGACGGAATCATTGTAAATGTATACCGCCAAAGTGACGCCAATGTGGTTACTGCAGCCAATGCCGTAGTGGACGGGCTGGCTGATATTCGGGTAAGCCTGCCATCTGATGTAGAAGTATCTGTACTTACCAATAAAGCCGATTTTATTGAACAATCCATCAGCAACCTGCTTTGGACCGGCATTCAGGCAATTATTTTGGTTGTCCTGATTCTGCTCGCGTTCTTGAGAAGCGGGCGATCGGCAACTATCATCGCGATTTCTATCCCGGTTTCTATTGTCACCACTTTTTTAGTGATGGATTTGGCCGACCTCAGCCTGAACATCATTTCCCTTTCAGGATTAACTCTTGCCGTTGGTCTGGTGGTAGATAACGCCGTTGTTGTTCTTGAGAATATTTTCCGGTTTCGGGAACAGGGTTCCCCACGCGACGAAGCTTCGGTAAGCGGAGCTAAAGAGGTAGCCGTACCTATCATTGTTTCTACTTTAACGACATTGGTAGTTTTCCTCCCTATTCTTTTTGTTCCCGGCATAGCCGGTTTTTTATTCCGCGACCTTGCCCTAACTATTTCATTTTCATTAATCGTCTCTACCCTGGTGGCTCTCACACTTATTCCTCTGATGGCCTCCCAGTTTTATAAAGATTCGGTGCTGGATATGAGTGCCAATAATAAAGTTGCTCGTTTCTTTGGAAACCTTCTTCAAAAAATTGAATCTGCCTATCAACGTCAGCTTGGAGCAGTGATCGGCAAAAGCGGAAGAGTTGTACTGGCTGCTTTCCTTCTTTTTGTAGCCAGCGTTCCTCTTTTTTATGTAATCGGAGGAGAGTTCTTTCCACGTGTTGATGAGAATGCCTTTGTACTTGAAGTACAACGTGAACCCGGTATAAACCTGTTTGAACTGGAGCGATCGATGGCTCAGGTTGAGTCTATTATTCAGCAGGAAGTTCCTGAAGCCCGCCTTGTGGTCTCCGATTATGGGGATAAAGAAGGCATTGAAGGTGCTGACGACCCGGGAGGTTTCACAGGTACGGTTCGGGTTGAATTGGTAGCGCAAAGTGAGCGCAGCCGATCCCAGGCCGAAATCACTGCTTCCCTGCTTCGGGAGTTGCAAATTGTTCCCGGAGTTCAGATACAGGAAGTAGTGATTGATCCCCTTAGCCCGGATGGCGAAACCGGGTTGATTGTGCAGATTTTTGGATATAATCCCGAAACAAAGAAAGAGTTAGCCGATGGCGTAAAAGCAAGGCTTCTCGATATCGATGGAATAAACAACGTATTCAGCTCAGGCGATCAGGGCCGGCCGGAGTTGCGCCTTATTATGGATCGTGAACGTATTTCCCGGGTTGGCATGAATACAAACCAGGTAGCAAGCACAGTTAGTAATGCCGTAAAAGGGAATGTAGCTACCGCTTTTGTAGATCAGGGTGTGGAATTTGAAGTAGTGGTTGAACTTGACCCCAGCGATAAAGCTCAATCTGTAGATCTGGCAAACATCCAAATTCAAACCCCGGCCGGAGAATGGATGCCTCTTAAGAATCTGGCTCGAATAGAGCGTTACACCGGTCCAACCAATGTGTTGCGCATCGATCAGGAACGGGTGACTGAAGTAACGGCCGAGCTGGAAGACATTGACCTTGCCACGGCTTCCGAACGAGCCCGCGCCTCCCTTGACCAGGTTAACTGGCCGGATGAATATCGCTATGAGATTTCAGGTACAGCCGAAGAGCAGGCAGAGTCTTTTGGATTCCTGATGATTGCATTTATGATTGCCGGGATTCTAACATATATGGTTATGGCTTCTCAGTTCGAGAGTTTGGTTGAACCATTTATCATCATATTAACCATACCACTTGCGTTAACAGGTGTACTGCTTATGCTTTGGATAACCGGAACCTCTGTTAGTGTAACTTCGATGGTGGGGCTTATTTTGTTAACCGGGATTGTAGTAAACAACGGTATTGTGATGATTGATTACATCAAAATTTTACAAGCACGGGGAATCGACAGGGAAAAAGCCATTGTTGATGGAGCAACCCGTCGTTTGCGCCCTATTTTGATGACGGCGTTTACCACCATCCTGTCGATGGTGCCACTGGCGCTGGAATTGGGTTCTGGCTCAGAAACCTGGAGCCCAATGGCGAGAACCGTAATTGGCGGACTGACCATGAGTACCTTGTTGATGCTTTTTGTAGTGCCTTGTTTTTACAACATCATCAACAGCCTGGTTGAAAAATTCGGCTTCGACGCCGTTCATAAAGAAGACCCTTTAGCTAAAACACAAGAGGTTATGGCATGAAGAAATTTTCAGTAGCCGGAACTATCCTGAAACGGCCTATCACGGTTATTATGACTACGTTGATCGTGATTGGTTTTGGGGTTTTTTCCCTGACTAATCTTAAAGTCACGCTTTATCCTTCACTTAATATTCCGGTGCTTGCTGTTTCAACCGGATACAACAACGTGGCTCCCGAAGATATCAACCGAATTATTGTAAACCCTATCGAAGGAGCCCTTTCGGCTATTGAAGGAATAGAAACTCTTGAAGCCAGAGTTAGCCGCGGGCGCGCATTTATTATTCTTCGGTTGCGTGAAGGCTCCGACATCCGAAAAACAGAATTGAAGGTTCGTAAAGCCATCGACCAAATCAGGGGCGAACTTCCTCAACAGGCCCAGGAACCCGTTATTTTCCAGTTCGACCCTGAAAACAGGCCCATTATGCGACTCAGTATTGATGCTGAGAATCGTGGACTGGATGAACTCCGTAATATTGGTCTTGAATTGGTTGAAACCCGGCTCGAGCGGATTGAAGGCCTTGCTTCCGCCGAAACTCAGGGAGGGTTAGAGCGCCGTATTTATGTAGATGTGTCCCCGATGTCGCTTGCCCAATACAACCTTGTGCCTTCCGATATTGAAAATGCATTGCGCTCCAACAATGTGCAGCTTCCTATTGGGAATGTTATTTCAACCCGAACCAATTACAGCATCAGGGCAGAATCAACCTTTGAGACCGTAGACCAAATTCGAAATACCATCATCCGGATGTCAGAAAATGGTATTCCTATACGGGTAAAAGATGTCGCGGATGTCAGTGATGGCTTTACAGATATCACCAGCCTGGTGAAAGTAAATGGTAAGAACAGTGTTTCGGTAGAAGTCCAGAAGAACTCGGATGCCAATACACTCGATGTCGTAAATGCGGTAAAAGAAGTAGTTCCCGAGATAAATGAAGTCCTTCCTCCGGGAGTCACATTGCGTGTTCTATCTGATGAAGGTAAAACCATTGAAGATTCCATCAATAATCTGTCCCAGTCAGCTGTGGCCGCTCTTGTCGTGGTTATCCTGGTCATTCTCGTCTTTATGGGCGGCTGGCGTATTTCGTTGGTTGTAGCTTCCACCATCCCGGTTTCTATTGCCGCTACTTTTGCTGCTATGTACGCAGCAGACCTTACTTTAAATATCCTCACCATTTCTGCCCTGGCACTTGCCATAGGCCTTCTGGTGGATAACTCTATTGTGGTAACCGAGAGTATAGCCCGAAAACTGGAAGATGGATTATCACGGTTTGATGCGGCACTCAAAGGAACGAATGAAGTGATTGGGGCCCTGCTGGGCTCTACTCTGACTACACTTGGGGTCTTTATTCCCATTATTATGATTTCGGGAACTCAAGGCGCATTCTTCCGCGAATTTGCCTATGCCATCTGTTTCTCCATCGGATTTTCTTTCCTGTCCTCTATCATTCTGGTACCGGTCATTTCTCTTTTGGCACTCGACACCAAACAATTCAGCCAAAAGAACTGGGCTTTCAAAGGCATATCTAAACTGGAGAAAGGATATACTAAAATTCTAAGCTGGTTTTTCCGGCATAAATGGGTTCCACTTTTAGGCATGGTTTTAATAGCAGTCGGCACCTTCTTGCTGTATACCAATATACCCAAGGAAGGGTTTCCGGAAGCCGACTCTGGTCAAATCGATGTAAACATCAGCCTCCCGGAAGGAAGTCAGCTTATAAAAACAGCTGATGTTTTGGATGAATTCAGCAAACGGGTTGATAACTTGCCCGAGGTTGAGACCATTATTACTAATATTGGCCGCAGCCGATGGACTAATTCCAGTAACCGGGGTGAAATCAGCCTGACTTTGGTGCCTGAGACTGAGCGAGAGATAAGCAGCACTCAATTTGCTGCTCAACTCCGGCAGGATTTAACTGCTCCGGGCGTGGATGTACGTGTACGGGTTGAAGGCGGCGGACTTAGCTTTGGACGAGGCTGGGATTCGGGCGGTAATTCGATCCGTCTTAGTTTAATTGGCTCCGACATTGAGGAGTTGCTGGCCATTTCCCAAAAAATTGAAGCCAGAATGATGCAGGACCCAACGGTTATTGATGTGGACAACGGCCGCACAGATCCCACACCGGAGCTTCATTTTATAGCCGACCGCGAACGACTGGCTCGACTTGGCACTAATTTGAATACGGTAGCATCGGCTATGCGAACACAGACTCTTGGAAACAATGCCGGGTATTTTATTAATGAAGGCCGCGAAATTCCTATTGAAGTTCGCACCCAAAAAGAAGCCCTGACAAGCCGGGAAGAATTATTCGACCTGGAAGTTTTTCAGTTTGAGGATCAGCGTATTCCCGTTGCTGCGGTCGGTGAATTTATTCCCGTTCGTGGAGTTGATTCCTTCGAGCGCCGCGACCGTGAGACGGTACTGGATGTGAATATTCAAATTCAGGGTAATGCGCTGGAGTATGAACAGGTAGTCCGTGATTTTATTGAATCCGAAATCGTTCTCCCGGATGGCTATCGCTATGAGTTTACCGGAGGTACTCAAGAGACGCAACAGGGACAATCCGAGTTCGGCTTTGCCCTTATGGCTGCATTGATACTTATGTTTATGATCATGGCCTCTCTCTTTGAAAATTTTCGCGATCCTTTTGTGATATGGTTATGTATTCCGCTTGCCATGTTTGGAGCTCTTGCCTTTCTGTTTATGATCGGCAACCCACTAAGTACCACCGCCAATATTGGGGTGTTCATGCTGGTGGGAATTATTGTAAACAATGGAATTGTGTTAGTGGATTACATGCACCTGTACACTAAAGGAATGGAGAATGATCTGCTAAAACGGGATTCAGAGTTACTGAAGCACATCCTGGAAGCCTGCCGTCGCAGAATGAGACCTATCCTTTTGACTGCGATCACAACCATTTGTTCTATGATTCCTCTTTCGCTGGAAATTGGTTCCGGAGCCGAAACATGGTCCCCACTGGCAAAAGCCGTAATTGGCGGATTAATGTTTGGATCAATTTTGACCTTGTTTATCACGCCGGTATTATCCGTTTCTCTAAGTATGACCTTAGAGTGGATTAAGGGGCTATTCAGAAGTAACAAAACTCTGGTTGAAGCGTAATTATTTTTTAAACCGGGATTGACGTATGTCGATGTGGAATTAACAGTTATTTGAAATTAACTCTCACTTAATTTTGCATAAAAATCTGCTGCAGACTTGGAATTTGGAACTTGTTTGCGCTATACTTGTTTAGTATAAAAAAAGGAGAAAGAATTATGAGTAGATCATCAGATTATATATCAGGAATTATCTCAGGAGCCCTTGTTGGCGCTGCATTTGCACTACTTTATGCACCTGACACAGGTAAAAATACCAGAGACCGACTTTCATATAAACTCAGCAACTATTACGATGAACTCAATGACTTAATTGAGCAGCTTCGTGAAGAAAAAGAAATTTTAGTTTCTGAAGCCAAAGAGAAAGGCGATAAAGTTGTTCTCGATGCGAAAGAAAAAGCAGAAGGACTCATTAAAGAAGCCGAAGATTTACTGGAATCTATCGAAACGGCTAAGAAGAAGGCCTGATAGGACAACAATTTTTAAACTTTAGGCCGTGCACATAATTTATGTGTAGGGCTTTTTTTTGTGTTAATAATTTTTCTTTGATGCTGATTCTGCTCTTACCAAATGCCGAGAATTTTTCAGCATGACAACGTTTGATTCCAGGCTTGCATTTTTGCCTATCTATGGGTAATTCCCAACCAACACTAACTGGGGATATGCAATGGAAACACGGAAACAATTCTTAAAGAAAATCGGTGGTGGAGCAGCGGCTTTTACTGCCGGTGCTTTTTTTAACCCACTGAAAACACAGCAGCTCACCGAAAAACTTAACACCTACACGGGAACCGCAAAAGAAGTAGCTCGAAATGAAGATTTCTGGGCACATGTACAGCAAGCTTTCACGGTAGATCGCAGCCTGATCAATCTGAATAATGGAGGAGTCAGTCCTTCCCCTGCTTTTGTTCAGCAAGCCATGAAAAAGCACCTGGATTTTTCCAATCAGGCCCCGGTATATAACATGTGGAGGATACTGGAACCCAGAAGAGAGGGCGTTCGACAACGACTGGCCCGTAGCTTTGGCGCGGAAACGGAAGAAATAGCCGTTACCAGAAACGCCTCAGAAAGCCTTCAAATTTGTCAGTTTGGCTTTGACCTTAAGGCAGGCGATGAAGTGCTTACGACCAACCAGGATTACCCCAGAATGATCAATACCTTCAAACAACGGGAGCGGCGTGAAGGCATCAAGCTCAACCAAATCAGCATCCCGGTTCCCGCAGAAGATGATGCGGAAATAGTCCGCCGGTTCGAGCAAGCCATCACCCCCAATACCAAACTGATTTTGATGTGTCACATCATCAACCTGACAGGGCAGATTCTGCCGGTTAAAAAAGTGGTGCAGATGGCGCGGAAAAAAGGAATTCCTGTTATCGTAGATGGTGCCCATGCCTTCGCTCACTTCGAATTTGATCATGCTGATTTGGATTGTGATTATTATACAACCAGTCTTCACAAATGGCTTTTTGCTCCCCATGGCACCGGGATGCTCTATGTCCGAAAAAATAAGATTAAAGATCTATGGCCATTAATGGCAGCGGCTGAATCTCAGGATGAAGACATCCGGAAGTTCGAAGAAATCGGAACACACCCTGCAGCAAATTTTTTAGCCATCGGAGAAGCATTGACTTTCCACGAAGGAATCGGTTCAGCCCGAAAAGAAGCACGGCTTAAATACCTGAATGATCTCTGGATTGATGAATTGGTTGACGGAAACAAGGTTGTGCTGCATACCAGCCGCAACCCCAAATATGCCTGCGGAATTGCTACCGTCGAAATAAAAGGAATGGAGCCAAATGAGTTGAACAGTTCTCTCTGGCGTGATTACCGGATCATCACCACCCCCATCAATCATAATCAATTTCGGGGCATTCGTGTTACGCCGAATGTATATACGACCCTGGAAGAAATTGACCGGTTTATGAGTGCTATGAAAGATCAGATCGAAAAGGTTTAACCTGTAAACTATTTAACATGAGTCCGATTAAAAGAATGCGAAAATAAGGCCATAAGTACTACTTTGGTCATTCCGTGCAGACGGGAATCTGGTAAGTGCCATTAATTCAAGAGTTGAATCAATATGAACCCATTAGATATCGGGCATACGCCGCGAAATGACTACATAGACACGCAAAACTGACTACTTTTATATCGATTAACGTTATTTAAGCTACTAACATTGAAAGCCATGCATACATCACTCAATAAATGGATTATTAACACTCTGCTTCTGACAGGGCTTTTCACCTCTTGTATCGAAATTGAGTCCAAACATGATTTGGCTCAGCAAAAGAAAATCATTAATACCGAAAATGCTCCGGCTGCTGTGGGTGTATATTCACAAGCCATTCAAGTAGGCAATACACTTTACCTGTCGGGGCAAATAGGCCTGATTCCGGAAAGCCGGGAACTTGCCGGAGATGATCTCGAATCCCAGACGCACCAAACCCTCAGTAATATTAAAGCGGTGCTTGAAGCGGCTGACTTTACCCTATCAGACGTTGTGAAGGCGCAGGTTTTTTTGGATGATATGGATTACTACCAGGCATTCAATGATATTTACATTCAGTACTTTCCGGAGAATCCTCCCGCACGTGCGGTGGTTGAAGTAAGCCGAATTCCCCTGGATGCTAAAGTAGAAATTATGGTTACCGCAGTAAAAAATTAGTTTATGTCCGACTTACAAGATGTCATTAACCTGAGACGCACCCTTCATCGCTACCCGGAATTATCGAACCTGGAATTTGAGACTTCAAAACGAATCTCGGCTTTCATAAATGCTCTCAATCCCGATGAAGAAATATCCATTTCAAAAACCGGGAAAGCGTTTGTGTTTGAAGGAGAAAAACCCGGAGAAACGCTGATTTACAGGTGCGAACTGGATGCTCTTCCCATACAGGAAAAATCGAACTGTGCGTACCGCTCGTCCATCAAAGGTGTAGCTCACCTTTGCGGGCACGATGGCCACATGGCTATTATTGCACGACTGGGACAGTTGATATCTCAGAACAGACCCAAAAAAGGGAAAGCCGTATTACTTTTTCAGCCTGCTGAAGAAAATTACTTGGGAGCTAAAGATGTGGTTGAATCCAAAGAATTTCATGCGCTATCACCTGATTATATCTTTGCCCTACATAATATTCCCGGCGTTAAAAAGGAAACCGTGTTACTCAAAAAAGGTAGTTTCACGGCCGCTTCCTGTGGCTTCACAGTAAAACTGGACGGGCGAACCTCGCATGCAGCTGAGCCTCAGAATGGATTGAATCCTTACCATACCGCAACGGATATCATAGATCAAATCCTGGAGTTAGCAAATGGCAATCATTCTGATTTTTCAGATCATACCATAGCAACCTTAATTTATATTCGGTTAGGGGAAGTTGCCTTTGGTGTTTCACCGGGTAGCCTGGAAATGGGTATCACGTTGCGGGCGTATGAGAATGATGATCTTGACCGGCTTTGTTCTAAATCAGAAGCCATTGTGGCAAAATTGGCCAAAGCGAATGGACTGGATTTCGAATGGAGTTATTCTGAAATCTACCCCGCTACCCTTAATGACGAAGATTGTGTTAACATGATTTCAGATTCAGCTGAAGCCAACAAACTAACCATTCAGCAAATGGATCACCCGAATAACTGGTCAGAAGATTTTGCTTATTTCACCGCTACTAACAGAGGTGCACAGTTTGGGTTTGGAGCCGGTGAAGAATTGCCCCCACTCCACAACCCGGCCTATGATTTCCCCGATGATATTATAGACCCCGCTGCCCGAACTTTCTTTTCCATTTATTCCAATAAACTCCTCTGAATGTGAGCAGGCTTTGATTTGTTGTAATAATGAAGTAAGAAGCCGAATTTAAATCATAAGATTATGACGGCTACAGCAACACTTCAACGAACAGACGCAGAAACCTTACATCGCAAGATGACCGGTGAGCATTCACCGATTATTATTAATGCATTACCACAAGATGCCTTTCTGGCTAAGCATATCCCGGGTTCCATAAATATACCTACAGAGAATGCAGAAATGGCTAAGGAAGTTATCCCTTACATGGATGCTGAAATTGTGGTGTATTGTGCCAACGCAGACTGTGATGCATCTCCAAGTCTGGCTCAGAAATTGGAAGAAATGGGATATACAAACGTCAGTGATTTTGAAGAAGGACTTGCCGGTTGGAGACAAGCCGGATATGAATTAACCGGAACTGACGTCTGATTTATCTTTCCCTTATCATTGTTTAAAAACCGTCTCTTTTGAGGCGGTTTTTTATTCGTAAAAAGAAATTACAGTTTCCCCCTTTTATCTGTTTATAGAATATATTCTCCGATTAATTTTAACTGACAGAATCGGAGAAAGGGTTCATGAAAAGAATCGCGCTTATTGTATGTATAGTGATGTCGTTACCACTCGGACTGGTTGAAGCTCAAACCACCGACGACATGGTAGATGCCATCGTAAAAGAGGCTACAGAAAATTCACAACTGGAATACCTGGCTCATCAACTTACCGACGTGATTGGGCCTCGGCTGGTGGGTACCCCTCAAATGCAGCATGCTCATGAATGGGCTGTTGAACAATTTGAAGAGTGGGGCATCTCAGCAGAAAATCAACAGTTTGGCCAATGGCAAGGATGGGAACGGGGCATCACACATGTGGATCTGATTTCACCCCGGGTTGTTTCTTTGGAAGGGATGCAGCTGGCCTGGAGTCCTGCCACCAAAAAAGGCGGTGTTGAAGGAAGGTTAGATATCATTCCTGATGTGGAAGATAAAGCCGCTTTTGAAGAATGGCTTAAAACCATCAAGGGAAAATTCATTCTCGTTTCTATGATGCAGCCTACAGGCCGCCCCGATTATAACTGGGAAGAATTCGCTACCGAAGAATCCTTCGAAAAAATGAAAGAAGAACGCGATGCTATGGAAGATGCCTGGAGAGCCCGTTTCGGTAAAATTGGGTACAACTCCCGTGAAGTACTTCCTGTATTGGAAGAAGCCGGAGCAGCTGGCATTATACAATCCCGATGGTCCAGTGGATTTGGTGTAAGTAAAATCTTTAGTGCAGGTACCAAAAATGTACCTGTAATTGATCTCGCGTTAGAAGATTATGGAATGCTCTATCGGATGGTGGAATATGGTGACGATCCAAAAATAAAAGTGAACGCTCAATCTAAGAAATTGGGCAAAGTCCCAACTTTTAATACGATTGCTACCATTCCCGGCTCAGAAAAAGCAGACGAATATATTATCCTCTCTGCTCATTATGATTCCTGGGATGGCGGAACCGGAGCTACCGATAATGCTACCGGATCCATTACCATGATGGAAGCCGCACGAATCTTAAAAGAGGTATATCCAAACCCAAAACGAACTATTATTGTAGGACTTTGGGGAAGTGAAGAACAAGGACTGAACGGATCAACGGCATTTGTGGAAGACAACCCCGAAATCGTTGATAATATGCAGGCATTATTCAATCAGGATAACGGAACCGGACGGGTTGTTCGAATTTCGGGCCAGGGCTTTCTTCATGCCTATGAGTTTTTAGGACGATGGCTGGAAGCTGTGCCACGTGATATCACCCGTCATATTGAAACCACTTTCCCCGGCACTCCCGGTGGCGGAGGTTCCGATTACGCTTCCTTTGTTTCTGCAGGTGCTCCCGGATTTTCTCTTAGCTCGCTAAGCTGGAGCTACTGGAATTATACCTGGCACACCAATCGCGATACTTACGACAAAATCGTTTTCGATGATGTACGTAACAATGCCATCCTGACTGCAGTTCTAACGTATATGGCCAGTGAAGATCCCGAGACTTTCCCACGGGATAAAGCCGTACTCCCTGTGAGCCGCTGGACCGGTGAGCAAATGGAATGGCCAACTCCACGTACTGCCAACAGAGACGGCGGTAATTAAATTACACTACATTGACCTGAACCAATGGCCAAACTCAATTTTGGTCATTGGTCATTGGTCAAAAGCACTTCAACAGCGTACATATTCTTTTGTCCATATCTGGATGGGCGCTCGCCTATTTTCCGCACCGCCTCAAATCCCGAATCTAAAAACAATTCCTCTAATCGGTTTAGAGGTATAGGATGGGGAATCCACGGATTGGATACTTCGGTATTATACTCTACTAAAATCAACCGACCATTATCCGACAGGTTTTTCTTCAATTTTTGAACAAAGGGCTTTTTGTTTCTCACGTAATGAAGCGAATTCGCCATCATAATACCATCAAAGCCTGTGTTCGGCAGGGCTTGCTTATTGAAATCAATTTGCAAAAACTCAAAATGTACACCGGCTACTGCTGATTTAATAGGCGCCTGGTTTACCTTATCTATCATCAATACTTCGCTTGCTTCTGGAAGTAATTCTGCCAATGCATCGCTGAACAGTCCGCTTCCACAACCCAGGTCTAACCATTTCTCCGGTTCATTATTCTTAAAACCAGCCTCTTCAATCAGTTTTTTTGCTTCCGGTTGGGTCATTTAGTTAAACATTAAACTTTTTCTTTTGAACTTTAGCTCATTTAAAATAGATTACTAAGACCCTTAACCCAAACAGGAGTACTGATGAAGAATAAAGATTTAGCAAAGTTATTGTTACGTATTGGTGTTGGCGTAATTTTCATTATCGCAGGCTGGAGTAAACTTTCAGGTATAGAAGGAGTACAGGGATTTTTTGGAAATATTGGCATTCCTCTTCCCGGTGTAATGGCATGGGTTGTTGCCCTTGTTGAATTTGTTGGTGGAATCATGATGCTCACCGGATACAAAGTTGAAATTCCGGGCATATTGCTGGCAATTACGATGCTCGTAGCCATACTGACCGTTAAGATGGGGGGTGATGGTGGTTTCAGCGGAATGCGTCTGGAAATCATGTTGCTGCTAACCAGTCTTGCTTTGTCAATGATGGGGACCGGCAAATACTCTCTGGATGCCATGCTTGGTAAATCCGGCTGAGACGAAAACAGCTCTGCACTATTTAATTTTACGGTATTAATGATCATTCTTAAAAGCCATCCTTCTTAAGGATGGCTTCTTTTTTGGACTCATTATCTGTCTTCTCTTTTAAGATAGAATGAATCATAATTTCCGGACACCTGTGGCCAAGTGCCGAAGATCTTAAACCCAAGTTTTTTATAAAACTCAGGAGCCTGAAATTCAAATGTAGACAGATAATACTTATAACGTCCTTGTTTATTGGCTTCCTGTATGATTGCTTCCATTAGTTCCGAGCCAAGTCCCATTCCTCTGTAGTCTTCCCTGACCCACAGGTGCTTGATAAAAACCCACTCCCATTCGGTATTCCCATGCACAGCGCCTATTACCTCTCCGGAATCATTCTTTGCTATAAAGCCGAACCGCTCACTTTCAAAAGGCCCGGTAAAAGACCGGTTGTATTTCTTGAGTTGATCGACGGCAAACTCTAATTCTTCACCCGGATCATTTTTAAACAAAATTAGTTTAGCAGGTTTCATATATACTCACTTCAACCGTTCCAGTTTCCCTTTTCTTTTCACGATGTTTTTGTAATCCCATTGTATATCTCTTGATTTTTCTATCCACCGTTGAACTTCTTCTTTGTTGATTTGATCTGCAGCAGTATATCTTTTTTCCGCTGCTTTAAAAGAACCCGATTTCGTTAATCCCGGCTCACCAAAAGACTGTCCGCTCCAAAAAAATAGCCGCACACAATGTTTCAGTTTGCTATAGCCTGCAACCGGATTTCCATCCAAAAACCATACCGGATGTGCATGCCATATTGTATTCTCGGCCTCCGGCAAGTACCTGTTAATTAACCCGGCCAGCTTGTCGCAGATTTCCTTATTGGCTTCATCAAGTCTTTCGTTATAGGTTTCAGTGGTTTTGTCCATAGATCAAAAAAGCATTGTTGAAATACTTATGCTTCTAGTAAGGTTTCTTTTTTCGCATTTCAATATTCATCATGGTCATCTCCTAAATTTCTTTTCAACTCTTTCCTTCCTTCACTCTTTCTTCTGAATTCTTCAGCAGATTTTATCACCTCGGCTATTCAACCCACTGTTAGAATAATGAGAATGACATTCATTCTTTAACACTCCAAAATGGGTTATTTGTATTATACGGATGGCATAAGCGTTTCCAACAGACCTAGTACAAACAATAGCCCACCTATAACAATAGCAGTTATATTTGTTCCTGAGAAAGAAGAATTATTTTCAAAGCTTGGATTGACACCTTCATTAACTCTAAGCGCAACATTATTAGCTGGAATAATAAATACAAAACTTAAAAATGAAAGCAACCAATAAGGATCTGGCAATCTCCATAGTGCCTGAATTATGAAATAACCTATCGCCAAAAACACAGTTGGCAGTGAATAAGACAACCTATTTTGAATCGCAGAATTTTTAATTTCCTCAAAACAACTGTAAGCCCAAATCGGTGCAAAAAAAGCTCTCCAAAAAGGCATTATGTTTTGAGCCCACCGTTTTTTAATTAGCTCCCAATTTTTATAAAACCAATACAATTCATAAATCCCGAAAGTGCAAATTGACATTAATACCAACTTAAAGTTTGAGACACTAAAGAAATAAGGTTCATTGCTAAAAGAACTGCTATTTATAGTATCGTTGTCGAACTTCTCTTCCTTATTCCCTAATCGATTATTATTCATTTTTCCGCTGTTGGATGATGACTATTCTATTAGAAATAGCAAAATTAATTCTTTAGAAGCAAGTAAATCAAGATTCGACAACCTTAATACTGCTTACTTTTCTAACGAGTTTTACTTTTCTAGAAAGTAATTATTAACGTAGAGAACAAAATCTGTTGTTTAATCAAGTTCAACATATCGAAAACTGAGAAAGGTCTTTGATATTATCCTTAACTAATCATTTCAACAAAAAAAGCCCCGCTCAACTGAATGAACGGGGCTTTAATTTTATCTATTTATGCTACTTCGGCTAACGAAGTAATGCTGAAGTGATTAGTCTTCGGCTTCTGCGGTTTCGCTTTCACCGTTTTCACTTCCGCCAAGTTCTTCAAATACCTTGGCGATTTCTTCGTCTCCTTCTTCCATGTCTTTCTTAGACCCAACAACGATGTCGTTGTAGTCGCGAAGACCGGTACCGGCAGGCACTTTATGTCCAACCACCACATTCTCTTTGAGTCCGCGGAGGAAGTCTTTCTTGGCTTCGATGGAAGCCTGAGTAAGTACCTTGGTAGTTTCCTGGAAGGAAGCAGCCGACAACCAGCTGTCAGTAGAAAGAGCGGCTCGTGTAATACCCAACAGAATTGGCTTAGAAATAGCCGGTTCTGCTTCACGGGTTTCGAGTTCTTCTACGCCTTCTTTAATCAGCTCGTTGTTTACATCTCTTACTTCACGACGGTCGAGGATGGCTCCTTTTTTCAGTTCAGAACCACCCGGATTGGTTACTACAAACTTACCAATCAGCTCATCGTTTTTGATGTTCACTTCAAAGCGATCCACTTTGTCCCCTTCAAGGAACATGGTATCGCCCGGATCGGTGATTTCCACCTTCTGCATCATGGTGCGCACAATAACCTCAATGTGCTTGTCATTGATTTTCACACCCTGTAGTCGGTAAACCTCCTGAATTTCATTCACGAGATACGACTGCACAGCATAAGGTCCGAGAATATTCAGAATATCCTGAGCCGGAATTGTACCATCTGAGAGAGGCTGTCCTGCTTTCACAAAGTCATTGGATTGAACCAAGATATGCTTGCTTAGCGAGATCAGATATTTCTTCTCATCCGTACCGTCTTTGGATTTCACAAATACCTCTTGTGAACCACGCTTACGTCCACCCATTTCAACAATACCGTCAATTTCAGAAACAACGGCAGGTTCACTTGGAGAACGTGCTTCAAATAGTTCAGTTACACGCGGCAGACCGGCGGTAATATCCTTAGACTTAGATGTAGCGCGCGGAATCTTAGCGATAACCTGACCTGCTTCAACTTTCTCACCGTCATCAATAACGATGTGCGTATCAACAGGTAATGTATTTTCGCGGATTCGGTCTTTGCTTCCTTTGATCACAAGGGTAGGTACCAGCGAGCGATCTTTGGAATCGGTGATAACTTTTTCGCGGTGACCGGTTTGGGCATCGGTATCATCAGAAGAAGTAACTCCGTCAATGATATCCTTGTACTCAACGGTACCGTCAATTTCAGAGAAGATAAGGGCGTTATATGGGTCCCACTTACAGAGCACAGCTCCTTTAGGTACCACATCGCCTTCCTCAACCAACATCTCTGAGCCGTAAGGCACATTGTAGTTGATGAGAACTTTACCTTCATCGTTCACGATCTTGATTTCACCGGCACGGGAGAGAACTACATTGTGCTCTTCTTCACCGTCGTCGTAAACCACAACGCGAACGTTTTCAAATTCTACTTTACCTTCGAATTTCGTTTTGTGCTGAGATTCAGCCTCCAGACGAGAAGCCGTACCACCTACGTGGAAGGTTCGAAGAGTAAGCTGCGTACCCGGCTCACCAATAGACTGAGCGGCGATAACCCCTACGGCTTCCCCTTTCTCAACTACGGTTCCCCGTGCGAGGTCACGGCCATAACATTTGGCACATACACCACGTCCGGTTTCACAGGTAAGTACTGATCGAATTTCTACTTCTTCGATGGAAGTCTCAGCAATCTTGGAAGCTACAGATTCATCAATCATCTGGTTAGCTTCGCAGATCAATTCATCAGAAATCGGATCATAGATTTCGTGGAGTGAAACACGCCCGATAATACGATCTTCGAGACTTTCGATAATATCTTCGTTGTCTTTCAGTGCCGACATCTTAATACCTCGAAGGGTACCACAGTCTTTCTCATTGATGATCACATCCTGTGAAACATCAACCAGACGACGGGTAAGATAACCCGCATCGGCAGTTTTAAGAGCGGTATCGGCAAGACCTTTACGCGCACCGTGAGTAGAAATAAAGTACTCAAGTACCGTCAGTCCCTCTTTGAAAGAAGAAAGAATCGGGTTCTCGATTACCTCATTACCCTGCTGCATGGAGCTCTTCTGAGGTTTCGCCATCAGACCACGCATACCACCTAACTGACGGATCTGCTCCTTAGAACCACGAGCTCCGGAATCTGCCATCATATATACCGGATTGAAACCATTTCTGTCACCTGCAAGAGCTGAGAACAGAGTTTCAGACACACGGTTTGTGGTGCTGGTCCATTTATCAATAACCTGGTTGTAACGTTCGTTATCGGTAATGAAACCCATTTCGTAACGTCCCTGAATATCAGTCACTTCATCCTTCGCTTTAGTAATCAATTCACCTTTAGCGTCAGGAATAATGATATCATCAAGGCTGAAAGAGAGACCACCAATGGTAGCTTCTTCGTACCCAACTTTCTTCATGTCATCGAGGAATCTCGACGTTTTCGCCGTTCCTACTATAGCATGAATATCACCAATAAGGTTTCTCAGTTCTTTTTTACCAAGAGTCTTGTTGATGAATGGGATTTCTTTCGGTGTAATCTGGTTGAAGAGTACACGTCCGGTTGAAGTTTTGATCACTTCATGAACAACTTCTCCTTCCTCATTAACCGTTGGAATTCGAACGTTGATTTTGGCATGTGTATCAATCTTATCCTGATCGAAGGCAACCAATACTTCTGCAGGAGAAGCAAAAGTCTTGCCTTCTCCTTTTTGACCATCATTAGGCTTGGTGAGATAATACAGACCCAAGATCATATCCTGAGAAGGAACCGCAATTGGTCCACCATTCGCAGGAGATAAAATATTGTGAGAACCTAACATCAGCACTGATGCTTCAAGTACAGCATCATGGCTCAATGGAAGGTGAACGGCCATCTGGTCACCGTCAAAGTCAGCATTAAAGGCTGTACATGCGAGCGGGTGCAGTCGGATGGCTTTTTCTTCAATAAGTACCGGCTGGAATGCCTGAATACCCAACCTGTGCAATGTTGGTGCACGGTTAAGCAGTACGGGGTGTCCGTCAATTACATTTTCAAGAACTTCCCAAACAACGGCATCGCGTCGGTCAACTACTTTCTTGGCACTCTTAACCGTCTTCACAAATCCACGCTCAATAAGTCGTCGGATAATGAATGGTTTATAGAGCTCAACCGCCATCTCTTTGGGCAGACCACATTCGTGCATTTTCAGCTCGGGTCCTACCACAATTACAGAACGGCCGGAATAGTCAACACGCTTACCAAGAAGGTTTTGACGGAAACGGCCACTCTTGCCCTTCAGCATATCTGAAAGAGACTTAAGCGGTCGGTTGTTATTTCGTACTGCGTTCGATTTTCTTGAGTTGTCGTACAGTGAATCAACCGCTTCCTGCAGCATGCGCTTCTCGTTTCGGAGAATCACATCAGGAGCTTTAATATCAATCAATCGCTTCAGGCGATTGTTACGGATAATCACACGACGATACAGGTCGTTCAGGTCAGACGTTGCAAAACGTCCACCTTCAAGAGGTACCAGCGGTCGCAGCTCCGGTGGAATTACCGGGATTACACTTTGCACCATCCACTCGGGACGGTTTTCTGTGTGCTGGTTAGCCGCACGGAACGACTCAATTACCTGAAGACGCTTCAGCTTTTTCTTCTTACGCATCTGTGAAGTCTCATGCTTCACTTCATAACGCAGATTATAAGCCAGATCATCCAGATCCAGATCGCCAAGGAGTGCTTCAAGAGCATCTGCTCCTTCTTTCACGATGAATTTGTCATCATCGTCGTCATCCAGTTCCTGGTTGTCTTCCGGCAGTTGTTCTAAAATATCCCATTTCTCTTCTTCAGAGATCATGTCGCCCTGGGCATAACCGAGGTCACGCGCCACACCCGGATTGATTACTACGAAAGTCTCGTAATAAACGATCTTATCCAGGTTCTTGGAACTCATTCCAAGCAGGTAAGCAATCTTGTTAGGAAGAGATTTAAAGTACCAAATGTGTACAACAGGAACGGTCAGGGTAATATGTCCCATTCGTTCACGACGTACAGCTTTTCGGGTAACTTCCACACCGCAACGGTCGCAGATAATTCCCTTATAGCGGATACGCTTGTATTTACCACAATGGCATTCATAGTCTTTAACCGGGCCGAAGATCTTTTCACAGAAAAGACCATCCATTTCCGGTTTAAAGGTTCGATAGTTTATTGTCTCAGGAGTCAAGACTTCGCCGTGGGAACGAGATAAAATCGTTTCCGCGGAAGCAAGGGATACCCCAATGCTGTCGAAATCTTTCGTGACTGTTAATGTCTTAGTTACTGGCAAGGATGTTCCTCCAAATTATTAACAGTGAAATTATTCAATATGCATTTCAAGGCCGAGACCCATAAGCTCTCGTAACAATACCTTGAATGATTCGGGCACGTCACCATCAGGCAGGTTCTCACCTTTCACGATAGCTTCATACACTTTAGAGCGCCCTTTTACGTCATCACTTTTCACAGTGAGCATTTCTTTCAAGATGCTGGATGCACCATATGCGTACAGTGCCCAAACCTCCATCTCACCAAGTCGCTGGCCACCAAACTGAGCTTTACCGCCCAATGGCTGCTGCGTAATGAGTGAATATGGCCCGATAGAACGAGAGTGCATCTTGTCCTGAATCAGGTGGTTCAGTTTCAACATGTAGATATAACCTACTGTTGTTTTCTGTGCGAATGGCTCACCTGTTCGTCCGTCGTATAGGTTTACGCGGCCGTCTTCAGGCAATCCGGCTTCTTTTAATTTCTCTCTAACTTCATCCATGGAAGCACCGTCGAAGATAGGCGACGCAAACGTCACACCCATTTTCTTAGCAGCCCATCCAAGAATGGTTTCGTAAATCTGGCCAAGGTTCATACGGGAAGGTACACCCAGCGGGTTTAGACAGATGTCAACCGGGGTTCCGTCTTCCATAAACGGCATGTCTTCCTGAGGTACGATTTTAGCAACCACACCTTTGTTACCGTGACGACCGGCCATCTTATCACCCACGTGCAGCTTACGTTTCTTAGCAACATAAACTTTTGCTTTCTGGATGATTCCCGGCGGGAGTTCGTCTCCTACCTGGATCGCAAATTTACGACGCTTAGCTTCGGTGTCAATTTCACGACGAAGCTCGCGGTAGTTGGCAAACAATCTTCGAACCATCTTAACAAGCTCACCATCTGTGGCCCAGTCGATGTTTTCGTTAATGTTTACCGGATCTAATTCTTCAAATACAGATTTCTTGTATTTCTCGCCTTTCGGGATCAACTCTACATTACTGTAGTTATAAACACCCGGAGAAGTTTTATCTCGAAGCAGAGAATACATCTTATCGGCCCATTGTTGATTTAATTCAGCAACTTTCTGGGAGTGACGTTCTTCTTCCTGCTCAACGCGTTTCTTCTCTTCTTTACGAGATACCAACTCATCGCGCTTGCGGCTGAAAAGCTTGGTGTCGATTACGGTTCCCTGAACACCCGGAGGTACTTTCAGAGATGCATCTTTCACATCACCTGCTTTATCACCAAAGATAGCGCGGAGCAGTTTTTCTTCCGGAGTAGGATCGGTTTCTCCTTTCGGAGTAATTTTACCTACCAGAATGTCGCCATGCTCAATCTTGGCACCCACGCGAATAATTCCACGTTCATCAAGGTTGCGTGTCGCTTCCTCACTTACGTTAGGAATTTCACGTGTCAGTTCTTCTTCACCACGCTTGGTATCACGAACCTGTTGTTCGAATTCTGTTACGTGGATGGAAGTATAAATATCATCTTGAACGATGCGCTCACTTACTACAATGGCATCCTCAAAGTTATAACCGCGCCATGGCATAAAGGCCACCAGCAGGTTACGGCCAAGAGCCAACTCACCTTTGTCGGTAGAGCAACCATCAGCTAAAGCCTGACCGGCTTTCACTTTGTCACCAATTTTAACAACCGGACGCTGGTTTATTGTAGTATCCTGGTTGGTACGGATGAACTTATCGAGCTTGTACGTTTTCACACCGCCATCAAAGTAGCAATGCTGCTCATCTTCGGATCGGTTATACTTAACCCGAATTTCAGTCGCGCTTACATATACTACTTCGCCATTGGCATCAGCAGTAATAATTGCACGTGAGTCGCGAGCCGCTCTCTGCTCCAGTCCGGTACCCACAACAGGGGCTTCGGGACGAAGAAGCGGAACAGCCTGACGCTGCATGTTTGAACCCATCAATGCACGGTTCGCATCATCATGTTCAATAAACGGAATCATTGCAGCCGCCAGAGAAGTAATCTGGTTAGTGGCGACATCCATGTATTCAATTTCATCTGGTTTTACACGCAGGTAGTTACCTTCTCGTGTACGAGAGAAAATAGCTTCACTCTCGAAAGTACCTTTGTCATCAATCTCGGCATTTGCCTGGGCGATTACCGTTTCGTCTTCCTGCTCGGCAGCGAGATATTCAACATCTTTGGAAACCTTACCGTCTTTCACTTTACGATATGGAGTTTCAATAAATCCAAAGTCATTAACTTTCGCATGCACACACAGAGAGGAAATCAAACCAATGTTTGGACCCTCAGGTGTTTCAATAGGGCAGAGACGACCATAGTGGGTATAGTGAACGTCACGCACCTCAAAACCGGCTCGTTCACGAGTCAAACCTCCAGGACCCAAGGCAGACATACGACGCTTGTGCGTCAACTCTGCAAGCGGGTTGGTTTGATCCATAAACTGTGAAAGCTGGTTGGTACCAAAGAAGGTGTTAATCACACTTGAGATGGTACGTGCGTTCACAAGATCTTGCGGGGTTAGCTGCTCGGCATCACGAGAGTTCATACGCTCGCGGATGGTGCGTGCCATTCGGGCAAGACCGATTGCAAACTGTTGACCTAACTGCTCGCCAACGGTTCGTACCCGTCGGTTACTTAAATGGTCAATATCATCTACCTGAGACTTCATGTTCTTCAGGCGGATAACCTCTTTTACAATTGCCACAATATCTTCTTTAGTCAGATATTGTACCGTGTTATCCTGATCTAATTTCAGGCGTTTATTCAGTCGGTATCTACCTACTTCACCAAGATCATATTTCTTGTCGCTGAAGAACAGTCGTTCAAGAATTGATCGGGCAGTTTCAGGATCTGGCATTTCACCGGATCGAATCTGCTGATAAATTTCTCCAAGTGCCGTACTCTCATCATAAGTAGGGTCTTTACGAAGCGTGTTCATCATTACAGAACGCTCTGACTCTTCAGCCGAGATTTTCTGTACCAGAACTTTCTCTACTTCTGCATCCTTTAATGAGCCGTAATCATCTTCAGTAAGTTCGTGATCCCGTTCGAAGATAATTTGGCGATTCAGCGCCTCGGTTACTTCACCGGTCTCATCATCGACTACTTCTTCCATGCTCTCCACAACAATATTCTCAGCAAGCCGCTTGCCTACCAGGTTTTTGTTGTAGTGATCTTTCTTACCGAATTTAATTTCTTCAGAAAGCTCAAACAGACTTAACAATTCGATATCGGAAGAATATCCAAGCGCACGTAATAAAGTGGTGGCAGGAACTTTCTTCTTACGATCGATATAAGCCCAAAGAACGTCACGGATATCTGTTGTGAATTCAATCCATGATCCTTTGAATGGAATAACCCGGGCTGAATAGAGTTGTGTGCCGTTCGGGTGAACGTTTTGCCCGAAGAATACACCGGGTGAACGGTGGAGCTGACTTACAATAACACGCTCAGCACCGTTAATGATGAATGTTCCGCGATTCGACATCCAGGGCAGGTCTCCTAAAAATACTTCCTGCTCAATAGTTTCGCTGGCTTCGTCGCTATCATCAACCGATGATAATCGCAATTTTGCTTTTAACGGAACGGAATATGTGAGGCCACGATCCTGGCATTCAGCAATCGTGTAACGTGGCACATCCACGTTATAGTAAAGGAATTCAAGAATGTGAGTCTCACGACTGTCTTGAATCGGAAAATTTTCATTAAAAATTCGTTGTAGTCCTTGATTTTCTCGCTCATTGGGAGCAATATCAAGTTGTACAAATTTTTCGAATGACTCTAACTGAATATCCAGAAAATCCGGATAATCCAGCACGTGCTTGGTTTTACCAAACGATAAGCGTTCCGTGTTCGGAATAGTTTGCATCTTCTTGCTCAAAAGGAACCTCTCCTCTTAGATTGAAGGTAAATGATACGGGCAAACCCCAGGGCTAATGGGGTCAATTTATATAGACGCCAATAGCCAATACCGTTTTCACGGCATTGGCTACCAACGAATGTGTAAGTATGAGTTACTTAAGCTCTACTTCGGCACCAGCTTCTTCAAGCTTGCCTTTGATTTGCTCAGCTTCATCTTTAGAAACTGCTTCTTTTACAGTGCCGGGGGCTCCGTCAACCAATTCTTTGGCTTCTTTCAGCCCAAGACCGGTGATACCGCGTACTTCTTTGATTACCGCGATTTTCTTAGCACCAGCGCTCTTCAGAACTACGTCAAACTCAGTTTGCTCTTCTCCACCACCGGCTTCTCCGCCGCCAGCAGGTCCAGCTACTGCAACAGCAGCTTGAGCAGGTTTGATATCGTATTCTTCTTCAAGAACTTTAGCAAGTTCGTTTGCTTCTTTAATTGTTAGGTTGACAAGCTGTTCAGCTAAATCTTTAACGTCAGCCATTTGTTATCTCCAGTTGTTTTGATATAAAAAATTCTAGTTGTAATAAATAAGGGTTACTCTTCGCCTTTTTCAGCGATGGTATTAACGGCACCAACAAGGTTAGATCCTTGTGATTCAAGCGCACCAACTACATTAGATAGTGGGGCCATCAACAGACCAAGGATATCGCCAACAATCTCGTTCTTCGACTTCATAGCTGCGAGAACGTCCAGCTTATCCGCACCGTAAAAATCTCCGTCTACGATAGCTGCTTTAAATTCTGGCTTATTGTTATCCTTGATAAAATCTTTCAATACCTTGGCGGGTGCTGATAATTCTTCATCAACGAATGCAAAAGCATTCTGCTCAACCAATGAGGGGATAATATCATCGTATCCACCAACTTCTTCCATTGCGAGCTTTACAAGTTTGTTCTTGTAAACTTTGAATCGAATATCTCCCTTACGAAATGCACCACGCAATTCATTGACTTCCGGTACCGACATTCCTGAATACTTCGCAATGTATAAAGCACTCGAACTTTTCAGTTTTTCGGTTAGTTCATCAAGAATTGCACGCTTTTCTGCAGTAGGCATAATTTAATTTCCTCCTATTATAGGGATGTAACTGCGGTTCTGCTTATCGGGATGCTTGGTCCCATTGTGCTGCTCATGAAAACACTTTTCACATACAGCCCTTTTGCGGAAGCCGGTCTCAAGCCCATAACCGTACGAAGGAATGACTCAGCATTCTCTTTCAGGTCACTGGCATCAAAACTAACTTTTCCAATCGATGTATGAAGAATTCCGGTTTTATCAACACGGAAATCAATCTGACCGGCTTTTACTTGCTTAACAGCATCGGCCACATCCATTGTTACGGTTCCACTCTTAGGGTTAGGCATCAGTCCGCGGGGCCCTAAAAAGCGCCCAAGCTTACCGAGTTTACCCATTACGTCGGGTGTAGCTATAATAACGTCAATATCAGCCCACCCTTCTTCTATTTTCGTGATGTAATCATCAAGACCAACATGGTCGGCACCAGCTTCTCTGGCTTCATCTTGCTTGGCCTCATTAACGAGAGCCAAAACCTTAACTTCTTTACCGGTACCATGAGGTAAGCTCACTGTACCACGCACCATTTGGTCGGCGTGGCGGGGATCAACTCCCAACCGAACGTCAACGTCAACGGATGCATCAAAGTTAGCGGTAGATGTTTTTTTAACCAGATCGCACGCTTCTTCCAAAGTATACTCTACCTCGGGATTCACGAGTGCCACGGCCTGTTGGTATTTTTTTCCTCTTTTTGCCATGATCACAATTTCCTTACTTTTCGCGATTTACTCTAAGACCCATACTGCGAGCCGTTCCTGCAACCATTTCCGCACCAGCTTCGATGTCAAACGCATTTAAGTCTTCCATCTTTTCTTCTGCGATTTCTTTGCATTGGCTCCAGGTTACTGTACCTACTTTATTTCGGTTAGGTTCACCTGATCCGGACTTGATTTTCGCTGCTTTCTTAAGAAGTACAGGTGCTGGAGGAGTCTTTGTTTTGAATGTAAAAGACTTATCAGCATAAACTGTAATCTCAACAGGAACAACAGTTCCGGCCTTGTCCTGAGTCTTAGCATTAAAGGCTTTACAAAACTCCATTATATTGATTCCCGCCTGACCGAGAGCCGGCCCAACAGGTGGCGCAGGGTTTGCCTGCCCCCCAACAATCTGGAGCTTCAGGATTTTATCAACTTTTTTAGCCATGGATTCTCAGGATCCTATAATTAATAACTTCAGTTTAATTTGCGTAATAGCTAGTGTGCATCAACTAGGTTCTTTATGTAGCGGATTCAACTTGGCTGACATCCACTTCAACAGGAGTTTTACGGCCAAAAATACTAACCATAACTCGCAGCTTTAGTTTTTCAGGATTCACTTCCTGAACAGTTCCGTCAAAATCTTTGAACGGACCGGATATCACTTTAACCAGGTCTCCCTCGCTGTACGGAATTTCAATATTCCGCGGTTCATCGCCACCGTCTTTCACTCGTCCAATGATGCGTTTGACTTCGTGATCTTTCAGTGGGGTTGGCACCGTCTCATTTTTACCTACCTTCAAAAAACCAAGACAGGATGGTGCACTTTGTATCAAATTGTTTACTTCTTCATCATAATGAGTATTCAAAAGAATATAACCGGGAAAGAAGTTTTTCTCGCGGGTACGCTTTTTTCCTGAACGAATCTCAACTACCGTTTCAGTGGGAATCAAGATCTCCTTGATTTTATCCTCTAAACCTTCATCTTCAATTTCGCGCTCGAGAAATTCTTTAACTTTTTTTTCATGGCTGGAAAAGCAGCGAACCACATACCAGTCATGCGTTAATTCTTTACTCATTATTGATTGTAAATAGCTTCTAAGATGGTGCTGTACATTTGGTCAACACCAAAAATGAATACCGATATTATGATTGAAAAAACCACCACGATAATAGTATTATCGATCAGCTCTTTTTGAGTTGGCCAGGAAACCTTTTTGAATTCCTTTACAACACCATCAAAAAAATCATTAATCTTGCTCATATCATTTGTTTTGTCTGCACGGGTGGAGAGACTCGAACTCCCGACACCTGGTTTTGGAGACCAGTGCTCTGCCAACTGAGCTACACCCGTATAAAGCGCACAAGAGCAGGCGGCAAACCGACTGCTCTATGCACTGGCCTTATTTAAGGTACTTCCTTAATCCAATA
>NZ_JBEDYP020000007.1:0-101069 GCF_040117685.2 Gracilimonas sp. BCB1 | reverse complement strand
TGTTATGTAACCTACTTGGTTCAGTTATGAAGCCGGTATTTAACCACTGGTGCAGCTTTGAACATCTAGGTTTTCGCATTTATCGTGAAACGCTTTCGCGTTTTTCGTGCGCCGCTTCATTCAACATAATACAAAGCTTGAATGAAGGAGTGTTCTCGGATTTTAAAAAAGAACCTCATGAAAATAATGCCAAGCTTCTTCATGATATTATTTGCCTATCTAATTCTTACCACAAAGGGAATCGGTACTTAATCATCGGAGTATCTGACCCGGCTGAAGGTTGTGAGATCATTGGGTTAGATGAAAACACACCGAACCGTAAAAAACAATCTGATTTGATCGATTTTCTTAGAACAAAATCATTTGCAGGACATCAACGCCCAAGTATTGGTTTAAAAACTATTGAGCTCAATTCAAAAGAGTTAGATATAATAGTTATCAGGAATTCAGACCGTAAGCCGTTTTATATCACCGAAGATTATAGAGATCGAGAAGCAGTAGTCAAAGCAAATTATATATATAGCAGAGTGGGGGATACAAATACTCCTATTGATGCTTCAGCTGACGTCCACGAGATAGAAAGAATGTGGAGAGAACGGCTTGGTTTAGTTGAATCTCCGATTGAAAAGTTTAAAGCCCTCTTGTTAGATCATGAGGATTGGGAATTTGATATCGGGAATAAGCAATATGGGTATCATAAACAGTTTCCAGAATATCGTTTCGAAATAGGAGAGTGGAATGAATTTCAAGAGACCTACAGTCATTACTTTCCTAATAAAAAATCATATATAGCACCAATTACCTTAAAATACCATACAACTACACTCTTTGAGCATCATTTGAATTTCTTGGATGAGATGAGAGTATTGACCAGTCTTCCCGAGTTTACATGCGTAGGGCCTAATAATGAAGATTCATATTGCTATTGGTACTATACATTTGACTCCATAGGTGGACGGCTCCAACACTTAGTCACAAGAGGAAGATATAATCCGATTTCTCGCGGAGGCAGATTTAATTTTTTCTATTTTCGAGATAATGATCACAGAGATGAATTTGAAGAGTATGTACTTCAAAATTTCGAAAGGCTTCCAGAATTAGATGTCGACATAAGCCATGATATTGCTAATAGGTCAATTCCTTCTGAAGGTCGAGCACCAATAGATGATCCTATTAAAATTGGGCAACTGGAGGCCTTGTATAATGAATTTAAAAGCCGTTAACCTACCTGATTGTACCCCGTTGTGTTAGCTAATGAGATTGCGTAGAGTAGAGGAGCCAGCAATCTAATCTTTAGACATTTTTTTTAGGCTTTGTGTCTCTGAGTTTAATCCCCTTCCTCTTTCTTCCTTCTTCATTTGGATGAGTGCTTTTATGCGAAGCTTTTCACCTGGTGCAAATATGTAAATCAAAGTCCAGATTTGCATGATAACTATAACACTAATTATTGAAAAGGAAAGCCCTCTTATTAATGGGATATATGTTAACAAGAAACTAAAATTTACGACTATAGGGTGCAGGAGATGAAATAATAATACATAGCAAATTATTATGGCAGAAATGATCATAGGTAAGGTTAAAAACCTTAAGTCTTTAAGCGCTTCTTTTTTATCTTTGATCTCTGCTTCCCTATCAAAAGCAATACTCAAACTGTTAGGAAAAACAACTGCAAGCCATACTCCCATTATACCAAAAACAATACTTGCAACAGTAAGTAGTAGTTCTACGATTTCTTTTTGTGTACCTATTGGTATTGCTTTACCAAAATGGAAACATAAACACAATGCTACTGTAAGTATAGAAAATACAATGACTCCTAATAGTATTTTACGCCCATATTGCATGCTTCCTCAGATCAATTCAATTATGTCTTCTCTAATTTCTAATAAAGCTTCCATTAATGTCCTTGCGTTAACTACAGCTTCATTTTCCCATTCAACGTCAATATCGTATTCTGCTTTTTTCAAAATCCTACTAAACCAGTAATCATTTTGGTTTCCAGAAAACTGAACTCCGATATCATCCCAGTCGTTATCTGAATTTTGAATTTCTTGTTCCCATGATTCATAAAGGTCTCTAAGAGCATCTTCACTGGGATTAAAATCTACCTCGTATTTAACTGTAAATTCATCTTGTTCAGGAACATTTTCTACATCTATTCTCAAATTTTGAAAAAATGTGGCTGCACTATCAACCTCATTGTTATATAACATGACACTTTTTTTCATAACTTTACGGATATCTTGTCTCCTTGATAGTAAAAATGGTAAACTTCCCTGATCTGTATGTGGCCTCGATTCATAAGCAGGATGAAGATTTTGCACATCATCGTTTTCGTTCGATCTATAACCAAAAATCTCTCTCTCACCTTCCACCCCACCATCATCTACAACAAATCTCGAATATTTCTCCATAAAATTTCTAAGATATAACTGTAGCTGCTGATGCCCATTAACTGACATATTAAATCTCACAGTAGTAAAGTGATTGAGTTCAGGTAAGAACCAAAAATATGTTGCATATCCTGGTATATCATCTTCATTTATCTCTTGAGTTTCTATATCATATTCCCCAACAGCAGATCTACGATTAACAGAGGCAAACCGCCCCCTTTCAGTTGGAGTTTCATTCCATGTTGTTAGAATATAATCTCCAGTATTTCTATCAGTTATTATATCTAAACAGTATGTACTATTATGGTTTAAATATTGTTCTTCACCATAGGTACTCGTTTCTTGTAATTCTCGTCCACTTGTCCAATTTAGTAGGCTTTCTAATATTTCATCAATTGATCCAAATTCAGGGATATTTATTCCGTATCGAAAATACCCGCATTTTGAGATTTCGTATAAATTTAACTTTGCTTGCTCAATCATATTACCCGAAAATGTTTTTATTGTAGTTTATGCCTATAAAGTTAATATTTAATGGATATGTTAGGCTTTTTGAATATAATATTTCTGAGGTAATTTAAAATTATTTAAACATTCCTCTCCACCCGGTATAGCGTATTCGCTTTCGTAATATACTTCTGTCCGAAACGGTTTTTAATTTCACCCATGGCTTTAACCTGGGCGACTTTTTCTTCATCATCCTGAAAAATGCATTTAGCTGATTGATCTTGTCGATTTCTTTAGTACCCAGCCACAGGTTACGAATCTGCCGAGTGCCCTCAGTTGTAGCATCATAACTGAGCGTTATAATGTTGCTAAAAATTATTCAGGAAACGATGTTTGTAAGGTTCAATTGAATACTAATAATGCTCAATTATCTGGCAGATGTGCCATATTTAAATTATAGGAAACCCTGTATTAACAGGTCATGGACATAAATTAGATTGAAAAGTATCAGAAATACCTGACACTTATTGACACCCTTTACAATTATTATTCGTCAAAAAACTATGAAGTATGCATTAGTCAATAACAAAACTGAGGCTACTGAAGGAGCAAGGGGCATCTGCCCATCCTGCGGCTCTAAAATGATTGCAAAGTGTGGAGAAAAAAAAGCTCATCATTGGGCTCACCTTAAGAGTAATAGTTGTGACAATTGGTGGGAAAATGAGACAGCTTGGCACCGTAATTGGAAATCACATTTTCCAGTTGAATGGCAAGAAGTAGTACATACTTCAGGCAATGGGGAAAAGCATATTGCCGATGTTAAAACAGATTATGGATGGGTTTTAGAATTTCAACATTCATATATAAAACCAAAAGAACGTAGAGCACGTGATACTTTTTATTCCAAACTAATTTGGATTATAGACGGCCTAAGTAGGCCTACAGATATAATTCAATTCAATAAGGCCTTGAAGAAACATGCTATTAAAATAAGTCAACAACCTCATATATTAATCCTGTATCCTAAATACTGTACACTTAACTGTAGACTATTCGAAGAGTGGGGCACTTCTAATTCATTAGTATATTTCGATTTTCATAAAGTTGGCAGTAAAACCGAATCTGATCTTTGGCTATTACTTCCAACTAATACATATCCTGAGAGTATTTACTTAATGAAAACTTCAAGAGATAGATTTATCAAATATGTAATCGATGGTAGAATAGATAGATGGTACAAAAGGTATATATTGAGAATGAATCATCCTGAAAGCTTGCTGGATTGGTTAAAATCATTATGAATAATTAAATAGCTTGATTTACGAATGGGTTACGAGTCCAAGTTTTATAAAGTTGAAAAACAAAAAGAACCCAATCCTTAACGGCGACTTTCTACGCTACTTTGATTACTTAATGGTTCTGACACACAGAAATGGGATTAGCCTGTAGTTTTGAATTTGGGTTTTAGTGTGTGCAACGGTCCTGCCGGCTTGATTTGCTTCCGGAAGAGCTGGATAAGCAGCATTAAAACGACCGCTTATTCGACTCATGCAGCCCTAAAGATTTCAAACGGGGAAGATAAGATTAACTCCACCCAGGTTATCGGTATACCTATCAAGCATACCGAGAGTGTAATGATTACCAAAGAGCTTAATTATGAATTTTAAACTGGTTAGCACCGATTTTTTCACCTGGTGTATATCCTGGTTCAGTTAGACCGGCGACTGATGCAGGAGGTGGATAAAGAGTTTTTTTGCTTGATCTAAGTAATTTTTTTTGGTTTAAAATTTAGTTCACCAACTAAATTGTCAGATATTTTTTCTAATACCATGTTTTTATTAGAACTTTTCAACAATTCATCTGGGATATTTTTAAGGTATTTTGTAACTCTTTTCTTTGACAATATGTAGTCATTGCTTTTAGAGAACAATACTGATTCTATGTTATTACTGTTGTATTGATTATAAACGTTGTTCAAGTATGAAAAGAAAACCGTTTCTATTCCAACCACAGTTTCGAATAAAGAATTTATGCGCCCTTTTAAAAGGACTTCAACTAAGTATGGTAATTTCTCATAATCAAATTCTTCATCATTCTTCTGATAAAAATTTGAATAATTCAAACTGTTAAACATACCAACCAGAATAGGTATGTAATATCTACCTAAACTTTTTGATAGATGGTTAGCCTGGACAAACTTTCTGAAAAATAAATCAATTGACTCTCTTTCTATATCATGTTCATTATACTTCAAATCGTAATAAACACTATATGATCGTGTATTTATATTTGGTGTATAACATGAATAGACACATTCTTCTTCAATTTTTTGAGCCACCTTGTGGTCAACTACAATTCCTATACCTTTTAATTTATCATGATTAAGGTATGCACTTACTACATTTGAACCGAAGGTATGACCTTTTATTTTTTTATTTATTGATTCTTTCAGTTCTTTGTTCTTGTATCTCGATAGGTTAAGAGATTTTGCTTCTAATTCCCCCTCTACAATAGAAGCCTTAAAATACTGACCAGTTAAAAATAACGAAGTCCTTACATTTTTTAGGTATTTAACTAAAGTCTGTATTTTTTTTGCTTCAATAAATGCACAGTCACTGAAAAAATGAACTTGATCCTCTGCCTCTAATATTGAGCTATGTTTGGCTAATGCTCCCCAAAAGTTTTCTAACTTTTTATAATAACCTGACTCGTTGAAATGTGCTGTACTTGTAGTTCCAAGTAAGTCTAAAAAAGAGATGTATTTTTTTTCTGAAGTTTCCATTTCATTTCCTAAATCTAAAGTAAGTTATGTAAGGAAAATATCTCAGAAAAAAACTTAGCTTAGAATATTCGACAACTTTAATCATATTCTGGCGCCATTTCTCCTTGCCAAAAATCTTAGCGATTTTTTCCCGATTCTCAATTAACTTTGGCCTTTCGTTTGATGTTATTAAAAGGTATTTCCCTGGTTTTTTATTATTTAATAAATCTGATATAGTCTTCCTGCTGAGTTGCCCGCTATTTTTATGGTATTTCTTTATGTAATCAACTGGATCTTGCATTCTTTTATTGAAATTATTCCAGCTTGAATTTTTTAAAATTTCAGCTTTGAGAAAGTCCTCCCATATATCATTGTATAACTTATAATTGAGCCCTTTTTCTTCCCTTGCGTATGATGCAAAACTTAAATACTGGGCTTCCGGATCAGTTACCCCATAATAATTTTTTGATAACTTTTCAGAGGCATACTTAATTTTGAGTTCGGAAAAATTTATTCTATCAGTGATTTTACTAAGTTCTTCATACAGATATTGCCAAGAGTAAAACATGGATATATCAAGTAAGATATCATGTATTACATTTTCCAAAATGGACTTATCTAAATTTTTTAATACTAATTTAGCAGAAGGCAATCCTTTAGACGACTTCCAGCCATGAGGCTCGCTTTCTTTATCGATAAGTACTAAATGAGAAATCCCATTATTCTTAAGAAAATCACCATCCCCATCTTCACTCATTTCCGTAATGGAATACACACACCGGACTTGATTCAGTTCGTGTACATCGGTTAGGTTTTCTTGTAAATTCGCTCCATCAAAATTAACAGGCCTCATATTTACTACTATAGATGGCAATATTAGGTCCGTTTCTTTATCAATCTGTAAGATTGAATTTTTGAGCATCATATTTATTCTATCCTTAGACCGGATCAGTTTTTCGGCTAAAAAAAGATTCTTGTCCTCAGCCAAGGACCCATGTGGCTCAAAAATTATAACTTCTCTATTCCTAAGACGAGTATCATTTTGCCTAATTCTATTTGTACCCACTAACTTTATTTTATTTGATAGGTTCATGAAATAAAGTTACTTAGGGTGATATTTGCAACTATTTTTTTAACTGCATTAGTAAAGCATTTGGATTCTCTTTTTGTATGATCTAAATAACTCAAATTAATTACTGGTGATTTGTTATGGATTTACGGTACAATGAATTATTCCTCGTCTTAAGCTCAGAACTTAAAACGCTTCAGTACTATTTTGGGAAAAATCCCAAATACAGTCAGTTACTGGAGGTATTTGTTGAGTATAGAGAAGACGAATACAATGACATGCCGAAACAAAGTGAATTGATAAATCGATTTGGGATATCAAGGACCCAACTAATGGAGTTAATGCATGACTTATGTCAAGACTTCAAACATTCCATATTTCAGGCGCACCGATACAAAATTGAGCGAACTGAATATTATGTAAGTGCTGAGACCCGGGATGATCATCACTGGCAGGTTGGATTAGATTATCTGGAGCACATTCCTAAAAAAGGTGACGTTTTTTCCATCCCATTTATAAAAACTGAGTATGACAGTGGTTATTTCAAAGTAAAGGAAGTTCATCACTCCGTAGTTAATTGTGTTCATACGATCTCTATATTTGTCAGCAGTAAATCCGATGATGATGAGAGTAGTCGATTTAACAGATGATAAAATTGGCAGGGCTATGTAAACCCTGCCAATTATGTTATTCCTGATGCTCAAAGAAGATCTCCTCTGGAATGGGAGGCTCTTCGTGGTGAGCCTCAGAAGCTCCGGAGGATTCATTAAGCCAATCTCGAAGCTGTATTCCAGTATCCTCAGTTATTTGAAAGATCTTATCCCCAAATAATTCTGTTCGATCCTTAGATGCCTTAGCATTATGATCAAGTGAAATATCCAGGACACAGGAAAATTCATAATCCATTCCTTCTCTTGTGATTGGAGCTAATCCCACTTTCCGAGGAACACTTTTACCACGATTGTCTTTTTCTAAAATGTAATCAGTCTTAGATCTTAGGCAGACGACAACATGTATTTTTGATTGTAAAATGATTCTTAGTAGCAAAGAGTAGTGTTTATTCGCTTCCGACCAGTTGGTAAAATGATTTCCCCCTGGGTTTCTTGAATCAAGTTTTTCCTTAAATTCAAGAATCCCAGTCCACCAGTGAGATCCGCTGTCAATCAATAGTATGTCATAATCATTATTCATGACATATTTTGCTGCTTCAACCAACTTATCTATAGTGTAGGGAGGTTCGATGTCACATACATCAAAACTGAACTTATTAGAGTATAATGATGCACTACCATTCTCTGTATCGATTACAGCAATTTTTCCATTGTTTGTAAGCCCCTTAGCAAGTCGCAGAGCAGAGTACGTTTTGCCTGAACCAGATGGGCCAGTCAAGCAAAGCTTCAAGTAACTATTTTGTCTTTCAGATTTCTTAAACATAATGTTCTCCTTTTGTTATTTAATTCTTAGGTGAGTTCCTCTTGGTTCTACTTTCGCAAAGAGGTGTGCTTGTTCATCCCCTTCAAGAAGAGCTTCCCGAATCCGACTCATATCAGGTTCTTTGAAAACCCGAATGAATTGTTCCGGTAGGGAATCAGTAGAAACATCTTCTTGTAACTTGACCGGGAGTAATCCCCCATTACCGCAGACCGTCACAGTGAAGCGTGAGGTTTCTACTTTTTCTTTGCCCCGGTATTCCAGGTAGAGTTTCAGTCTTTCTTTGAGACTGCTAACCTTCTTCCGGTAGCCGGTTGACCGTTCGGCCAATCGTTGGGCTTCATCTGCGATCTCTTCAAATTTTTGAATTAGATAACAGTACGCTTCGATTTTTTGCACTTCTTTTCCTTCATACTCATTTAGCCATTGATCGACCTCATCGGTGATTTCACCGCCTGATTCAATAAGCAGGGATTCCAGGGCATAGAAGTGCTCCCCGATTTCAAACAGGGATTCTTTGGTTGTTGGTGTAACAGTTTGTGTTGTATTCATAGTTGTAGCAGATTTTGTTGTATAACAAAAAAGCCCACAATCACTTGCGGGCTTTGTTATGTGTTCATAGTTAATGTTGAGTTCATAGGGCAAAGACTTTGGAAGTCTTCAGTTGTAACCTGGCCCGGGACGGTTTAGGTACCTCGTGGGAGATAAAGTACGTAATGTCATTCAGCAGCTCCCATTGCGATTTATCCGGGATGCGATCGGTAGAAACGATGGCTTTCAGCCGTTTCTTACCAAGGGCTTTCTGAAGCTCTTTCATAAAAGCTTCTTCTAACTCCCTTGATTTAAGCTGGTCGATACGAGTCTGTACATCGGTGATTTTATCGGTGATGCTGTTGAACTGATCTTCTAACTTATCAAAAGAAAAGCCTGAAGTATGCCGGGCGTAAAGCGATCCAAGAACAGACCCAAAAATCATCCCGTTACTGCAGATTGATCTGATAGCGCCCCAATAGAGCCGAACTCCCTCGGACTGATCATAGGAATTATGGAGGTATACTGATAAGGGTATCTCAGACTGTCCGTCATGTACGAGTACTTCCGGAAAGGTGACCTGCAACCGCATACGGTTGGCTTGGCAAAAGCTGTGACTGGGATCAATGACCCAATCTACATTCAGCTTTTCCAGATTATCCATGAAGGGATTAATCAGGTCTTTGTTGGGAATGAGCTGGTAGCTGTTTTTGGCTACCGAAACAACTTTCTCGGCTCCGCCTATGGTGGTAACAATAGCTTTATAATTTGAGATTGGATTGATGGGTTCTTCAGCGCCGGGAACAAGAGATATTTCACGTTCTTCCACGTCAAAGAAATAGTTATTCAGATTCATAAGATGTTGTTGAGTTTGGTTAAGATTTGGAAATAAGAATGCGAGTAAAATTTTCCTCCAATCAGGTACATCAAAGGGTCCGTTCGGGTGTACCCGATGCCCATGATCCGGACATAAGCGCCGGCGTGATAAGGAGGAATATTGCGGACACATACGGCCCAAATGGGACAGCGCAGGCGCATCAACCCCGAGGGGGGATATACCAGCAGGCTGTCTTTGGGAAGGCTGACAGGATTACGATCATCAGCCATATCATCACAGTTGCCCGTGAGCAGCAAAAGAATAGAACTGC
This sequence comes from Gracilimonas sp. BCB1, assembly GCF_040117685.2. NCBI lineage: Bacteria > Pseudomonadati > Balneolota > Balneolia > Balneolales > Balneolaceae > Gracilimonas > Gracilimonas sp. BCB1. Next base: position 91,289 of record NZ_JBEDYP020000007.1, on the reverse strand, counting down.
TCTTTAGTTATAATGATGTGATCATCGAGGGTAATTCCTACCAGTCGCAGGGCATCCCGAACGCGCTGGGTAAGCTGTGCGTCTGCATTTGATGGGCGTGTAAGATTGCTTGGATGATTGTGTCCAAGAATAACCGAGTTCGCATTACTGCACACGGCCAAGGCTACAATCTGGCTGACCTCGACAATGGTGGCGGTCTTCCCGCCCATGCTGATCTTACTCCAGCCCAGGCAATGCTTGGCATTATTGAGAAGCACGACCACGAACTCTTCCCGGAGCTCAATCGTGTTTTCATCCCAGATGTGCCAAAGCAGATCGGCTACTTCCTCAGGGTTGGTGAGTTGCACCTGAGGGCCTTCGGTTTCTTTGGATTTATAGATGAGTTGTATTTCCCCAACAAGATTGGTTGAGTCAAACTGATGTGATGTATTCATATGTGTATCTCCGGTAAATAAAAAAGGGAAACCTAATGGCCTCCCTATTGATTGATGTGAGGGCGAATTACAGCGCCGGTTCAAGTTCATTGTTGGTACTCTTTGAGGACCCTGCAAATACATGGTCTTCAATGGAGGACTTGTTCTCCTTGCCCTTAACCTTGTCCCGGGACCGTATGTCCCATGAGTGGCTGAGCATGACGACTTCTCCGGTACCTGGAACTTCATACTCATAGGGATCTACCTCTTTCCTGTATATTTCCATGTCGGCTACCATTTCGTTGAGAATGGTTTTTACTTTCGGTGTATTAGCCTCTTCCGGTTTGATGTTACTCAGAGGTATGGATACCTCACGTTTATCAAATCTTGAATTCCCAGATTCTGAAACGGCATATGCGATACCGGTTACTATTGCAACGGCAAATTCAGAACCATCAACTGAGTTCGTGCGACTTTCAATTCTTTCTATTGTTAAGTTGGTTATTGATGACATGGTTATGTCTCCTTTTTGATTTATTTAGATTTTGATTGCCTGGCTTCAAAAAGTCAGGTGCGGGATAGGTTTAAAACCGCAAAGGATAGCCCGGGTGATCGTGTAGCTGGTACTCGCACGTACAAGCGTTTCAAATAATTGATGACTACAACAGATTCTTACAAAGGGGTGGGTTACGATTTTCAGAAAAGAAAGTCAGGGGGGCTTTATATGAAAGCTTTATAGAAGAGGAATAGAGAAGCGGCCGAAGAATTTTTTTAGAAAAAATTTTAAGAAGGTGAGCTTACAGTAGTTTCATAGTACTGGTGTTGTGGATTTGATGGTAGGAATGAGGGCTGACTTGTGGCTTAACAACCTAAAATTATGCTCGTTTTGATGCCTTTTATCTTATCAAAGAAGGTCGAAAGTGCTCTATTATTAGAATATGCTCAAAATGGTGAATGCTTAATCTTAGATAAAAACCTATGTTACCATGCAGGCGGGAATAAACACACATTGAAATTCCAACTATTCCAATAATTCCAACCATTCAAGGGATCTACTTTAAGTTATTTCTGTATTGACCATGAGCAATTTTTTCAAAGCATTCGGGAACCCATTTCCTAACAGTGCTTTCCGGAATACCCATTGATTCGCCAATTTCGACTGCTCGTCCTGTAGTAAATTCATCTGGTAAAACAGCAACAAAATTTCTAAACCTTTCCCCTTTGTCATCGAGTTTCTTTTTAAAAGCATATTGAAATAGAACTCGTGCATGTTTGTTAAAAGTATCGCATAAAGACAATGCTACAGCAAGATCTTCATCGGTTGGAGTTAAACTATCTGAATTGGAAAGTATATCAGGGTTGTTATCAAAATTTCGTAGGGCAGTAAAGATCATTGCAATTCTAAGTGCAATAACTGCCATACGATTATTGTTTGAGTGAAGATATCTGTTGAGGCCACTATTTTCTATATACGCCATTTGGCGAGAAAATGTATCATCAATAGTGTCCCATTGATCCTCCGTTAGTTCAATTTTCAGGGGCGTTGTCCTATTGTTAAGTAGATTATACATTTTAAGCAAATTGTTACTGGATTTTTGTATTAACGAAGAAAGCTTATTGGTTTCATCAGTAGGTCGATGGCTTTTCCAGTTTGGCTTAAATGCATGTGTGTAAGTGATGAAGCGTGAGTAATTGCCATTTTCAGGAGATGGAAATAACTTTTTCATTTGGTCAAATGTACCTGAAAGAGCCATTGAAATCTCCGGCCTATGTATGAATAGTGATCCTTCATTTCGGTTTTTAGATAAGGACTCATGATGAAAGGCTTTTCGGGTAATATCGGAGAAATTACCCCATTCCTGTGAATTTGCACTCGTCATCGTGTCAATCTCAGTCTCAAATATCAGCCCACGTCCACTATTCTTTAAGAGGATATCATAGAAGGCACTACTGGATGTATTAGCTGGTAGAAAAAGGGATTTGTTTCTCGCCGTTTTTACTTCATCCTGCTCCGGGAGAGTGTAAACACCCGGTTCTGAATAGAACCCATTGGACAAGTGGTTTTGTAATGCATTCGCCAATGATTTTGATTTACTGAGTATACCTTTTCCGGTAGCAGGTGCTGCAATAATAACGGCAAACAAATCAGGGCTATACTCTCCATCTGCATGAAGACCATATAAATTTGGTAATTGTGCTGCAATTACCGGCAAGGTAGATACGAGAAACATGTCTTTTTCGTGAGGCTCTGAAATTAATTCACATAGTTCATTCAAAGGGGATGGAAGCCTATCAAATATATCACGATTGATCAATGGTGTATTGGAATGTTCCAGACTTGGAACAATAGAATTTTCGGAATTATTGGAATTTTCCACAGTATCCTCCCGTCAAGAGATTTAGATAATCGATTTGGAAGTTGTCCATCATTGAATTGCAGTTTTTGAATCTGTTTCATTTTTTGATTCAATCCATTCTTGAATGTCCTTTTCTCTGAAGGCAGTCTTCCTATCACCAAGTTTGATTGGACGGGGAAACTTTCCTTCACTAATCCAGCGATATAAAGTCGAACTTGGGATATTGAGTCTTGTGATGACTTGATTTGGGGTTAACAGATCAATATTGCTCATGACAATCTTGGGTTTGTTGAATGTTAATGTTATCCCAAAGATCGTAATGAGTTGCTATAAAATCCCGTAATACACTGTTTTAATTTACCATAGACTGTATACTAAGGAGGGGAAAAGCTATGGAATTACTGTGGAAAGCTGTGGTTAATCAGTGGTAATTTTCTTTAAATCGGATTCTAAATCACCACTTTCAATTCCATTATTTAGCCATCTTATTGCTGTGGATTTGCTTAAATCAGGCACTTTTTTAAGCACATTATTATATAGGATAGGTTTTGCTTTACCGTTCTTCTTTAGGAAATTATTCAATGGTTCTACTCCAATGATATCATTTACCGCTCTTACAACTTTGGGCCAAACTTCAGCATATCTTTTTTCATAAGCCTTACGGTTTTTAAGTGAAGCGCCGGTTAATTGTTTTGTCTTTGGTATCACCTTATCATTTACGTGAGAAAAGTTAATATCTTTAGGTGCGGATGACTTTCTCTCCTCATATGCTCTTAATAGAAGATGATGTAGGTTTTTTAATACTCTTAAATAATTGGGAAAATGCGAATAGTAATCTTGATTCGATATGCGACCAAGGGAGTCCTTTAACTGATCGATACGATGCTTTAGAATGATGAGAAGTGATCTGTCATCATTACTTTCAATGAAGCTGCTGAAAGTATTCTTCTGATGATACTTTAAGTCACTATAGATGTCCTGATCAAAACTAAGTTCAATCTTTTCGCTCTTGTTTTTAGAGGGATGCATTTCAGCAATTAAGCATCCCGGTTTATTTTCAACTTTATACACTTCTCCTGTAGGGCCGAGTTTCTGCTCGTCCAAATGCATGTTTTCGAAGTCTGAGACACACTTCTTCATGTTAGAAACAGAGGATAACTCTATCATCCAGATTAGGAAATCCTCGAAGTTGTCATGTCTAAAATTACCACTCATATGTCATACCTCAAGTAGTCATAGAGTACGAAAAACTAACATTGCTATACCCGGTGTTTGATTTAGCAGGGGGCGACTTTTCTTTCTGCTTATCTTTTTCGTTCACAATCCGGTTTAGCTCACCATTCCACTTATTCAGGGCTTCTCGTTTTTCTTTCTCGTAATCGTATTTATTATAAATTTGAGTAATAAAGCTTCCTTCACCTGGTCGCTTATGATTCAAAATTTTTGATAAGACTTGTGGTGGGGTTCCTAATCCGGCAAGTCGTGTTGCGACTGTTGTTCGCATTGAGTGGATGTTAAAATCAGTCACCCCATATGTTTTCTTTAGCCGTTCTGCTGTTTTCTGAGCTGAGCCTACTGGTTCATTTTCTTTAACAGGACTTGCAAAAACATATTTATTTTGATTTCCTGACCTAAGTTTATTGAGGATAGCCATCGCAGTATCGGGTAGTGGTACGTAATGCTCTTCTTTGTTTTTAGTATCACTTGCGGGGATTGCCCATATTTTATTTTCAAAGTCAATGTCATCCCATTTCATTTTGCGGGTTTCGCCTGATCTTTGCCCAAGCAGCATTAGCATTTTAAACAAGGAACTTACCGGATCAGGATGTTCGTCAAAAGCATTCCAAAGTTTCTTTATCTGATCATCATCAAACTCTACATTTTGCCACTTTCCTTCTTCCTTAGTTCGCTTATTTTTGATTCTAATTTCATTTGCAACGTTCACATCAACCCAGCCCCTGTCTTTTGCAAACTTAAAAATACCACTTAGAATTGCCTGTAACCGTTGAGCTTGTACCGGTGAAGTTTTAGCAACGTCGTCAAAATACTCTAAGACCTCATATCTTTTTATCGACTTAACGGGACGACTTGATGCAAATCCTCTTTGTTTTGTCTTTTTAGAACCTTCCCCCTTAATGAAATGCTTTACCCGGTATTTATAGTCTTTTTGAGTAGTGGGCTTTAAGGTTGGGAGGTGTTTCTCTATATAAGTATCGATAACCTGCTTAATTGTTTTTGGCTCGATAGCTCTTTGGTGCTTCTTTTCTTCTTTTTCCGCCTGTGGGTCAAGCCCGTCATTTATTTGAACCTTTAATTTCTGGACTTTTTTTCTGGCGTCTGATAATCCAAGACCAGGAAAGGTTCCGAGAGTAATTCTTCTTTTTTTCTTTTCACCGATCTGGTATCGGTATGCAAATGTTTTGGTTCCGGCAACTGAAAGCCTAAGTATTAAACCTGTTTCTTCTGTGTCAAAGTATTCAACAGGCTTATCCTTAGCTTTCATAGCTAAGATGGTTTGGTGTTCTAATTTGATCTTCGGCATAACACTACATTTTCAAATTTGGGTACGATTTGGGTACTCGAGTTATTGGCTTCGATGGGAAATAGTAGTAATAAAAGGGAATAAAATCCAATGAAATATTCATCTATAAGTCCTTGTATTGCAACAAATTATAGGATTATATGGGGACTTGTGAGTGCCAGTGGGATTTGTTGGGATAAGGGCTTGTCTTTTGTCTGAAAATCCGTGTGTCGGCGGTTCAAATCCGCCCGGTCCCACATCAAGTAAAGCCCGATGCAGGTTAATATGTGTCGGGCTTTTTTGTTTTGGCTACTCCCACTCCTTTTGTTATTCCGGTCTTAGATGTCATACGGTAGACTTTCTTATTAAAAAAAGAGGATCTGTGAAACGCTGGCCTCTTCAATATCATACCTTAAGAGGAATGAAGTCCTGTTATTTATATTACAACTGATCGAAAGTGGGTTGTCAAGTGTTGAACGTCAAACATGATTAAAATCACGAAAAAAAATCGCCTATTTTGATAAATGACTTCAAATTCTTTTCTGAGGGATAAAAGAATATGCCACCCATTGAAAAGGACGGTTCCCATAGAAACCGATGGCAAACAGGTTTATTAATTGCCGGAATTTTACTGATTGCCCTGAACCTGAGACCGGCCCTTGCATCCGTAGGGCCTTTGATTGCTGAAATACGAGAAAGCACGGGTCTTTCCAATTCCTTGCTGGGTTTACTCACAACGCTTCCCTTGATCGCATTTGGTGTGATCTCAATGCTTACAACCTTGTTTACCCGGCGCTTTGGGATAGAAAAAACTTTATTTGGTGCGTTGCTACTGCTTTCGGCAGGCATCTTAGTCCGGCTTGTTCATTCTCCGGTCGCCCGATTTGGCGGAACCCTCTTACTGGGTATCGCGATTGCACTGGGAAATGTACTGCTCCCTACGTTAGTTAAACGTGATTTTCCGGATAAATCAGGCTCATTAACCAGCTTGTATTCCAGCATGATGGGCATCGGGGCTTCGTTGGCGGCAGGCTTAAGCGTCCCGCTTTCAGACGGACTTGAACTTGGGTGGAGGTGGACGCTGGCCATTTGGGCCGTACCAGCCTTGATCGCATTATTGGTTTGGATTCCACAATTGAAATACAACACCAAAAGTGATCGCCTGAAGAGTTTTCGGAAGGCTATGAAAAGTTTGGGAGCTTCGGCCAAGGCCTGGCAAGTTGCTGTGTTTATGGGGTTGCAGTCGCTCGCTTTCTACGTGATCCTGGCCTGGCTGCCTGATATCCTGCAGAGTAGAGGCCTAACGGAATCCTATTCCGGATGGATGTTATCTCTTTCTCAGGGAATGGGCGTGCTGGGGACACTACTCATCCCTTATTTAGCAGGCAAAAGAGCAGATCAGCGGACTATTGTATGGGGATTAATTGCAATGGAAGGACTGAGCTTGATTGCAATTATGGTAACTGGCACGTTTGGAGTAGCTGTCTGGGTGTCTTTATTGGGATTTGCTCTCGGAGGCTCTTTTGGGTTGGCTCTGTTATTTATCGTACTTCGCTCGCACGACACGCAGGGAGCAACCGAATTAAGTGGAATGGCTCAATCAGCCGGGTATATTCTGGCGGCGGCTGGACCTATTTTAATCGGGGCTCTTTATGATCTTACCGGCAGCTGGAATGTTCCCCTGGGGTTTCTTTTAGTGGTTTTAGTGATAAAAGCCGGTTTTGGACATTTTGCCGGTAAAGCCCAAACAGTGGAATTATAAGAGGGTAGTACGGCTTATGATTGTATTGCTGAAAGTTTAATTAGATTACGGCACACATCCTCAATAAGAAAAAAGGTAAGAAATCATGGAATATCTAATCATAGCCATAAAACTGATAGTTGGGCTGAGTATCCTGAACGTCTGGTTATTACGATCCGGAAAAGAAACGCAATGGCGGGGCGGAGATGCGGGTAGCCTCGAAGAAGAATTCAAAGCGTATGGCTTACCGGTTTGGTTTATGTGGGCTGTAGGCGGACTGAAAATTCTGTTTGCATTGGGGCTTCTGGCTTCCATTTGGTTTACCGGCTATCCGGAATTAGAAACCTATTCCGCTTACGGCATTGCCGTGTTGATGCTGGGTGCAGTGAGTATGCACATAAAAGTTAAAGATCCGTTAAAAAAATCCTTCCCGGCTTTTACCTTTCTGGTTTTGTCGCTGGTTGTCGCTTTTGTATAAAGTTCAGGGAAGCAAAAGCAGATACCGGTAGGCGAGATACGCGTTTACCATCATGAAGAAAAATGAAGGTAAGGTCTGGTTCAGTGAATCCCGGACTTTTATGCGGGTGCCGAAGGCTACAAGCATCATAAACGCCAGGCCTGAAGCAGCGAGAAAACCTGCGAGGGGGAAATATAATCCAGCAAGCAAGCCCACGGCTCCGGTCAGCTGAGCCGCTCCGGTGAGTTTTCGTAAACCATCGCCCATTCCATAGCGAATAAATTCTTCCTTCATAAAAGGGGAGCGAAAGCATTGTATGCCATAGATCAGAAAAAATCCGGCTATGGCTACGGAAAGAAATAAAATGGGATGGGTCAAAAGGCTCCGGTTTCTTAAAAAAGATAGATGGTAATTAATGAGCACTCAAACACCGGCATCGTAAACATTCGTTCGTCTTATATATAATATGCCAATTAACACCGGGGGGGGGTATCTGTATTTTTGTTTGCAAAAATTAATCTCTTCTTCATTCCATAAAAGAACCTGCATCTTCAACTAAACAAGGTTGAGCTTAAATCCAATGAAACCCTATAATCTGCTCATCTGTTGTAGCTTTTGATGAATTAAGACTAATCAATCAAAAAAAGACGCTATTTATTATGAGTATTGAAACAATGACAGCCGAAGAAGTAGCAGAGGGTAAATTAAATGAAGCCGGGGACGTGAAAGAAATTCTGGCATCCGGCGAAGATGTAGGACTCAGAGTATGGAGAGATGAGGAGCCGGGTGCTGACAAAGAACTTCACACTAATTCTTATGAAACGGTGGGTTATGTACTTAAAGGAAAAGCCGAACTTCATCTGAATGATAAAGTGATTGAGCTGACGGAAGGCAATTCTTATCTGGTGCCTAAAGAAGCTGAACACACCTATAAGATTATAGAAACTTTTACAGCCGTGGAAGCAACGTCTCCTCCGGCGCATTTACAGTAAAATAAATCACAATTGACAATTTTAAAGCCCGGCAATATCACCGGGCTTTTTTATTTAACCCACAAAAAACCCCGGCTTGATTGACCAAGTCGGGGTTGTAGTTCTTTATAAGGAAACTCAATCAGGGTGTAATTATCAACTTGCCTCGTGTATGCAGCGACTCAATTTTTTGAAGTGCTTCACCAGCTTCGTCTAAAGCAAAAGTCTCAGTGACCGGAACGGTAATTTTACCGCTGTCAGCAAGCACAGTGATATGCTCCAGTTGTTCTGCATTGGGTTCCACAAATACATATCTGAAATCTATATCATCATCGATATCAGGATTGCTTTTGGTGATGGAAGCTACTTTTCCATCCTCTTTCAGAACACCGGTTTCCATGACCTGACTGAAGGAGTCGCCCCGTGAGCAATGGAAAATCAAATCTACTCCATCGGGTTGGACTTCTTTCACGGCTTCGCCAACGTGGTTGTCGTTATAATCAATGGTGATGTCGGCACCGAGCTCTTTCATATACTCGTGGTTGGATTCGCTGGCTACTCCAATCACTTGTGCACCTACCGATTTTGCCAGCTGAATAGCCAGAGTTCCCACTCCGCCGGAAGCTCCTAAAATGAGCAGGGTTTGCCCTTCTTTCAGTTTCCCGAAATCAAAAATGGATTGATAGGCCGTGAGTCCAACTAATGGAATTCCTCCGGATTCCTCCATAGAAATATTTGTCGGTCGTTCAGCAAGGTAGGACTCAGGCAGGCTTATGTATTCAGCAAAAGTACCGTGCTTAATTTTCGGTCGGCGGGCATAGGCATATACTTCATCTCCTTCGCTGAACCTGCTCACGGAATGACCGGTTTCTTCCACCACTCCGGCCACATCCCATCCGGGCACGAGAGGAAATTCACCGGGGATGGCATCTTTAAGCATCCCTTTAACGACGGCGGCATCCACGGGATTTACCCCGGCCGACTTAACCCGGATCAGCACTTCCCCCTCACCTGCTTCAGGTTTGGGTAGTTCTCCTGTAGTTACATTAGTTAGCTCTCCATATTCTTCTATAAAAGCAGCGTTCATTTTTTCGCTCATAGTCTCTTTTTGATGAATGATTTTTCAATTGGAGTTTCCAAACAAGAGAGGCAGAACATGCGTTTCGAGGAATCTGATAAGCGAAAACCAAAAATAAATTAACGATGCTGTTATGGAATGGGATGTGAACTCTGAACCTGCCACCGGACTCCATCATGCCGGAGCAGGTGAAGTGTATCAGCGGTAAAAGAACCATCAAAATCCCGGTTTTCAAATTCTTTCCAGGCCTTGTAGAAATTCTTTTTGGTGAGGTCTTTGAAGGCTAAGGTGAGGTGCGGGTGGTAAGGACGTTTATCGTAATTATAGTTGAACAGGTCAGGGTTTGAGCGGGCCAGCTCTTCCAATTGTTCCTGCATATTCATGAGGGCAGGCGTTTTTTCAACATCAATGAAAATGACTCGCGGAGGGAAGGTGGAAAAATCCCGGAGCTGAACCTCGAAAGGAGTAGCCGACTTAGTAAAATCTTCGATCAAAGAACTCAGTTTGACTTCGTTTTGATCTTCAAGCCGAAACGGACTTAAAAGTGTGATATGAGGAGGAGCATTCAGGGAATGCGAGCTTTCGAATTTCTCTTTCACTTCCAGCTTCAGCTCCTGAATTTCATCCTGCAAAGGACTTGGCGGTATGAGTGCAATGAAGTAGAGTTGGTTCATGATAGATTAAAGATGTTAGATTTAAGACATAAGACAAAATGCCAGTGATAAGGCGAGTCTTAAATCTTTTATCTTAAATCTCAATACTATTAAATCTTTCCCTGATCTCCTCATTCCCCAAATTCCCGATGCTCCCTTCATGGGTGTGATTGAGCTCCGTTGGTGGTTCAAAACTTCCATCTTCAATCTGTTGGGCTACTTGTTGATAGGCATCCCGGAATGGCACTCCTTTTTTAACAAGTTCGTTTACCGCTTCCACTGAAAAAATCAGTTTATATTTCGGGTCATCGAGAATGTCCTGATTTACTTCCATCTGTGCAGCCGCATATTCGGTGATGAATAAACAGCTTTTCAGTTCTTCGATAGCTGGAAATAACAGCTCCTTCAGTATCTGGAAATCGCGATGATAACCGGAGGTCAGGTTCGTGGTGGCCATCATCATTTGATTGGGCAGTGCTTTCAGCGCATTCGTTTTGGCGCGGATCAGCTCAAACACATCCGGGTTTTTTTTATGCGGCATGATGCTGGAACCGGTGGTGAGTTCATCAGGCAGCTTCAGGAATTGAAAATTCTGGCTGTTGTAGAGGCATACATCAGCGGCCAATTTATTGAGCGTTCCGGCAAGTCCGGCCATGGCAAAAGACAGGGTTTGTTCTGTTTTACCCCGGCCCATTTGTGCATAAACGGAGTTTACATTCAACCCCTCAAACCCAAGAAGTTCGGCCGTCATGCTTCGGTCAAGAGGAAAGGAAGAGCCGTAGCCCGCCGCCGACCCCAGCGGATTTCTGTTGATGATATGATAAACCGACTCCAGCAGGGTCAAATCATCTACCAGGCTTTCGGCATAGGCACCAAACCACATTCCAAAGCTGGATGGCATGGCAGCCTGAGTGTGAGTATAACCGGGAAGCAACACTTCTTTAGTATCTTCGCTCTGATTCATCAGGGTCTCAAATAGCTTCTTGGAAAGCTGAGCAACCTCCTTGATTTGATCACGAAGGTACAACCGGATATCCACCAGCACCTGATCATTTCGGGAACGTCCGGAATGTACTTTCTTACCCACGTCTCCAAGCTCACGGGTCAGCATGAGTTCGATTTGTGAATGAACATCTTCCACGCCATCTTCAATCTCAAAATTTCCGGGTTCGATCACTTCATCCAGAATCCGATTCAGTTCGTTTCTCAGGATGTTCAGTTCATCTTTTTCCAGCAGTCCCACCGACTCCAGCATGGTGATGTGAGCGAGGGTTCCCTGTACATCATACTTCGCTAATTGGAGGTCCAGATCCCGGTCTTTGCCCACCGTAAATTTTTCAATGAACGCATCGGTTTGAATTCCCTTTTCCCAAAGTTTTTTGTCAGACATTTTTCCGTTTTTATTGTTCAGCGTAAATATGATTTAGCTTAAATATGTTAATATGCAAAAACATTTTCCTTGTTTAGACATCACCTAAGTCGATTTAATAATCTTCATTGTAAATAAGACTACTTTACTTCCCATTGATCTAAAAGTGTGATGTACGTTTTGATTCCATTTCTGATTTCATCCAGCTCAATATATTCATCTGCTGTATGAGAACGACGGGTATCTCCGGGACCTATTTTCACACTGTCAAAAGGCATGTGAACCTGGTCTGACATGGTCATGGATCCGTACATATTTATGCCTGATAATTCGGCTCTTTTGATTATGGGATGATCGGCACTGATACCCGAAGCATTCAGGTTTGCAGACCGGGGATTTACTTCGCATTCCACGTGTTCCCGAATGAGTCGTACTACTTCATCATTAGAGTAAAATTCATTGGGACGAACATCCACTACAAAGCGGCATTCATCCGGCACCACGTTATGCTGACTTCCGGCCTCAATCATCGTTATGGTCATGTTAACAGGACCCAAGACATCGGATGTTTTTTCGAACTGATAAGAACGAAACCAGTTGATATCATCCATGGCTTTATACAGGGCGTTCTCACCTTCGTTACGAGCGGCATGTCCGCTTTGGCCATGGCTTACACAATCAAGGACGATAAGGCCACGCTCGGCAATGGCAAGGTTCATGGAAGTTGGTTCACCAACTATGGCGAAATCTATATTTGGCAGTTCTGGTAGTACAATGGGGACACCGTTCCTCCCGGAAGTTTCCTCCTCAGCGGAGGCCAGGAAAACTAAATTGTAGGGCTGCTCTTTTTGTGAGAGAAAAACAAAGGTTGCCAGCAAACTCACCAAAGGTCCGCCGGCATCGTTGCTTCCCAATCCGTAGAGCTTGGCATCTTTCAGGGTGGGAGTAAAAGGATCTTTAGTCCATTTTGAGGTAGCCTTCACCGTATCATGATGCGAGTTCAGCAAAATGGTAGGCTTTTGAGGATCAATCTTTCCGGAAAATGCCCAAACGTTATTCACTTTTCGTTGTGGTTCGAATCCATATTCCTTCAAAACTCCGGAAAGCACATCTGCAGTCTTATCCTCTTCGCCACTGTAAGACTGAATTGAAATCAGTTTTTTCAGGAGCTCAAAAGCTTGTTCAGTAAGTTGATTTATGTCACTCATTTTGATTCTTTATTTGGAGGAACTGATGAAAAATATCCATATTAATATCAGTGATTATCGGATTAATCAGTGTCACCTGTGTTCAAATAATCCTGTGTATATCGATTATGACAAAAGAAGTTAACTCAAGCATTTCGACCTCCTCTGTCTCCTCCTTCGCAAGGAGGAGGACTCATGAAATAAAAGTTTGCCAATATCCATGAATAACTTCTCAATCAGTATCATCCGTGTTCCATTCATCTAACTAATTTGGTTCCTGATTCCAACTTGGCCACATCCTCAAAGCTGCGGATGCTAACTTGTACTCCCTTTATAAGGGCAGAGAAGCCCAAATCCAACTTAGGAATCATGCCGTCTGTAATAACGCCCCCGTCTTTCAGATATCTATAAAGCAGCAGGTTCATCTCAGTGATCAGTTTTCCGTTATTCATCACACCGGATTGTTCGAAGCAAAATAGGAGTTCTGTTTCAAACTCTCCGCCCAGTGCAGTAGCCACAGCAGATGCAATAGTGTCGGCATTGGTGTTTAGCATCTGGCCTTGTTGGTCGTGTGTGAGTGGAGCCAAAACCGGAACCACTCCGCTATCGAGAAATTGAGAAAGCCATGATGTGTTTACAGTTTCCACCTCACCGACCCACCCAAAATCTACCGGCTCAGGATTACGTTTTTTTGCGGGGATGATATTCAGGTCAGCCCCGGTCAAACCTACTGCGTTGATTCCCAGTGATTGCAGCTTAGCCACTATCTTTTTGTTAACCAGCCCCCCATACACCATAGTGATCACCTCCAGTGTTTCCGCATCGGTAATGCGGCGGCCGTCAATCATGTTCGGTTTGATGCCCAGCCGTTCACTCATATTGGAGGCTATGGAACCTCCTCCGTGAATCAAGACTTTTGGTTCCTTGATGGAAGCAAACTCTTTCAGGAAGTGATCCAGCTTTTGTTCGTCATCGATCACCTTGCCGCCAATCTTTATTATTTTCAGGGATTTCATTTCAGCTCCTCCAAAATGTGTTTCAGAACGGTCTGCATCGAATAAATGCGATTGGTGGCTTGAGGAATAACCAGGCTGCTATCGCTGTCAATTACGATGTCTTCCACCACAACATTCCGACGGACAGGCAGGCAATGCATAAAACGGGCGTTGTTGGTAAGTTTCATTTTGTCATTTGTTACCATCCAGCCCGAATCTTTAGATAAAACTTTGCCATAGTGCGTATAACTACTCCAGTTTTTGGCATAGACGAAATCAGCCTCTTCAAAAGCTTTAGACTGATCATACTCCACTTTGGCATCTCCAACAGCTTCATCCGCCAGCTCGTAGCCTTCGGGGTGAGTGATCGTCAGATCAAAATCAGCGGCCTGCATCCATCGCGAGAATGAATTAGCCACGGCTTGTGGCAGGGCTTTTGGGTGAGGTGCCCAGGTGAGAACTACTTTAGGCTTACCCACAATTTTATGTTCTTCTATGGTGATAAGATCGGCAAGTGCCTGAAGCGGATGGCCGGTTCCCGATTCCATATTTATAATCGGGGCAGGACAGAATTTTTTGAAGGATTCGATCACCTGTTCGCTGTAATCTTCATCGCGGTTTTCCAGCTTGCCAAAGGCACGAATGGCCACCACATCAAAGTAGGAACCTATTACAGCGGCAGCTTCCTTAATGTGTTCGGCTTTGTCGGAGTCCATTTTGACCCCATCCGCAAATTCCAGCTGCCAGCCCTGACTTCCCACATCCAGCACAGCCGTTTGCAGCCCAAGGTTAAAGGCTGCCTTTTGAGAACTGAGCCGGGTTCTGAGACTTGGATTCAGAAAAATGAGGCACATGGATTTATTTCGGCCGAGCTCCTTGTACACATGTGGATTCTTCTTGATTTCCAGAGCGTCTTTAACAAGTGCCGAAAGGATTTCTACATCGTTAATAGACAGGAATGATTTCATTTCAGAACCTCCTTCAAAGCTTTGATTAATTCATGGCATTCTTCTTGTCCAATACTTAGCGGGGGGAGCAACCGAAGTACATTTTTATTTGATGAAGAACCGGTGAAGATGTGGTGCTTGTATAGTAACTGTTTTCGCCATTCAGCAACCGGTTGATCAAACTCAACTCCAATCATCAGCCCGAATCCGCGTACATCCTGAACTTTGGGAAGCTTTGCTAATTCCTGTTTCAGGTAAGTGCCAAGTTGTTCAGCATTTTTCATCAGCTGCTCTTGCTCCAGCACTTCTAAAACGGCAAGAGAGGCTGCAGAAGCCAGGTGATTTCCACCAAAAGTGGTACCCAGCATTCCGAACGATGCCTCAAATTTAGGGTGAATCATTACGCCACCAACTGGAAACCCATTCCCCATGCCTTTGGCCATAGAAATTATATCCGGTTCAACCCCGAACAGCTGATGGGCGAAAAACTTCCCGGTACGGCCAAAGCCAGACTGTACCTCATCCAGAATAAGTACAGTGTCGGTAGCCTTACATAGACTTTGCAGATGGTGAAAAAACTCGGGTGACGGACTTTCAATCCCTCCCACTCCCTGAATTCCTTCAATAATGACGGAGCTGATATCTTCTTTTTGCAGGGCTTCTTCAACACCTTCAAAGTCATTGAATTCAAATCGTACAACTTCAGCCCCTTCATTCACCGGAAACACGATGTTTGGATTGTCCGTGACTGCCACGGCCAGAGATGTTCTACCATGGAAAGCTCCTTTAAAAGCCAATACTTTTTTACGACCGTTGTAAGCCGAGGCAACTTTCAACGCATTCTCATTAGCCTCGGCACCGGAATTGCAAAGGAATAAATTCCAGTCTTGGTAGCCGGAAAGATGCCCCAGCTTTTTTGCCAGTTTCTGCTGAATACCAATGGGCACGGAGTTGGAGTAGAAGCCAATATCATTAAGCTGTGTACTAATGCGATCCAGATAATGCGGGTGTGAATGGCCGATGGAAATCACGGCATGCCCGCCATAGAAATCGAGGTATTTTTGCCCGGAGGCATCATACACATAGCTGCCTTTCGCCTTCACCGGCTCCACATCAAACAGGGGATATACTTGAAACAGGTTCATCAGAATGCGGTGGCTTTGAGGTTAAGTCCGGCAGCTTCGTTAAAGCCGAATAGTAAATTCATGTTTTGCACGGCCTGACCGGAAGCGCCTTTCAGTAAGTTGTCGATTACACCGGTAATTAATACTTGCCCGTTTTCCTTTTGAATATGAATGAGGGCTTTGTTGGTGGCAACCACTCGCTTAATTTCTGGGGAGGAATCTGAGATAGTCACAAATGGATGATCCTCATAATAATCCTGATACAGCTTTTTGATGCTATCAACCGGTTCACTCAGCTCAGTATAGCAAACAGCTAAAATTCCTCTTGTAAAAGCTCCTCGCATTGGAATGAAATGCATAGGTTGATTGAACCCTTGCTGAAGCTGCTCCAAGCTCTGCTTGATCTCCCCTAAATGCTGATGATTCAGTGGTTTGTAAATCGAAGCATTGTTGCTTCGCCAGCTGAAATGCGTGGTATCAGTTGGGTTTTGTCCGGCGCCCGTGCTCCCGGTGATGGCCGTTACATGAACCGGCTTGTTGAGTAAGTTCTCGCTTGCCAGAGGGAGCAGGCATAGCTGAATGCAGGTTGCAAAACAACCGGGATTGGCAACGTAGTTGGCCGGCTTGATGACATCACGATTCAGCTCAGGCAGCCCGTACACAAAATCATGTTCGCCTTTAATGCGATAGTCTGAGCTTAGGTCAATAACTTTGGCTGCTACTGGAATCGTAGTTCCTTCAAAAACTGCTTTGGATTTTCCATGTCCCGAGCAAAGGAAAACCACATCTGCATGCTGAGATAATTCGGAATCAAATTTCAGATTTGTATCTCCTTCCAGATCAGGATGGGCGGCGTATAGAAATTTGCCACTATGACTTTGGCTCACTACGCTTTCTATTTCTGCCTGAGGGTGATGGAGTAAAATTCGGATCAGCTCTCCGGCCGTATATCCGGCTCCGCCTATAATGCCTGCTTTAATCATGGTTCTGTACTTTTTGTTGAATGAGCATGGAGTTAGCCAGAATTTTGGTGAAGCCTTTCACATCTTCGCCGCTCCAGGCGTTGTTCATTTCCCCATACTGACCGGCTTTACTGCCCATCAAATCATTTTCAGATTCAATGCCTTCCAGCTCAAATCGCTTGGGCTCAAGTTTCACAAATACCTTACCGGATACGGTTTTCTGTGTGTCTTCCAGAAATATTTCGATGTTTCGCATTACGGGATCCAGGTATTGGCCTTCGTGCATCAGCATCCCGTACCATTCGGCAAGCTGATCTTTCCAGTACAGCTGCCATTTCCCCAACGTATGCTTTCCCAAAAGCTGGTGGGCTTTGATGATGATCATGGGAGCGGCTGCCTCAAATCCAACGCGACCTTTAATACCGATGATGGTATCACCCACGTGGATATCCCGTCCGATTCCGTACGGTGAAGCGAGTTTGTTGAGTCTTTTTATCAATTCGACAGGCGAAAACCGTTCACCGTTAATCATTATTGGTTCACCGTGTTCAAAACCGAGTTCTACCTCTAACGAATCCTGATTATTGACCTCCGTTGGCCAGGCTCCTTCAGGTAGCCCTTTATGAGAAGTCAGCGTTTCTGCTCCTCCCACCGAAGTTCCCCAAAGTCCTTTGTTGATGGAGTATTTTGCCTTTGCCCATTCCTGGTCAACACCGTGTGACTTCAGGTATTCCACCTCTTCTTCACGGCTCAATTTCTGGTCGCGGATGGGTGTAATGATCTCGATATCAGGAGCCATCACCTGGAAGATAAGATCAAAACGAACCTGATCATTTCCTGCACCAGTACTTCCGTGTGCGATGGCATCGGCCCCGATTTCTTTGGCATATTCGGCAAGGGCGACCGCCTGAAACACTCGTTCTGCACTCACCGAAAGCGGGTAGGTGTGATTCTTAAGTACATTACCAAAAATCAGATATTTGATGCCTTTTTGGTAGAATTCATCTTCCACATTCAGCATCACATGGTTTTTGATACCCAGGTTTTTGGCTTTTTTAGCCAGTACTTTTTCTTCGGCTTCATCAAAGCCGCCGGTGTTTACGGCTGCAGTATAGACGTCATAGCCCTGATCTTTAGTCAGCCAAATGGCACAATAGGTGGTGTCGAGTCCGCCACTGAAGGCGAGTAATACTTTTTTCTTTTTATTCATGATACAATATAGATTCTTTTCAAGGTCAGCCGGACTTGAGCCGGGATCTGGATTCTTGCCTTCGCAGGAATGATTTTTAGATGGTTATTAAAACAAGTTTATAGGGTTAAAGAACTTTAGGAACCGGGCAGTCTTTAAACGCACCCAGCGATAATATTTGGCCACATTCTTTTGGCGTTCTTCTTTGGGTTTATTGTTAGGATGCTTTGGATCAAATAACATTCCCGTGCACAGGCAATTCTTACGTTCATTTCGGGTCAGGATATCATAGTTGGGACAGCTTTGGCAGCCGCTCCAGAAGGTCTCGTCGCGGGTGAGTTCAGAAAAAGTTACGGGCTTGTAGCCGAGGTCTGAGTTTATCTTCATTACCGGCAGGCTGGTGGTTATTCCGAATAATTTTGAATCAGGGTATTTCTTTCGGGACAGTTCAAATGCTTTAGCCTTTATTTTCTTGGCGATTCCCTGCCCGCGGTAATCCGGGTTTACAATAAGGCCGGAGTTAGCCACATACTTTTTATCCTCCCAAATTTCGATATAACAGAAGCCGACCAGCGTTTCGCCATCAAGGGCAATTACGGCATTTCCGTTTCTGATTTTTTTGGTGATGTATTCCGGTTTACGCTTGGCGATACCGGTGCCGCGCTGGCGGGCAGCAGATTCGATCATGGCACAAATATCATTGGCATAAGCGGTATGAGGCTCGGAAGCGATATGAATCTTTACGGACATGTTGGTAAATAAATAGAGTGAATTAGGAAATGAATAGACTTCTGTCAGGGAAGAAGTTGGTTCAGGATCTTGCGGCTAAAAGATGAGAGTTGCTATGAAGCAACTATAAAAATGTGGTTACCGCCGTCGGAGGCTCCGCCGGAGTGTGGTAAGATTGATCCTATGTGCACAGAAAATTTGCATGGCTTGAATTTAACAAATGCGTCAGCTTATAAACAACCCCTGAGATAGATTTTAACATTTGGGAACGAAAACCCGCATAACTTTCATTCTGCTTTCACTATTCATGAAAAGAGAAGCAGCATCAAAGCTGAAAGAGCAAAAGAGCCGGACATCCCATCCGGCTCTTTTTTGTTGAGGAAGCAGGTGAGCATAAATCACACTTTCCTGTTATACTTACCGTTGTTATGAATGCCATGAAATTTTTCCAGACCTTTTTATTTTCGATCCTTTTTTTGGGATGTGCCCCGGCGATGGCTCAGATTCAGTCCGATGCTCAGCTGGCCGGTAAGGCATCTTATATTCAGGGGATGGAAGCATTTGAGAACGAAGAATTTGAAAAAGCCAGAGAATTATTTCTGGCAGCACGCCGAAATCTGGAGGCAGCTTCGGGTGTAAACTACGCACTGGCTGATACCTATCTGCAGCTGGACGATCTCCCTAACGCTGCTCTGTTCGGAAAGCAGGCCGTTGAGGCAGAACCTGAAAATAAATGGTATCGGCTGAAACTGGCCCAGATCTACCGTGCAGCCGGCCGAAATCAAGCTACGCTGGATGAGCTGATCACCTTGCTGAATTTTTACCCCGATGATTTCGATGCCCTGTATATGCTCGCCGACACCTATAATGATTATGGAGAGTTCCTGAAGTCGAATGAGACGCTTGATGAAATCCTGAAGCTTACAGGCCCCGATATTCAGGTGCTTTTAATGAAGTTCAGGAATTTCGAAGCGCTTGCTGTACCTGACTCAGCCGTGGCTCAGCTTGAAAAAGTGCGACAAATAGACCCGGATAATTTGGAAATGCTGAATATGCTGGGTGAATATTATGTGAGAAACGGTGAGCGGGATTCAGCCAAGAATGTACTGTCGGATGCTCTGAATCGAAATGCGCGGGACCCGCAATCACTCATAAACCTGGCCGGTATTTACCTGGACGAACAGAAATGGGACAGTGCCGGCACCCTGCTTACGGATTTTATTGGTGATCCGTTGATTGAGGCTGAGGATAAAATGAACATTGCCCGGTTTTTGTATGCCAGGGTTCAGCAGGATTCCCAAAACATTCAACTGAGAATTGAAACCGAACGCGTGTTAGATGCTCTCACGGAAAGTGAATCTGGTTACGGACCGGCTTTCACCCTTGCAGGGGAGTTCTATGCTCAAACGGCTCAACCCGAAAAAGCCCTTGAGAATCTCGAGCGGGCAAACGAGTTGCTCCCAGAAGATGATATTGCCTGGAGGCAGCGGCTGCAGCTGCTAATGAGTCAGGAGCGATATGAGGAGGCCATCGATGTAGGCCAAAAAGCGGATGAGTCGGTGCCTGATGATGCCTTTATTCAGTTTTTTGTAGGGAGTGCGTACATGCTTACCGATCAGAACCGAAAAGCAGAAGAATGGCTGCAGAATGCAACCCGCGCCCCGGCTCGCCGCCCATTCAAATCGATTGTGTACAGTACGCTGGGTGATGTGAGGGCAAACCTCGAAAAGCATGAAGCCTCGGATGAAGCATATGAGCTGGCCCTGCGCTATGATCCTGAAAACGACAATGCGATGAATAACTACGCGTATAATTTATCGGTTCGGGGAGAAAGCCTGGAACGAGCCAAAGAATTAGCACTAAAAGCTATTGAGGTAGCCCCCGAGAATGCTGCTTATCTGGATACGGTAGGCTGGGTGTATTTTAAGCTGGGTGATTACGATCGGGCAAAAAGATTCATTGACGCTTCGATAAAAACCGGAGCAGCCAGCGCAGAAGTGCTCGAGCATATGGGCGATGTGGAAGAACAGCTCGGAAACATGGAGGAGGCCCGTAGTTGGTGGCAGCAAGCGCTGGAAAAAGATTCAACCCGAACACACTTGCAGGATAAAATAAATTAACGTGAAGTTTCGATCTCGTCTTTCACTTTTAACCGTATTGGGACTTGGATTTATTCTTAGTTCATGTACGTCAACCCGATTGGTTACCGAGGGGGATTTTACCCGTGTGGATATCCCCAAAAAGGAAATAGTCTCTAAAATTCCGAATTACTCAACCGAGCTGAAGTCCTTAAAAGGTAAGGGCAGGGCATTGGTGAGTGAGCCCGGAAACAGCGACCGGGTGACCATCGATTTTCAGGCAAACAGGGAGTTGAGTCTGCTCACTTTCCAAAACCGAATCGGTATTGAAGGCGGGCAGATGCTGGTGGATAGTGATTCCATTCTGATTTATAACAAACTGGATAAAATCGCCCAGAAAATATCCATCTACGATGGCCGGATGACCAGCCTGAATGAGCTTGCTTCCATCAATATTCTTGACCTGTTGAATTATAAGGTGAATGCGGAAGACGTTCAGTCTGTCTGGGAAAGCAATAATTCCTATCAGCTGCGGTTAAAAAACGGAGCCCGGGTTTTTGTGAATAAGGAAAATGGCCGGGTTCAGCAGGTGGATCAAAGCCGGCGAGGACTGGCTCCCTACTCCCGCATTATTTACGAAAGTTACGGTGAACTGAACGGATTCACTTTACCAAGAAAAATAACGATCTTTAGCGCAGACGGAGATTCCCGGGTCGTATTTTTGGTAAGAAGCCTTGAGGTTAATCCGGGTAAATTAAATCTGGAAATGGATATTCCAAACGACATCATAATTCAAAGAATATGAAGGCGAAAAGTGGCATCCGCATTATTGGAGTTTTGATTTTGGCTTTACTGATGGGGGCAGAGTCTTTCGCTCAAACCTATCAGGAGAAAAGAGAGGAGCTGCTTAAGCGCCAGGAAAACACACGTGCTGAAATTAATGTACTGGAAGCACGTATAAGGAATTACCAGCAGCGGGTTAGTCAGGCTGAAGAACGATTTGATAAGTCATTTGAGCAGTTTCAGTCTTTGAACAATCTCATTGCTCTACAGGATGACAAAATAAACAGCCTGCAGGAAGAACAGAGCCAGATTGAAGCTGAGATTCAGCTCACCGAAAAAGAGATTGAACTCCGAGAGCAGGAGCTGGAACAGCTAATTGATAATTATAAGGAAATTATTCTGTACGCCTATAAAAACGGCAGGGCCGGCAACCTGGAACTGCTGCTCACTTCAGAGTCCATTAACCAAATGTTGGTTCGGTCAAATTATCTGCAACGGTTCGAAGAGCAAAAGACAAAGCAAGCTGAGCTGATCAAAATTAATAAGAAGGAGCTGGATCAGGTAAAAGATGATTTACAGGACAGTTACAAAAAAAATCAGCAGGTGATAAGTGAGATCCGGGAGGAAAAGGAAGAACTTGGTGATCAGCGGCAACAACAGCAGGCAACGGTAGAGAAAATTAAGCAGGAGCGCAGCACCTGGCTTGAGGAGCTTCGAAAAACCCGGCAGGAAAAAGAAAACCTGGAAAGTACCTTTACCAACCTGATCTCTGAAGAGGAGGAACTGCGTGAAGCTGAAAATGAACGTATTCGTCGCCTTGAGGAAGCCCGCAATATCGCAGATGCTGCCCGCCGAGCTGATGAAGTTGAAAAATACTCCCGTCCCATTGTACGCGAAAACTTTGTGAGCGATGAAGTGCTGCTGACGTATGAAAATTCTTTTGCTCAGGCCAAAGGCGGTCTTCCATGGCCGGTAAACAGTAAAACGGTTGCCAAAAAATTCGGCCGTGTTCGAAACCCTCTTTATGGTACGGTAACCGAACATCCGGGTATTGATATTGTAGCCGATGCGGCCTCCCCTGTAAAAGCTGTATCTGACGGGTATGTATTCCGCATTCAACCCTTGCCCGGTTATGGTGATGTGGTGTTTGTAAAGCACGGTTCGTATTACACTGCCTACGGAAATTTAAGCCGCATTGATGTGGAAGTGGGTTCTATTCTTGAACGCGGACAGCAGCTGGGCTTGTCAGGAACCAGTCAGTCTGAATTAGGTGAAGTTATCTTTTTCCTTGTCCGTCGTGGCAACGAAAACCTCAATCCTGAGAATTGGTTGACCGCTAAATAGCTATTTCTCTGAGACAGGCGTTAAAAAATATGTTAGCATTGGAATTTGGGGTGCGTTTTTAGGAATTTCAGCTTGTCTAAAAAACCCCAATTCAACCCCTGTAAAACGTTTTGGATAATTTACCACGGTTTATTTTTTACGCTTCCGGAATTTTAATGATTTCAGCTGCCTTCACGCTCATTTCTTCTGAATTTTTAGGGATGATAAGTAACCCTTCCTATGTAGGCCTGCTTGTGCTTTTAGGCTTTGGGTTGGTATATTTGAATTTGGTTTTTCTCTCAGGCCGTCGGTTTATGAGGCGTTTACAAGGGCCGAATCCTGTTCCCTACATTTTTGCACTTCTGGTTGCCATTGCCCCCTTGGTTTGGGTTCAGATTTATGATGCCGGACTGGGAGATTCAAAGCTCACTTTTATGTTTACAGTAATTATAGCCTGTGGATCAGGGGCTTTTTTCGGACACCGGGCTGGACTAAAAGCTCAGGTTAAGTTCCAGGAAAACCTGAAAGAATATTTGAACCAGGATAATAAGACACCGGACGATTTGAAGCGTTCGCATGATAACCTCAACAAAAACTAAATTTATGAAATCATTTAAAGCTACTGCTCTTTCCCTTCTCTTTATTTCTGTTTTTGCGGGATTTGCCCAAGCCCAAACACCGGAAATGGAAGTACTCCGGGAAATCGGTGCAGCTCCCTCTGCTGATCGAATTGAAGCCGATATTTCCAAGCTTGTCAGTTTTGGGACACGACACACCTTATCCGATACAACCTCAGATACCCGTGGCATTGGCGCTGCCCGACGCTGGATTAAGGCTGAGTTTGAACGTATTTCTGAAGAATGCGGAGGTTGCCTCGAGGTTTTTTATGTCAGTGATGTAATTGAAGGAACAAGTCGCATACCGGAACCAACCAACGTTGTTAATGTAATTGCCATACAGCGAGGAACCGCCGATCCTAACCGGTTCGTGGTAATGAGCGGTGATATCGATTCCCGCGTATCTGATGCACTGGATGGGGAATCCGAATCTCCCGGTGCCAACGACAATGCTTCCGGAGTAGCCGGTGTGTTAGAGTCGGCCCGTATTTTGACGAATTATGAGTTTGAAGGGTCTGTCATGTATGCGGCATTGTCTGGCGAAGAGCAGGGCTTGTTTGGAGGTCAGATTTTAGCAGCCCATGCCAGGGAAAAAGGCTGGGATATCAAAGGGGTTTTGAATAATGATATGATTGGGAATATACAGGGCATCAATCAGGTGATTGACAACACCACTGCCCGGGTATTTTCAGAAGGGACCCGTGCAGTAGAAACAGAGCGGGAAGCCACCATTCGTCGATATACCGGTGGCGAAGTAGATTCTCCATCGCGAAACCTGGCTCGTTACGTAGATAAAATGGCCGACCTGTACATCCGTAACCTGGATGTGATGATGATTTACCGGCTCGATCGTTTTGGCCGTGGTGGACATCACCGTCCGTTTAATGAAGCCGGTTTTCCCGGGGTTCGTATCATGGAAACCAACGAAGACTACAACCGTCAGCATCAGGATTTACGCACCGAAGACGGTATTGAGTATGGTGATGTGCTCGATGAAGTAGAATTCGATTTTGCAGCCAAGCTAACCGGTTTGAACGCCGTGGTTATGGCGGCGATGAGCTGGGCTCCAAGTCCCCCGGCAGAGGTAGAAATTGGCGGAGCCGTACGTCCGAGCACTACACTAAAGTGGAAGGCTTTGGATGCTGAGCAAAACCCTCAGCTGGCCGGATATAAAATCTACTGGCGGCTTACAGATGCCAACCAATGGCAGAAAAGTGTGTTTGTTCCGGCCGATAAAACCGAGCACACCCTCGAGAACGTAGTTATCGACAATTATTACTTCGGGGTAGCCAGTGTATCAGAAGACGGCTTTGAAAGTCCTGTTGTATTTCCCGGGCCTGCCGGTTCTTTCGGTGATTAAGTCATAGTAATTATTGAGAAAACAGCGCAAGCGTCCGCTTGCGCTGTTTCCCATTTGGGATGGATGTCTCAAAAAACGTAGATCGGACAGCCTGTCCGACCTACGCTTTATTAGAAACTTGATATCGCTCCGACGTTCAGCGTCGGAGCTTTTTTATTAACCGATATAAGCCGGTTCAATCACCCGTTCAATGTTAATTTTCTTGCCTGTCACTTCCTTTAGCAGATCAGATTTACGTTCAGCTCCCCAAATTTCCAGATAGGGCTCGCCCTCTGTTCTAATATTCAGCTTAATCTGTTTTTCATCTGAAAAAACCTGCAGGTCTTTAACGTTTTGGTAGTGACTGCGATCCAAACCGTCAGCCACCCTCAGTATTCCTGAGAGTTTTCGTATTCGCTTTCGAATGGCCGGTGGCATTTTCCAGTATTCGCCGTGCCTTTTTTTGGGGGTTGAACGCCGGTGGTAACGAGCTACATTAGCGATGATCTCGATCTCGTCTTCCTTAAAACCCTTCAAATCAGAATGGCGGATGATATATAGAGCGTGTTTGTGGTGTTTGGAGTGAGAAATATAATACCCTATATCATGCAGGTAGCTGGCATATTCCAGCAGTTCACGGTCGTTCAAAGTCAGCTCAAGTTCATCTTCCAGAGCATCAAAAATGGTAAGGGCCATATTGGCAACATGGCGGGAATGCGCTTCGTGCCAGTTTGTTTTTCTAAGCAATTCAAACACACTTCTGCGCCTTGGATCAGCAAAAGCACCCGACCACTGCAGCCCAATCATGTCTTTTTTCAGGTAACGAATTACAATCCCTTCACGCAGTGCCTGAGATGAGATCTTTACGTTTTTAATTCCAAACTTTTGGATCAGAAAGTCCAGCAACACCACTCCGGTATTGATAAAACCTGCCCGTTTGGTATCAAGTCCGGCTACATTTTTCCGTTCTTTTTTGGTGAGTGTGATAAACCAATCATAGAACTTTTTAAACTCTTCAGCCGAAAACTCCATCTCATTCAGCGTAACATCAATAGACTTATCCTTGCGGGCGGCAATCATCTGTGCAATGTTCTCCATGGTACCCGAAGATCCAATAATGGTATCCGTACGGTGCTGAGCAAATGCCTGGGCCACATCCCGGAGTTGTTCTTCGTAATGGGCTTCCAGCTTTTTAATGTCTTCTTCGGTGATGGGATCAGCAGGCTTGAAGATTTCCGTCATTCGAGAAACCCCGATTTTCTTGCTGGCGGTATAAAAGAATTCATTCTCATTACCGATAAGAAACTCCACGCTACCGCCGCCTACATCAGCCATCAATACCGGTTCTTCAGTGAGCTTCACTCCATGTCGGACCGCCAGTCCAATCAGCTCGGCTTCAACACGGCCGGGAATGGCATTCATTTTAATACCAATGTCATCAATGCTTTTTTGAATGAACTCCCCACCGTTTTCTGCTTCCCGAATGGCACTGGTTGCGTAGGCCAGAATTTCTTCACACTCGTAGCTGTCAGCAAGTCGTTTGATGTTTCGGAGAGCGGTTAACCCGCGTTTGAAAGCTCCATCCGAAAGGCGTTTGCCCATTCCGCCTTTGGCCAGCTGAACCATTTCTTTGAGTTTGTCGAGCGTTCGGAAGCTGCCGTCGGAGTAAACATCAACTATAATGGCGTGGAAAGAGTTGGTGCCAATGTCGATGGCGGCGATGCGTTTGATAGGGGCAACCTGACTGTTACTGCTGCTTATAATCACGCTGTAAGATTGATTTGGGACTTTTGATTAATCATACACAAAAGATAACAGATTTGATAATAGGGAATGGCAGCAGTTGAAAAGGGCTTACAAAATCATAAATATACCCGAACGGATATAAAATAAAACTATATTGCAATTTTATACCCGAAAAGGTATAATGATGTTAAATTTCCTAATAATATACCCGTAAAGGTATAATCATTATGCGCTCAGGCAACAAAGAGTTAATCAAATTTGTAAAAAAACGTCGCGACCAATTGGGATTAACCCAAAAGGAATTAGCTGAACGAGCAGGAGTAGGGTTGAGATTTATTCGTGATTTAGAACAGGGAAAGGAAACTTTGCAGCTGGATAAAGTGAATCAGGTGCTGGTTTTATTTGGTTATAAAATGGGGCCAATAAGAATAAATGATCGAGATGAGTTATAGAAAAGCAACCATATTAGTAAATGATAAAATAGCCGGAACTCTTAGAGAGACAGAAAAAGGATATCAATTTCAATATGATAAGGGGTACTTATCAAAAAATGAAAGTGAGCCGGTTAGTTTGACCCTTCCTCTCAGCGAGCAGGCATATGAGTCAAATACCTTGTTTCCGTTTTTTGATGGATTGATTCCCGAAGGCTGGCTTTTAAGTGTTGTTGAGGACACCTGGAAAGTTAACCCCAGGGATCGAATGGGGTTGCTTCTTGTAAGCTGCAAAGATACAATAGGAAATGTTAGCGTGAGGGAATTATGAGCAGGTGTCTTATTTGCCTGGAAACGGTTGAGGGCACACAAAACTATCATTCTAAATGTCTGAAAGAAATGTTTGGAAATGAGGTTGAGCCGGAGTTGGAGTATAATTTTGAGGAGTTAAATGAATTAGCCAAAAAATCAGTCCATCAAAGGGTCACTGTTCCGGGAGTGCAGGCAAAGCTTTCCTTAGAAATTCAAAAGAAAACAAAAGAGTCAAATAAATTGACCATTGTGGGTTTATGGGGGCGTTTTATTCTAAAACCTCCTTCCAATCATTGGCCGGAATTACCCGAGAATGAACATTGTACAATGTTAATGGCAGAAGCTGCAGGTATTGAAGTTGTAAGGTGCGGGCTCATATATCTTGCTTCGGGAGAAAAGGCTTATATAACAAAACGAATAGATCGGGATGACAGAAGTAAGAAATTTGCAATGGAGGATATGTGTCAGCTATCCGGCCGAATGACAGAAGACAAATATAAAGGCTCTCACGAGCAGATAGCAAAAATTATAAAGAAGTATTCGGAAAACCCGGTATTTGACCTCACCCGGTTTTTTGAGCTGATACTGTTTACCTACCTGACAGGTAACGGCGATATGCATTTGAAGAACTTTTCTTTATTTAAAGATCCTATGTTGGGATGGAAGTTATCTCCTGCTTATGATCTGCTTTCTACTCGTCTTGTAATACCGGAAGAAAAAGATCCGGAAGAATTGGCGCTTACTTTAACCGGCAAAAAAAGTAATTTTCACAGGAGTACGTTTCGAAAATATGGAAAGCATATTGGCTTGAATAACAAGCAAATTGAGTCTCTAATTGAGAAAATGAAGAAAAATAAAACTGAGTTTAGAAAAATTATTAGCAAATCATTCTTATCAGACGAAAAAAAAGAAGCTTACCATAAAATTTTGGAGCATCGTTTTCAGGCACTGAACTGACTTCCCAAAATTTACTTGTGCACTCGCTTTTGAATACCTACCATTAACCAACTTAAGAAAGAAATTAATTATCCCGGAAGTATGAAGAAATTTGTTTTGGCAGCTGTTACAGCTTGTTTAATGTTAACCGGAAGTACGTTCGCTCAGCTTCAGTCGCCGGCTGAGTTTTTAGGGTATGAATTAGGCGAAAAATGGACGCCCCATTATAAAGTGATGAATTACTTTCAGCATGTGGCTGACGAATCACCTATGGTTTCACTTACCCAATACGGAATCACCAATGAAGGACGTGAGCTGATGTATGCCGTGGTTACAACCGAGGCCAATCACCAAAATCTGGATGAAATCCGAACCAATAATTTAAAACTGGCCGACCTGGAAGCAGGAACTCCAACGCCCAACCAAAAGGCGATTGTATGGCTGAGCTATAACGTGCACGGTAACGAAACTTCTTCCAGTGAGGCGGCATTGAATACTGTTTATAAACTGATTACAGAGAACGCCAACGATCTGGAAAATACAGT
The DNA here is from genome assembly GCF_040117685.2 of Gracilimonas sp. BCB1. Taxonomy (NCBI): domain Bacteria; kingdom Pseudomonadati; phylum Balneolota; class Balneolia; order Balneolales; family Balneolaceae; genus Gracilimonas; species Gracilimonas sp. BCB1. The sequence continues at coordinate 62,486 of NZ_JBEDYP020000007.1, read as the reverse complement.
TGTAATTATGGACCCGATGGTAAATCCTGATGGTCGTGATCGCTATGTAAACTGGTATCGCAGTGTGGTTGGGGAGAATAAAAACGTGCATCCGGAAACCCGAGAGCACAATGAGCCATGGCCCGGAGGCAGAACTAATCACTATTATTTTGATCTGAACCGTGATTGGGCCTGGCAAACACAGGTGGAGAGTCAGCAGCGAATCCGCGTTTATAACGAGTGGATGCCTCATGTGCATGTGGATTTTCACGAGCAGGGATACAATTCACCATATTATTTTGCACCTGCTGCAGAACCATTCCATATGGCGATCACAGACTGGCAGCGGCAGTTTCAGACCATGATTGGAAAAAACCACGCCAAATATTTTGATGAAGAAAACTGGCTGTACTTTACCCGCGAGGTATTTGACCTGTTCTACCCAAGCTACGGGGATACCTGGCCTACATTTAACGGGGCTATCGGGATGACGTACGAGCAGGCCGGACATAGTTCTGCCGGACGAGGAGTGATTACAGCCGAAGGCGATACGCTTACACTGAATGATCGTTTGACACACCATACTGTAAGCGGATTGTCCACCGTGGAAATTACCGCTCAAAATTCGAAACGGGTGATTCAGGAGTTTTCTGATTATTTCACCAATACCAACCGAAACGGAGCCGGAGAATATAAAACCTTTGTGGTGAAAAAGAGCAGCAACCCGGATAAAGTATCCCGGCTGCTAAGATACCTGGTAAATCAGCGCATCGATTTTGGGGTGGCGAGCCGTTCTTCCAATGCAAACGGATATGATTACAGAACGGGTGAAACCGGTCGGGTTTCCATTGAGGAAGGTGACTACGTGATCAGTACGTATCAGCCCAAGGGAACGCTGGTTCGGGTGTTGTTTGAGCCTAAGCCGGAGCTTGCAGATTCGCTCACGTACGATATCACCGCCTGGGAAATGCATTATGCCTATGGAGTAGATGGCTATGCAATCAAAGGACAGTTGGATACCGAGCCCCTTTCCATGAGTATGGAGGATGAGCTCACTCCTGTTATCGACAAGCCGTATGCTTATCTCGCAAAATGGAACTCTATCGAAGACTTGAGATATCTTGCCCGATTGCTGGATGAAGGCGTTGCCGTTCGGTATGCTGAAAAGGCCTTCACCCTGAACGGAAAAGAATATGCTCCCGGTACGTTAATTATTACACGCAATGGAAATGAAAGGCTCGGTGATAAATTTGATGAGATCGTGAAGGATGAGGCAAACTTGTTGAACCGGATTATTACCCCCGTAGCTACGGGTTTTGTGGATTCCGGTAAAGATTTTGGATCATCTTATGTCCGCTATATCGAGAAGCCTAAGGTGGCATTGCTTTCCGGTGCGGGAACCAGCTCTAACATGGTGGGGCATATCTGGAATTACTTCGATCAGCAAATCAACTATCCTGTAAACCTGATTAATGCAGATGATGTGGGTTCCGTTAATTGGGATGAATATCATGTACTCATTCTGCCGGATACTTATGGTAGTGCCATCGGTAACGGAGAAATGGATGCCATCAAAGAATGGATTCGTTCCGGCGGAACCTTAATTGCCGTTGGAAGTGCCAATAATGACTTAGCCGGGAAGGATGGCTTCAACTTGAAAAGAAAAGAGCGGGAGAACGAGGAAAGTGAAGAGCCCGAAGACAAACTCCAAAAGTATGGGGAAGCTTCACGCGAGCGGGCACAGTATTTTAATCCCGGCAGCATCTTCGAGATTTCGTTGGATACCTCACACCCATTAGCCTTTGGATATGATGAGGATTACATGTCACTGAAACTGGGGTCTTCTGCTTTTGATTATCTTGCAAACGGGTGGAATGTTGGAGCGGCCAAAAAGGGAGCTCATCGCAGCGGTTTTGCGGGAAATAAAGCGAAGGAATCACTGGAGCACACGCTTGCTTTCGGTGTTCAGGATATGGGGGCAGGTCACGTAGTGTATATGGTTGATAACCCCCTGTTCCGAGGTTTCTGGCACAATGGCAAGCTGCTGTTCGGGAATGCCGTGTTCTTTGTGGGGAATTAGAATAACGTCTTAAAGTGCGAAGGTGTTAACGTGAAGTATGGTGTTATTTACGTTAACACTTTCACACTTTGTTTGAGTGCTCTTATTCGGTGAAGTAAATATTAAAACCTAGCCAATTCAGCCTCGCTGGCAATGTAGCCAAAGGCCGCCCAGTTTCCGGCTTCATGTACCCCTTGCCAGATTTCATTAGCCCTTTCTTCCCGGCCATTAATGTGATGCCAGAATCCGAGTCCGTACCCAAGAGTAGCATTATCAAGTTCGGAGTTTTCTTCCGTGATAATTTCATCCGGAGTAAAAACCCCTTTGAACACCATTAACAATTCATGATAGCTGGTATTTTCAATCAGTTCCATATCGGGAGAAACCTGGTCGAGTAAAGCACCGGCTTCAGCATCCCGCCCGAGTTTTCGCAGCGTCATATACTTCCAGTATAAAAAAGCCACACGCATATCTGTGTTGCCGGATACCTGAAGCCCATTTTCATAAGCCAGATTGGCTTGCTCATATTCCCCTTTCAGGTAATGCGCCAGCCCAAGGTGATACCATGTATTAGTCTGAAGGGTGCTAAGTGGTATGTTTTGACTGTTTGGCAGACCGTCTTTTTCGATGATGTCGGGCTGGCCCTCAAAAAGCTTTGCAGCCTGTTGAAAATCATCAATGGCTGAATCAAAAGCCCGGAGCGTAATGTATCGGTGATCGCGGTGCCGGAATAATCTTGGCTCTTTGGGAAATTGGTTGATGGCATCGGTGAAAAGCTCAACTGCCTGGCGGTAATCTCCGGCATAAGCGGTTTTCCGGGCTTCCCAAATCATGTGATCCACCATGCGTTCTTCCTGAAAAGCCAGCTTGCTGAGCGAATCTATCCGAATTAAATACCGTTCGGGAATGCCCTGAATATTCGTTTTTAGCGTGTCGCCCAGCATAGAAATAGACTGAGCTGAAAGTGGAAGCGAGTCAAAATCTGGCTGTTTTTTTTGAGGCTGACAAGCAATCAGAAGAAAGGATAAAATCAGAAAAACCGGAATGCGACACTTCATAGCTAATAGGTTGATTCAGAAAATGATGATGACGTGAATATATTGGTTTGGGAGCTTTTAAAAAGAATCTGGCAAAAATTCGCTCCGACGCAGAGCTATCGGAGAGAGGTGTGGAGTTAGGGTTAGTGATTGGAGTCAGGTTTGGAATTAGGATTAACAATCCGCTGCAAACCAACTAAACTTCAACATTCAATGTTGAATGTTCCTTATTCAATATTCTCAGAGCACGTCTTCCACTTCGTCCAGCTTCACCCCAACTAAACGACTAACTCCGGTAGTTGGCATGGTCACCCCATACATCATCTCGGCTTTGCTCATTGTCTTTTTGTTGTGGGTAATGATGATAAACTGAGTGTCTTCACTGAATTCCTTAATCATCTTGGCAAATCGCTCAATGTTGGCATCATCAAGCGGAGCGTCCACCTCATCCAAAACACAAAACGGAGAAGGCTTCACCAGGTAAATAGCGAAAAGAAGGGCGATAGCCGTCAGTGTTTTCTCCCCACCGGAAAGCTGTGAAATACCGGATGGCCGCTTACCGCGTGGCTGTGCCTTAATTTCAATGCGGGCTTCCAGCGGATCTTCTACATCCTGTTCAATAAGCAGGTCACAATAATCGTCAGCTTCAAACAGGGTTTTGAACACTTTCTGAAAGTTAACCCGAATCCGCTCAAAAGTCTTGTTAAAGCGCTCGGTAGCCGTTTCGTTAATCTCATCGATGGTTTCGAGCAGCTGTTCTTCGGCTTCTTCCAGATCCTTAATTTGTTCTTCGTAGAAATCCAGCCGCTCTTTCTCCTCTTTATATTCTTCGATAGCCAGCGGGTTTACTTCCCCAATGCTGTTCAGCTTTTGCTTCAGCCAGCTGATGCGCTCTTTCACTTCATCAGGCGTTTTGTTTTCCGGCATTTCAGCGCCTTCAATTTGCTTCATGAGGATGCCGTAGGTTTCCCAAATATGATCAGATAGAGCCTGACTTTGCATCTCCATTTTCTCACGGGCCATATCCAGGTGATGAACCAGCTCCATATTCACCTCTTTCTTCCGACGGACTTCCTTTAGCTCTTTTTCAATTTCATTGATCTTTCCACGCTGCTTGGCGGCCGCTTCCTCCGCTTTTTCCAGTTCCTCATCAGCTTCTTTTTTGGCCTCAGCATTCTTCTCAATACTGGATTGCAGCTCTTTGATTCGGGAACTGAGCGTGTCGATCTGTTCCTTACTTTCTTCCGTCATCGAAGTCCGGTTTTCAATGCGCCTCTCTACATTTTCAATTCCGGTCTCAGCCCGCTGAACTTCTTTTTCCAGATTTTCAACTTTGTTACGGAGATCCTGATGTTTGAGCTGGGTATCGTTGTAGCGGCTTTGAGCAATGGAGCGCTCGTCTTCCAATGTTTCGAGCAGGTCTTTCTTTTCCTGCTGTTGTTCATCCAGCTCCAGCATCTTCTGCTGTAATTCTTTTTGCTTGGGCTGAATGGAATCGAGTTCTTCCTGGGCGGTGCCTTCGCTGCTTTTCAGGTTGTCCTTTCGGTTAACCAGCTCACCAATATTTTTTTGATATACCTGGACTTTGGAGCTCAGGCTGTGCTGTTGCTGTTCCAGACGACGGACTTCCTGCTCCTTTTCTTTCAATGATTTACTGAGCTCGCCGATGTCCAGCTTCTCATACTTCTCAACGATTTGCTGCAGATAATCTTCCAGCTTGGAAATTTCTTTGGTAACCTTCGCTTCTTCTTTCTCCAGCTTTTCGATCTTGTCTTTAAGTCCAACCCGGATACCGGCGTTCTTGCTTTTACTTCCGCTTTGGAAAAACCGGGAGTTGGTAACCACCTCACCAGCAAAAGTAACACCTACCAGTTCGTCATCCTTTTTTGTAGCAGAATAAGCGTTTTCAACCGAGTCAAAAACTTTGGCATTACCCAACAGTAGTTGTTTCAGAGCCGAGTATTCACGCTTTGACTTCACCTCATCAAACAAGCTGCCATCTTTAACCGGGTAGGTCGCTGAGAGCTGATCGAGTGGAATGAAAGTAGCCCGGCCTTTATCATTTTCTTTAAGGATTTTAGCTGCCCGTTTGGCTTCATCCAGGGTTTTGACGACCACAAAGTTCAGCACATCACCCAGAACAGCTTCGAGAGCAACGGCGTGCTTTTCGTCGGTATTGAAAATCTCGGACACGGTGGTCATGTCTTTGAAGTCGAAGCGGTGATTTTCGATCAGGAATTTTACACTTCCCGGGAAGGCTTCATTAGAACTGGCCAGGTCGTTCATCAGCCGGATTTCAGACTCCAGCGACTCTTTTTTACTCTGAAGGGTTCGAAGCTCGTCTTTAATTTCGTTTTGCTTCTCCGCAAACTGCTCTCTTTTCTCACGAGCTGATTCTAATTCCTCTTCCAGTTCATCCCTTTCAACAACCAAATTCTCCAGCTTCTTCTCAATCAGGCCCTGCTCACCATTCATGTTGTCGATCTCATCGTTCAGATCTACAATCTCATCATTGATGCGTTCCAGGTCACCTTCGGTATTTTCCAGACGGCTCTCAATTTTAATCCGCTTGGTTTGAAGCTGATTCAACTCATTGTTTGTAGCACTGATTTGGACCTCAATTTCATATAACTCAGAACGCTCACGGTTGTACTGCTGCTGAATCTGGCCGTATTTCTTTTTGGAATCCTCGAGGGCCTTCTCCGACTTCTCTAAATCATCATCAAACGACTCCAGCTTCTTTCGGCTTGAATCCAACAGCTCGTTCAGTTCTTTTAAATCCTTTTTGCCCTGCTCAATGTCTTTGCCGTACTCGGCAATCACCTTTTTCTCGTTCTCAATTTTTTCTTTGGTGATGCGGAGGTTGGTGTCGGCTTCCCGGATAGCATTATGCAACTGACTCACTCGGCGCTGGGCTTCAGCCTGCTGTTTTTCCTTTTCGATGAGTTCTGTCCGGGCTTTTTCATCAGCCTCTTCCAGCTCTCCCATCGATTTGCTGATGTCCTTCTTTTCCTTGTCCGCATTTTGAATACGTTCTTTCAGCGGTTCCAGCTCAGACTTTATCTTATTGAACTCGTGAAGGGTAAGCGCCTTATCTTTGATCTCAAGTTCATCCTTATAAACTTTGGCTTTTTCCGCTTTTTCGGCCTGAATTTCGAGAGAGCGGGCTTTTTTGCGAAGTTCAACCAGCAGGTCATCCACCCGTTGTAAATCCTTTCGGGTCGATTCCAGCTTTCGGATAGTTTTCTTGCGCTGATCTTTATACTTGGTAACCCCCGCAGCTTCTTCAAATAAACGACGACGGTCGTTGTTCTTATCGTTCAGGATTTCCTCAACCATCTTGAGCTCAATCACCGAATAGGCATCTGAACCCATTCCGGTATCCATGAACAGCTCCATAATATCCTTAAGCCGGCAGGAGGTATTATTAATCAGGTACTCGCTGTCTCCCGAACGGTACAACCGGCGCGTAATGGTAACTTCACTGTACTCGATGGGGAGAATGCCTTTGTCATTCACAAAGGTCAGCGAAACCTCAGCCATCCCGAGAGCCTTCTTCTGAGCGGTTCCGTTGAAAATTACATTCGCCATAGCCGAAGAACGCAGCAAAGAGGGGCGTTGCTCACCCAAAACCCATCTCAGGGCATCCACAATATTGGATTTACCACAGCCATTGGGGCCTACGATAGAGGTAATCCCGCTGTCAAACTTCACTTTTGTTTTGTGAGCAAAGCTTTTAAATCCCTGAAGATCAAGTTCGGATATATACATAGACTAATTTTCAAGCACCAAATTCCAAATCCCAAAAGAAGAGGTTAATAAGCAAGAAACTGGAATTTGGGAATTGTTCATTGGGATTTGAGCGGCTAAACCGTCATTATTTCTTTTTCTTTTTTCTCGAGGAGTTCGTCAACTTTGGCAGTGTATTTATCAGTGAGCTGCTGCACTTCATCTTCGGCCTCGTACTTGGAGTCTTCGGAAAGAGATTCGCTCTCTACTTTTTTCTTGATGGCGTCGTTAGCATCCCGACGGGTGTTTCGGATACTGATTTTTGCTTTTTCCGCTATATCCTTGGAGTGCTTAACCAGCTCTTTACGTCGTTCCTCGGTTAGTACGGGAAGCGGTATGAGAATGCGTTCGCCATCGTTGTTTGGGTTCAGCCCAAGCCCGGCCGACATAATTGCCTTTTCAATATCTTCCATGCTTGATTTATCATAAGGCTGAATAACCAGTAGCCGCGCTTCGGGAGCACTTACATTGGCCAGCTGCTGAAGCGGAGTTTGTGAACCATAGTATTCAACTTTGATGCCTTCGAGTAGAGCGGGATTGGCTTTCCCGGCACGCACATGAGAGAGTTCTTTTTTAAAATAAGCAGTGGCTTCATCCATATGGATTTCAGCTTCATCAATAATTTCCTGTAATTCTTCCGATATCATAGCGCCAAGACTTTTATTTATGCTGTTTGACTAACTTTGCGAAGTTAATAAAAACAGAACTGAGGACAAACCTTTAAGAACATTGAACAGGGAATAACGAACATTCAATGACGAAGTATACTCAGGTTGAAGTAAAATTTATCGGGTATAAAATAATCCGGCTTTGTTCAGCCTCAGAAAAAGCGCTTTTCCCATTTTTAAAGGAACGATACTTATTTTGAACTAATTGGAATTATCCTGAACTTTAGAGTCCGTTTAATTTTCCTTAAAACCGCCTTACAGGCAGTAAAACAAAAGAATTTATGGCGAAGGTAGAAGTGGTTATGCCCCAAATGGGCGAATCGGTAATGGAAGGCACCGTTATAGAGTGGGCCAAAAATGTTGGCGACACTGTAGAAGTAGATGAAACTTTACTGGAAGTAGCCACCGATAAGGTGGATACAGAGGTGCCCTCTCCCGAAGCAGGTGTACTCGTAGAAGTGCTTGCTGAAGAAGGAGATGTTATTGAAGTAGGTAAACCGATCGCTATTATTGAAACGGATGCAGATGCTGCCGGAGATGTATCCTCAGGTGGATCCGATGAAGCGGAAGAATCTACTGCACAGCAAGAAACGCAGGAGGCCGAAGCTCAGGAGAAAACTGAAGAAGCACCAGCAGCTGCCTCAGGTGGTGGCGACGAAGGCGAGCGCATCGAAGTACAGATGCCTCAAATGGGTGAGTCGGTTGTGGAAGCTACCGTCATTGGCTGGTCGAAACAGGTTGGCGATAAGGTTGAGGAAGATGAAACACTGCTGGAAATTTCTACTGATAAGGTGGACAGTGAAGTGCCTTCCCCGGCGGCAGGAACACTTGTTGAAATTCTTGCTGAAGAAAATGATACCATTGAAGTGGGGCAGACAATAGCAGTTATTGCAACCGGAGAAGGAGCATCTGTAGGTTCAGGTTCAAGTAAGCCGGCTCCGAAGAAAGAAGAGAAAAAAGAAACTAAAGCCGAACAGAAGCAGGAAGCCCAGCCTGTAGCAGCTGCAACCAACGGTACTTCCGGTGGCTCTGAGCCCCAGCGCGTGGGGAGTGATGGTCGTTTTTACTCTCCGCTGGTTCGCTCCATCGCCAAAGAGGAAGGAATCAGCCAGGAAGAGCTGGAAAATATTGACGGTTCCGGACAGGGTGGACGCGTTTCCAAGAAAGATATTCTCGCATATGTTGAAGACCGAAAAGCCGGCAAAGTGTCCGCTCCGGCTCAGCAGAAACAGGCAGCTTCTGCAGGACTTAGCAAGCCTTCATCAGGGTCAAAATCTTCTGATGGCTCTATTTCTGCCGGTCAGCTGGATGTGAAGCATTCTCCTTCGGGTGATGTGGAAGTGATCAAGATGGATCGCATGCGCAAGATGATTGCCGAACACATGGTTCGATCTAAGCAAACTTCTGCGCACGTTACCACATTTGCCGAAGTGGATGTAACCAACATGGTGAAGTGGAGAAATGCTAACAAAGGCAAGTTCCAGGAAAAAACAGGAACCAAGCTTACTTTTACTCCTCTGTTTGTGGAGTCTATCATTAACGCCATGCTGGAGTTCCCGCTTATTAACAGTTCGGTTGTTGATGATGAAATTCACCTGAAGAAAGATATCAACTTCGGGCTGGCGGTTGCGCTTGGAACCGGTGGAGAAGGCGGACTGATTGTGCCGGTTATCAAAAAAGCACAGGAGAAAAACCTCGTTGGTTTGGCTAACTCCGTAAATGAGGTAGCCGAAAAAGCCCGAAGCAAGAAGTTAAGTCCCGACGATTTAGTGGGCGGAACCATCACCCTGACTAACTACGGAAGTGTGGGTAACCTGATGGGAACGCCCATTATTAACCAGCCGCAAGTAGCCATTATTGGTACGGGTGCTATTGAGAAGCGTCCGGTTGTGATGGAAACGGACGCCGGTGATGTGATCGCTATCCGTCATATGATGTATCTCTCCATGAGTTACGATCACCGTATTATTGACGGTGCTCATGGTGGTGCTTTCCTGAATCGTATTAAAGAGATTCTGGAAGACTTCGATACCGACCGTACGGTATAGCATGTATTTTTCATTTCCTACATTCGGAGACGCCCCCACACAGGCGTCTCTTTTTATTTGAATATGAAACAAGTTTCTACCATATCGGATATCCGTTCCATCGTAGCTGAATTGAAGGCTGCCGGAAAAACCATCGCTTTTGTGCCAACCATGGGAGCATTGCATGAAGGGCACCTGTCCTTAATGCGCCTGGCAAAAGAAAAAGCCGATGAAGTTGTTGTTTCCATATATGTAAATCCAACTCAGTTTGGCCCGAATGAGGATTTTGACAGCTACCCTCGGCAGATGGAGAAAGACCTGAAAGCATGTGAAGGGGAAGGAGTTTCAGCGGTATTCACCCCTAATGATCAAATTATGTATGGTACCGGTAAACGATATTTCGGAATCACCATTGAGGTGCTGAATGAACATATGGATGGTGGAAGTCGCCCTGGTTTTTTTGAAGGAATTGCGCTGGTGGTAAATAAACTCTTCAACATCATTGATCCTGATGTTGCTGTTTTTGGACAAAAAGATATTCAGCAGTTCCAAATTCTCTCGCAAATGGTGGAAGAATTCAACCATGATATTGAAATGGTGGCCGCGCCTGTTGCACGTGCAAATGATGGGCTTGCCCTGAGTAGCAGGAATGCCTACTTGAGTGATGAAGAGCGAAAAATTGCTCCGGGTTTATACCGGGCGTTGCAGTATGTAGAAAAGCACATTCGCGATGGAGTGGATCAGCCAAAGTTATTGTTGAAACACCAACAGGACGAACTGGAAGCGAAAGGCTTCAAAAATGATTATCTTAATGTGTTTTCTATGGATAATATGCAGCCGGTAGAGAAATTAGAAGCCGGCATAACATATATCCTTGCCGGCGCAGCTTATTTAGGTAAAACGCGCCTCATTGATAATATAATTTTAGACCTCTGAGTGAAGTACGATGAAAATCACGATGTTTAAATCAAAATTGCACCAAATGGCGGTAACCGAAGCCAACCTGATGTACGAAGGTAGCATCACCATCGATCAGGATTTATTGGATGCAGCGAACCTGCTCCCCTACGAAAAAGTGCAGGTGCTGAATATCACGAACGGTTCACGCTTAGAGACATATACCATTCCCGGTGAAAGAGGAAGCCGGGTTTGCTGCCTGAATGGTGCCGCAGCAAGATTGACACAGGTGGGTGATCGTATTATCGTAATCAGCTATGCTGAAATGACGCCGGAAGAAGCTAAAGACCATAAGCCCCGGGTTGTTATTGTTGATGAGAACAACGACCCAAAAGAGATTTTAGATAATACCCAACCAGGCCAAAGCTATGATCTTGAAACGGGATTGGTTGACAACACCCTGGTAGAAGAGTAGTTGCTGCTCACCTTTACCTGTTCAAGAGAACTACTCCTTAAAAGTCATCTCTCCCCTTTTCTTTGATACTTTTTGATGGCAAGAGGTATATTCCGGATTTTATTTAGGAAATAGGGCAATAAAATCAATACATTAGCGTACTTGTAAAACTATTTATATAGTATATTCGTCATTAGGTAAAAAAGGTATATTTGGCCTCACTTTTTAAACTACTTATCACATGAAGAAGAAATATTTGATTCCGGTTGGAGTAATCGTCATTTCAATGCTTGCCTGGGTTGTATTCGGGGGAGAAACAACAGAAGCGGTTGAGCTCACTACCATGCCATCTCAGGGAGAATTTGTAGTGGATGTTACCAGTACGGGAGAACTTCGTGCGAAAAACTCCAAAGAAATAATGGGACCCCAGGGTATCAGAGAGTTTCGGGTCAGTAATGTGACCATTCAACGCCTGATTCCTGAAGGGACAATTGTGAAAGAGGGAGATTTTATTGCGGAGCTTGATCGTTCGGAAATCATGGGTAAACTACAGGATGCCCAGCTTGATTTACAATCAGCCGAATCTCAGGTTACGCAAGCGCAGCTGGACAGTACGCTGGAATTATCGCAGGCACGGGATAACCTGATTAACCTGGAATTTGCTTTAGAAGAACGCCAAATTGAATTAGATCAGTCTCAGTATGAGTCGCCCGCGGTACAGCGGCAGGCCGAAATTGCTTTGGATAAAGCCCGTCGTCAGCTGGCGCAGGAAAAGAAAAACTATCAAACCAAAGTAAAACAGAATGAGGCCAAACTTCGCGAAGTAGAAGCAGAACTGAGCAAGAAGCAGAACGAAATTAAAAAGATCAGAGAGTTGATGACTCAATTCACTGTGTATGCTCCTGATCAGGGGATGCTTATATACCGCCGGAACTGGGATGGATCAAAAATTACAGAAGGTGAACAAATTAGTGCATGGAATCCGGTTGTGGCTGAATTACCTGATTTCTCCGTGATGGAATCGGTGACCTACATCAATGAGGTAGATATTCAAAAAGTAGCGTTAGGACAAAAAGTAACTATTGGCCTGGATGCCGTGCCCGACAAAAAACTAACAGGAACGGTTACGGATGTTGCAAATATTGGTGAGCAGCGGAAAAATTATGATTCTAAGGTATTTGAGGTGATCATAGAAATTAATGAAAGCGACAGTTTGCTTCGCCCGGCTATGACAACCAGCAACAAAATTCTGATCAACAAAATGGAGGATGCGTTATTTGTACCACTTGAGGCGGTACATGCAGTTGACTCTCTAAGCTTCGTTTTCAAAAAGAATGGAGTTTATCCGCTGATGCAGCAGGTTGAATTAGGAGAAATGAACGACAACTCGGTTGTAATTTACAATGGAGTTTCCATGGATGATGAGTTGTACTTGACGGTTCCGGAAGACACCAATGGTGTGGAAAGGAAGATGCTCAGTGAACCAATCACTAAGCGGTAAAGGAACTCACGTGCTCAACAAACTACTTTATAATTTTGATATTGCGATTGAAGCCATTCAGCGCAACAAGCTGAGAGCTTTACTCACCTCTTTAGGGATTATTTTCGGAGTGGCGTCAGTCATTGCGATGCTTGCTATCGGTACCGGTGCCCAACAGGAAATATTATCTCAAATGCAGCTATTGGGCACTAATAACGTCATTATTCAGCCGGTGATGGAGCAGGTTGAAGGAACCGTTGGAGAGGAAGGGGAAAAAGAAGGCAACCAAAGAAAATACTCGCCCGGTTTAAGCCTTCAGGACTTGTATAACATAAAAGATGTTATGCCGGAGGTGGAATACATCAGTCCGGAAATTATCTTCGATACGAATTTTATCCGAAATGCCCGCATGCGGAGCGGTAAAATTGTTGGAGTAAATGACGAGTACTTTGATATTAATAACTTCCATATTCAAAACGGGAATAACTTCAGCGAAGAGCAGATTATAAACTCCGCACCGGTAGCTATTATTGGATCAGATGTTCGGGCCAAGTTTTTTGCAGGACAGGATCCCATAGGTAAAAAAATAAAAGCGGGTAACCTTTGGTTAACAGTAATAGGAGTATTGGAGAAAAAGGAGCTGACAACGGAAAATATTCAAAGCCTGGGGATCCGTAATTACAATCTGGATATTTTTACACCCGCTACAACCATTCTTTTGAGATTTAAAAACCGTGGGCTGGTTACTAAAGATGATATTGATGCTTCGGCCGGCAGCGGAATGCGGGTTATGATTTTTGGGGGTGATGGCGAAGAGGAAGAAGCCGGTACAGATAATTACCATCAGTTAGATAAGCTGATTGTTCGGGTTACCGATTCCAGGTATAGCGTATCTATTGCTGAGGTATTATCCAGAATGCTGAAGCGACGCCATAATGGGGTTGTTGATTATGAAATTATTGTACCCGAACAACTACTGCAGCAAGAGCAAAGAACGAAGCGAATTTTTAACCTGGTGCTCTCTTCCATAGCTTCTATTTCATTGATAGTAGGCGGGATTGGGATTATGAATATAATGCTCGCTTCGGTGGTGGAGCGATATCGGGAGATTGGAGTCCGCATGGCCGTTGGAGCCCAGAAAAAAGATATAGAACTTCAGTTTTTAACGGAGGCGCTAACCATTAGCGTTTCGGGAGGGGTGATTGGCATTATTCTGGGTATGGCATTCAGCTATGCCATTGAAGCGTCTGCCGAAATTGCTACCATAGTAACCCCAATTTCAATTTTAATTTCATTCGGTGTAGCCGTTGTTATTGGAGTGGTATTTGGATACTACCCCGCAAAAAGAGCAGCCCAACACGACCCTGTACACGCATTACGACATGAATAAACGTTTTTTCGGATTTCTGATTATTGCCCTGGTTTTCTTTTCTTCCGGTCTGGAAGCTCAGTCTCAGCAAACATTAACCCTCGAAGAAAGCATTGAAGTTGCCCGGCAAAATAGTCCATTGGCCCGTGCGGCTACTTTCGAGTTGGTTTCGGCTAAATGGAGGTACAAATCCTTTAGGGCCGATTTACTGCCCAGTCTTGATTTAGATGGCGACATTCCCAGCTATAGCCGAGCTATCACAGCAAACAGGCTGGATGATGGTTCAACCACCTATCAGGAAGAAAGTCAGTCACAGTCTTCAGTGAACCTTTCCATAAATCAAAACATCATGCCCACGGGGGGACGCTTATCACTGTCGAGCGGAATCAACCGGCTTATTTTGTTTGATGGAGGCATTAACGGTGATAATGTTTATCGGTGGCAAAGTACCCCTCTGGTAGCTACTTACTTTCAACCGCTGTTTCAGTTCAACAGCCTGAAATGGAGAAATAAGATTGAACCGCTTCGATATCAAATTGCGCAAAAGCAGTATGTTGAAGACATGGAAGACCTGGCCTTCAATGTAACTCAGAGTTTCTTCGATTTTCTGCTGGCAAAGATTAATGTTGAAGTGGCGGAGTTTAATGTAACGGTAAACGATTCCATTTATAATATTTCCCAGGGGCGATACCAGGTAGGGAGTATCGCGGAGAATGATCTGCTGCAAAGTGAGCTTGCACTACGGAATGCAGAAACATCTCTTACCACGGCCAATTTGAATTTTCAGCGGGCTGAAGAAAACTTTAAAGCGTTGTTGGGCATTCCATCTGAAACTGAAGTGGAAGTAATTACCCCTGAAGATGCTCCCGAGCTGAATATTGACGTGGATAAGGCTCTCGAATTGGCCAGAGAGAATAACAGTACCTCCCTGGAATTTGAGCTTAGTGAAATTCAGGCAAATCAATCATACGACCAAGCCCGAAAGGAGGCCGGCTTTTCAGCATCCATTCAGGCCAGTTATGGGTTGAACCAAACGGCGGAAGATTTCAGTGATGTATATAGTGACCCTCAGAACCGGCAGTTTTTCACAGTGGGATTTCAGATTCCCATTTTTAACTGGGGAAAAAACACAGCCGAAATTCAGGCGGCGCGAAATCAGCAGGCAGCAACGGCTAATACCATTGCCTACCAAAAGCTGCAGTTCGACCTGAGTGTTCGCAGTACGGTCCGGGAATTCTCACAGCTTCGCAACCAGGTTGAGCTGGCAGAAACTTCGGATGTAATTGCTGACCGGAGGTATGAAGTAGCCAAAAACCGCTACCTGATTGGTAAGATTGATGTAACAAACCTCTTCATCGCCCAGAATGAGAAAGATAGTGCCCGCCGAAGCTACATTCAGGCCCTGCGAAACTACTGGACAGGCTATTACAACCTCCGAAGACTCACCTTGTATAATTTCGAAAATAATACCCCAATCATTTTGGAAACGGATAGTTAAAAATTACAAGGTTCTGTTCTATCAGTTTTATCAGTGTTCAATTAGTCACGAAGCATACTCAGGCAACAACTCTAAAAATCTGGCTGAGGTTTTGATTCCCCGGTGGAAATCTTTCAGCGAGAAATTCTCATTAGGAGAATGAATGGCATTGCTGGTGAGCCCGAAACCCATCAGGATGGACTCAACTCCCAGCACGCGCTTAAAGTCGGCAACAATTGGGATGGAACCACCTTCTCGTGAAAACAAAGCTTCGGTTTCATACACATCTTCAAATGCTTGAGCACCGGCTTTAAGACCATAGAAATCAAGATCGGTAACCGACGCATATCCACCGTGATGCTCATTAACGGTAACTTTAACGGTATCAGGTGCAAGCGACTCCACATGCTTCTTGAATAATTGGGCAATCTTATGGGGATCCTGATCCGGCACAAGGCGCATGCTTACTTTAGCGTTTGCTTTAGAGGGAAGCACCGTTTTAGCGCCCTCTTTAGTATAGCCGCCCCAAATTCCGTTTACGTCCAGGGTTGGGCGGGCTGAAGATCGTTCAAGTGTGGTATATCCTTTTTCGCCGTGCAGTGCATCCACATCCAGCGTATTCTTGTACTTCTCTTCATCAAAAGGAAGCTGTGCAAAGGCCTCACGGTCCGCTTCAGTCAAGGGGACTACGTCATCGTAAAAACCGGGAATCCGGATCACTCCATCTTCGTCTTTCAGTTTAGCAATGATTTCACATAATACATTCACCGGGTTCTCAACAGCTCCGCCATACACTCCGGAGTGAAGGTCGCGATTAGGCCCAACCACTTCAATTTCCATATATGCCAGTCCGCGGAGACCGTAAGTAATAGAAGGCTGATCTTCACCGAACATGGCCGTGTCAGAAATAAGAACCATGTCGCAAGCCAGCAGGTCTTGATGTTCTTCCAGGAAAGGAACAAGATTGGGAGAGCCGATTTCTTCTTCACCCTCCAGAATAAACTTCACATTTACAGGAAGTTCCTGTCCGGTTTTTACAAAAGATTCCACCGCTTTCAAGTGTGTAAAAGCCTGGCCCTTATCGTCGCTGGCTCCACGGGCGTAAATCAGACCGTCTTTAACGGTGGGTTCAAAAGGAGGGGTATCCCAGAGCTCTTCAGGATCAGAAGGCTGAACATCATAATGGCCGTAAATTAATACAGTAGGGCGATCATCGTGAGGACAGTGTTCAGCGTACACGATCGGGTTACCCGGAGTCTCGTAGGTTTTTACTGTATCAAGATTCAGATTATTCAGCTGGCTGACTAAAAATCCGGCTGCTTCTTTAATCTCCTCTTTCTTACTGGAGTCGGTGCTGACGCTGGGAATTCGCAGTAAATCAAATAACTCATCAACAAATTTGTCTTTATTCTGATCTATATACTCTTGAGTAATACTCATTAATGAAGGGAAATTATTTTGTGTTTTATCTGTATTAATTTTTAAGCACCTATATACGCAAAAATAGTCAAGCTTGATATAAACTTCTGCGAGGATTGAAGGCTTATAATATTTTTACTCCACTATCCTGAATCCATCCGTACTGGCCGTTGCCAAGCCGTACGTAAAGCCAGTCAGGTTGTTCTTCGCTTTTCCAATGATCGACGGTTAGATCGTATCCTTCGTAAGCGATACTTTCCAGTGTTGCATCAGTATTTGGAGCCTGTAATACCCGTTGAGAATTATTAATCAAAACGGCAGCATCGTACCGCTGATTAACGTAATCGGCATAGAAAGACAGTCCGGCTAAAGCTGAACCCGTTAGTACCAATGCGATGACGTAGCTTGATATATTCTGAAAGCTCAAGTTGTAAAACCAGGAAAGGTACAGCAGGATCAACCCGGCGGTTGTGACAATAAAGCCGATGAGAAATAAACCGGCCGCTGAAGGCACCTCATTGATCCACTGTACCGCGCGATCCCAGGGTAATTTAGGCAGCATAGCCGATTGTCTGCTGAATTGACTGTTCACATAATCCAGTGCTGTTTCTGCCTGTGACGCCGTGGTTATGAAATCGGTTGCTTTCAGGAAATAGAATTTGGCAAGGCCGAGTGAGTCGAGCTGAATGGCTGCAATCCCCATGTTCAAATATAGTGCACCAGAAACATGGCCCGACGCTTCGATGGACCGGTAAAGGGAAAAGGCTTCTGCGAGATCACCATTTTCAAAAAGGGTGTTGGCTTCATCAAATGTGGCCTGGGGCGATTGCTGTGCAACCGAAGCCGTAAAGGAAAGCAAAAGCCAAACCGAGCAGGTAAGTAGTTTCTTCATGCCAGCTTACCAATTTTTTTGATTAATGCTTTTGTCTTTTCTATGTCAGAGTCGAGGGTTTCCTGGGTGGTATTGGGAGCGTAGGCAATGGTCTCGCATTTGGTAAGCAATCGCTTCAGTTCAGCAGTCATTTCCGTATCTGCAATCTGTTCTATCTCCAGAGCAATATCCTTATGTGAAAGTCCTGCAGGTGGCAGATCCAGTTTATCCGTTATAAATTGGACCAGCGCTTTTTCAATCAAGTGATACCCTTCTTTGATGTCTGCTGCTTGTTCAGCTTTAGATAAAGTTTTTGTAGCTGTATCAGAAGCCGTTCGGGACCGTGCAAAAGCAGTGTCGGTGTTCATACGGTTATGATATTGCTTGTAACCATAAGCTGCGGCCGTAAGCACTATCGGAAAAAATATGAGTGTCCACACCCAGCCCTTCTCATGCAGCGGAGTGGCAGAGGCTGTAGTCCATTGGGCCAGTCCTGTAATGGGTTGAATGTCTAACCGTAAATCATTTTGGACAACGGTGCTTGCATTAGGATCACGCTTGGCGGTGAAGGTTAATGCAGGCAGACGGGTAATTTCGTAACGGTTGGAGTTTGGGTTGAAATGGGCAATTCGGGTTTCGGGTATGGTGAAGGTGCCTTCATTCCGTGCAATGATGATATCAGTAAAAGTTCGAGTACCGGAAATTTGCCGGTTTCTTCGGTCTATGGTAGAACCTTCCTGCGGATTATATTTTTCCAGTTCTTCGGGAAAGTCGTATTCCGGTTTATTAACCAGGGGTACATTGCCGGCGCCGTTTATGCGGGTGGTAATCTCTATAGTTTCTCCTACAAAAGCATTTTTTGGGGAGATTTCTCTGCTGATCCCGAAATCCCCAACTGCCCCGATGAATTCTGCATTTTGGGCTTCCGGAAGAGATTGAACGTCAAGGGATACCGGGATGGATTCGATGTTAAGCCGTTCCTGCCCAAAACCCAGCCCAAAGGGATCGGAGTTTCGTTGTTTGCGGACCGAAACGGAAATCTCAAAAGGACTTAAAGTAAGCTCTCCTGATTTTGTAGGGAAAAGGGCATACTGAATTAATCGGGCCCGCTGGTAGCGAATACCATTTACAATAGTCGAAGTAGTTTGAGCCCGTTGGGGATACTCAAGTTCTTCTTTCCAGAACCCTTCTGCTTTCCAGCCCGGTGTTGGTTGATAGGAAGAGACTTCAATATCATTTTTGAAGTAGAGCACCACATCGGCGATCACCTGTTGCCCAACAACGGGGTTCATAGTGCTCGGTTCCAGCCTCACGTAAATATTGGGAGCTCGCTCTGCATCACCCGAATTGATGGTAGATGGGTCAAGCACTTCAAAGGTAATGGGGGAGGTCTGAAAGGTCTCGTTATTTACATTCACCGGTATGGCCGGAACGGTGTAGCTGCCTGGTGTTTGGGCAATCAGGGCATAACCGAACGTGTAGGTAACGGTCGGACTTCCATTAACAAGAGAATATTTTTGTCCACGGGAAGTACTGCCTCTGAGCCAGCGAAGTCCGTCAATTTCAGGGAGTACAGGTTGCTCAACGGATCCCATGCTGGTACCTGAAATGATAATCTGTAATCTAACCTGTTCGCCGGAATAGATATTGACTTCTGAAAGTGAGGCTTCAACATCTACGTCCTGAGCCTGAATGGTGACAAAACAACCCAGAGCAAGAAACGTCAATAAGGATTGAAGAAGAGTTCGTTTACCAATCTTTGTCATGCTTGGCGCTTCCATCCGATTTTTTCTTCTTGAATTCTTTCAGTAATTCTTTCTCTTTCTGGGCCAGGGCCTGCAGGATTTTCTCCGCATCTTCTTTACTGATCTGCTGAGAGTTCAGGTCTTCCGGGTTCATCTCCTGAGGGTCTTGTTCCTGCTGTTCTTCTCCTTCACTTTGCTCTTGCTCCTGATTTTCCTGTTCCTGCTGCTCTTCCTGATTTTGCTGCTCTTGATCCTGTTGTTGTTGATTTTGCTGGTTCTGTTGCTGCTGCTGATCCTGATTCTGCTGTTGTTGCTGTTTCTTCTGTTCTTCCTGAAGCTTCTGCATCAGGGCACTCAGTTTTGGATTATTCGGATATTGATTAAGCCCGGTTTGAACCTGATCGATAGCGGCTTGCAAATCAGAATTAATGAACGACTGAGCCCCGCCATGGAAGTAATGTTCGGCACTCTGCGATTGTGCAAAAACAACGGTCGTAACCAAAAGGAAAAAAATAAAAGCAATCAGTTTCTTCATGGTCAATTTGAGTCTATGTCTGATACATTTTTAATTCGTTCGATGAAATCGTTAAAAGCCCGTACGGTATCATCGGCATCAAGGGCGCGTTGCATTAAATTATATGCCTCGGCATACTTGCGCTGAGCTACCAGTTTTTCAGCTTGTTCTTTCATGGCTAAAGCAAATTCGCTGGGTTCAGGCGGTGGCTGATTCTGCTGGTTTTGATCCTGCCCTTCCTGTTCCTCTTCCTGCTCTTGTTGTTTGGCAAGGGCTTGTTCATAATTATGCTTTGCGTCTACATCGCCCGGATTCAGCTTCAGCGCATTTTTGAAATGCGTTGCAGCCGGCTTCCATTTTTGTGTTTCGGTCAACAACGTACCGATATTATACTCTGCTTTTGCTTTATCTTCAGGTGATTGCGCAAGGCTTCTGTATTCCATATATGATTGAATGGCTTCTTCCACTTTTCCTTGTTTGGCCTGTGCATTCCCAAGATTGAAATACAGCCGGGCGTTATCAGGGTCTTGTTCTATGGCAGAAAGGTAAAGTTGTTCCGCTTGTTGATAATCACCTTTCTCATAAGCCTTGTTGGCTTCCCGGCCATCCGATACAGCCGAAGCTGTCAGCAAAAATAAAAGCGCTATGTATGAAAGCGTGCGGGTCATTCTAAATTATAGGTTTTCAGCAAGGGCTACGGTTTCATCATCCATCAACATATTGGTGAATACATTGTTGACATCGTCATTCTCTTCAAACTTTTCCATCATCTTTAAATTTGAGACGGCTGTGTCTTCATCCACCTTGGTTTCGGTAACGGCTTCCCGTATTAACGAAGCATTTTCAATTTCATAACCGGACTCTTCAAGACGATTTCGCACTTCAAAAAGTTCTTCACGGGTCGTGTAAACCATGAACATTTCATCGTCGGTATCTACATCGGTAGCACCAGCGTCAATAGCTTCAAGCATAAACTCCTCATCATCAAGTCCTTCTGAAGACACCTGAATCATGCCCTTTTGTTCAAACATATAACCAACGGAACCATTGGTGCCCATATTACCCCCGTGTTTGGTAAAAATGTGCCGGATGTCGCTTACAGTTCGGTTATTATTGTCGGTAGTGACTTCGATAAAATAGGCAATGCCTCCCGGGCCGTATCCTTCAAAAGTGGTTTCTTCATAGCTTGCTCCGCCGGTATCCTCACCGGTGCCACGTTTAATGGCTCTTTCAATATTGTCTTTAGGGACGTTATCCGCTTTGGCATTTTCGATGGCAAGAGACAAGCGGGGGTTTCCATCCACATCACCGCCGCCTTCGCGGGCTGCTACAGTAATTTCCTTGATGTGTTTGGTAAAAATCTTAGAGCGCTTAGCGTCTTCTTTAGCTTTCTTGTGGCGAATGTTCGCCCATTTCGAATGTCCTGCCATTGGAGTTATGTGCGGTTTTTTATGCTGTTACAATTCATAAATATACAAAAATGAACGCTTGTATAAGAAATGCTCGCATAGTTTTTTCTTTTGGGCGATAAGGAAATCAATTTGTTTGAAACCAAACTGTTAAACCTTGTGTTGAGCTGCTAATCACTGCAATAGTTTATGTATTTTTGAGTTCAATACATCTAACCCGATAACCTTAATTATTGGAATGAATATAGGAATTGTCTGTTACCCTACTTTTGGCGGAAGTGGTGTTGTTGCTACTGAGTTGGCGAAAACACTGGCTAAAAAAGGTCATAATATTCACATGATGAGTTATGCAAAACCGGCCCGGCTCGATACGCTCGAAACCGGTATTACCTACCACGAGGTGTCTATCAATTCCTATCCATTGTTTGAATATCCACCCTATGATCTTGCCCTGGCTACGCAAATGGTAAATCTTATTGAGTACCAGGATCTGGATTTATTGCATGTTCATTATGCCTTACCTCACGCAACCAGCGCGTATTTAGCCAAGCAAATTATGGCAGAAAAAGCCCGTCATGTTCCTGTGGTCACCACACTTCATGGAACAGATATCACACTGGTTGGGAGTGACCCGAGTTATAAGCACGTGGTAGAATTCTCGATAGATAAAAGTGATGGCGTGACGGCCGTTTCGGAGTTTCTGAAGCAGGAAACGTACGATCGGTTCAGCATCAAGCAGGATATCAAGGTAATTCCCAACTTTATTGACCTGGATCGCTTTAAAAAGTCCAATAAAAGTCATTTTAAGAAAGCCATATGCCCGAACGATGAAAAGGTAATTGTCCATGTGTCTAACTTTAGGAAAGTGAAACGGGTGCCGGAAGTAATCACCGTTTTTGCTAAGATTTTAGAATCGGGTATTGAATCCAAGTTGCTGCTGGTTGGAGATGGGCCTGATCGCCAGAAAGCTGAGCAACAATGTCGTGACCTGGGAATTTGTGAGCATGTTCGCTTCCTCGGGAAGTTGGAGCAAGTGGAAGATGTGCTTTCGATCGCCGATCTGTTCCTGATTCCTTCAGGTTCAGAAACTTTTGGTTTGGCCGCCCTGGAAGCCATGAGTTGCAGTGTACCTGTAATCAGTTCCAATATTGGCGGCCTGCCGGAAGTGAATGTTCATGGAGAAACCGGATATCTGTGCGATCTGGATGATGTAGATTGCATGGCCGAATACGGAGTTAAAATTCTTTCCGATCCTAAACTTCATAGTAAAATGGCAGCCAATGCCAGAAAGCAGGCAGAAAGATACAATCAGGATGTAGTGGTTGAAGAATACGAGAGGTTCTACGAGGACGTTAGCGCAAAACTATTGCATAGCGTTTAATTAATCAGAAGAGTCCCCACTTTTTGGTGGCAGAAGCCGTTCCGTCCGCTACATACTTAATCTTTTTAAGATCTAAGACCTTGTCTGTGTTCACCGATTCGTCCAGAACGTAGGCAATGGCAATGATTACGTCTTTCATATCCTTTTCCACAAACTGACTCTTTTTCTTGGTGCAGATTACGATATGATTGATCTCGGTGTTGATGCCTTTCTTCTTATCCACCCAAAACACGCTGTTCTCCAATTCAGCTATAAAATAATCAGAGCGGTTTTTGGCGGGAATTTGCTTCTGAACGGTCGCATTGATCGGAAGCTGATAGGTAAGCTCTTCAGGCCCCTTTGAGATGGAGGTTATTTCTATATCAAATGGTTTCATAAGCGTTGTGTAAGATGACAATTAACCAATTATAAATAAAAAAAGCCTGATCTTTTTACAGATCAGGCTTAGAATTGTTTAATTCTTATCTGCTTAAGCCAGCACTTTGGAAACTTCTTCGGCGGCTTCTTTAAGCAATACGGCAGAAATTACATTGAGGTCGCTGTTATCAATGATCTCTTTGGCTTCTTTAGCATTGGTTCCCTGAAGACGTACGATAATAGGCACATCTTTTACTTTCTCAGCAATCTCAGGGTCTTTTACAGCTTCAATTACACCGTTTGCAACACGATCGCAACGAACAATTCCACCAAAAATATTGATCAGAATGGCCTTTACGTTTTGATCTTCAAGGATGATACGGAAACCGTTTTTCACGGTCTCAACATTAGCTCCACCACCTACATCGAGGAAGTTAGCAGGTTCACCACCGGAAAGCTTGATGATATCCATGGTTGCCATCGCAAGTCCGGCACCATTTACCATACACCCAACATTTCCATCCAGCTTGATGTAGTTGAGGTTGTACTTTTGAGCTTCCAGTTCCAGTGGGTTTTCTTCCGACTCATCTTTGAGCTCAGCCAGATCTTTGTGACGATAAAGCGCATTGTCATCAAAAGTTACTTTGGCATCCAGCGCGTAAACGTCATTATCCGGAGTGACAATCAGCGGATTAATCTCGAACATGTTGGCATCAGTCTCTTCATAAGCCTTGTACAGAGCTTGCACAAATTTGATGCCCTTCTTGAGTGCGTCTCCTTCAAGTCCTAATGCAAAAGCAATACGTCGTGCCTGGTTTGGCTGGAGATCCATCCCCGGCTCAACCCATTCCTTAACGATTTTCTCAGGTGTTTCTTCTGCAACCTTTTCAATCTCAACGCCACCTTCAGTAGAGGCCATGATCACGTTTTTGCTGACCGCACGATCCATCAAAATACCCAGGTAGAACTCGGATTTGATGTCAACACCATCGGTTACGTACAGGCGCTGCACCAGCTGGCCTTCTTCCCCGGTTTGGATCGTCACGAGCACATCTCCGAGCAAAGATTCGGCTGCTTCTTTTACCTCATCGATGGTTTTGCAGAGGATAACTCCTTTGGCGTTATTCTTTTTAGTTCGGCCTTTACCTCGTCCGCCGGCATGAATCTGAGCCTTCACAACAAAAAGGGAGGCTCCGTCTTCTTTCAGTTTTTTGGCAGCCTCAACCGTTTCTTCTACGGTAGTTGTTGCAATTCCGGCCGGAACTGCGACGTTGTATTTTTCAAGAATTTCTTTGGCCTGATACTCGTGTATTTTCATGGATACATTTTTAAGTATTAAAAGCGATTTTTCGGGTGCCAATAATACCGAGATTAGGAGCTAAAAGAAAGGTAACTTTAGCCAGTCGGTTTTATTAGATATCCTTTTACATTACCATTTGTGTCAAAATAGAGGAATTATAACGCGCAATTGGACAGAAAGCATTTCATGGCTGATATTTAAGACTGAGCTTTCTGTTACTTTCCTTTGGCATTTACAGCATACAAACGCTAACTTTAGCGTTCAAAAAAAGAAGGTATCCCCGCTTGAAGAAAGCACAAATCATGACGGCCGAAGATCTGGATCGCATTTACCTGCGGTTTGCCCATCAATTTTTGGAAGGCTATGATGATGTTGGCCGCCTTGCCATCGTAGGAATGCAGACGCGCGGTGTTCACATGGGGAAACGCATCGTGGAAGAAATCAGGAAATCCTTCAATACATCCATCGATTTCGGGGTGCTGGATGTAACCTTTTATCGGGATGATTATCGCTCCAAACTGAAAATGCCCGAAGTTAAAGTTACTGAGATTCCCTTCGATTTATACGACCGTGATATTGTGTTGGTTGATGATGTGCTGTACACCGGTCGCACGGTACGCTCAGCAATGGATGCACTTATGGCCTATGGCCGACCGAGAAGCATTAAGTTTTGTTGTATGATTGATCGAGGGCATCGGGAGCTGCCGGTAGCCGCAGACTATATGGGGATGTATGTGCCCACCTATGAAAATGAAGAAGTACGGGTAAAAGTGAATGAGTTAGACGGCGAGGATGCCGTGTATGTAGTAGAAGTGGAGGTAGCGGAGAATGGATAAACCGTCCGGAGAATATCCCTTCAAACAAAAGCACCTGCTGGGACTAACGGATTACTCGGCTGATGATATCCTCTACGTATTGGAGCAGGCCAAGTACTTCAGAGAAATTTTAGATCGTCCGGTGCCTAAAGTCCCAACCCTTCGGGACAAGACCATTGTAAACCTCTTTTACGAAAACAGTACACGCACACGTCTTTCTTTTGAGCTTGCTCAGAAACGTATGGGCGCAGATGTAGTGAACTTCTCTACAAGCTCGTCCAGTACCAAAAAGGGAGAGTCGCTAAAAGATACCATCCGTAACATTAGTTCTATGAAGATTGATATGGTGGTGGTGCGGCATGAGAGTCCGGGGGTGCCCCATTTCCTTACCAAATGTGTGGATGCAGCTATCCTGAATGCCGGAGACGGAGCTCACGAACACCCCACGCAGGCCTTGCTGGATATGTTCACCATGCAAACCATTCACCCCGATCTGACAGGCAAGAAAATTGCAATAATCGGGGATATTGCCCACAGCAGGGTGGTGAGGTCGAATATTATCGGGCTGAAAAAACTGGGAGCCGAAGTGGTTTTATGTGGACCAAAAACACTGATGCCTGTTTTTGTGAAGGATATGGGAGTTGAGGTTTCCTACAATCTGGAAGAAACGCTGGCCTGGTGTGATATAGCCATGGCCTTGCGCATACAGCTGGAAAGGCAGGAATCGGGGACGGAGTTTTTTCCCTCAACAAGAGAGTACCATGAGCGGTTTGGAATAAAACTTTCTCATCTGGAAAAATATCCCGAGTTTAAAATTATGCACCCCGGCCCTATAAATCGTGGCGTAGAAATGGAAAGTGAAGTGGCCGATAGTGACCGCGCGGTTATATTAGACCAGGTAACCAACGGGGTGGCAGTGCGGATGGCAATTTTATATTTATTAAGTGGTGGGAACCGAGTTTAATTAAACCATGAGCGAAAACAGAAAAGTAGATATTTTAGATGTAGCCACAACGCTGGCTTTAAGAAAGAAGACGATAGCTATAATCGTGCTAACGGCTACCGTTATAGGAACCATTTTAGCTTTTGCCTGGCCTAAGACTTACCGCTCTGAGGTTTCGTTTGTAGTTACCGATGGGAATTCGATTAACCTGTCGGGAGGTGGGCTTCTTAGCGGACTGGCAGATATTCAGATGGGTGGAAGTAGTATCTCTGCAGAACAAGTGCTGGTTTTACTGAGAAGTACGGAAATTCAGGATCTGCTGATCGAGGAATTTAATCTCGGGGAAGTTTATGGAAATGATATTCCTGAAGCACAGCGAAAAATGTTTGATAACAGCATTGAAATAGAAGATATCCGTGAGGGAGGGATTGGTTTTAATTCAATCATTGCCTTGAAATTAGCTCACCTCGGAGATGATCCGGAGCGCGTTTATAATCTGGTTAATAGGTACTACCAAGTGGTAGATTCCACGGTGCAACGGCTCAATAAAAAGAATGTAGAAGACGGGTATCTGCTGATCAAAAACCGGCTCGAGCAAAATCTTGCCGATATGGAGGAAGCCGAAGATAGTCTGGTTGCTTTCCAAAGCCGGTATGGTATTCTGGAAGTGGAAGAACAAGCTGCCGCTCAGATTGGAGCCATTGCAGAAGTACGAACGGAGCTGGTGAAGCTGGAAATTCAAATTAACTACCTGCAGGATGTTCTGGGTGAAAACAGTTCAAAGCTTACCGATTTAAGAACCCAAAAAAGAGCACTTGAACGACGCTATAATAATCTGATCAAAGGCTCCGGTGAAGGACTGGAAACCACAGACGGGCAGTTTGATATTTTTCAACCGGTAGAAGAAATGCCTGCCTTGTTTGTGGAATATCTGAGGAGATATCGGGAAGTGATGGTTCAGGAAGAAATTTATAAGGTGCTTTATCCTCAGTATGAGCAACAAAAGCTCAGTTACGAAGAAGCCACATCCGGGCTGATGGTAATTGATAAAGCCGTTTTACCAACGTATAAACACAGCCCGAAACGAGCCTATATTATGATCGCGGCTTTTCTGTTTGGATGTATTATTGCCTTTCTGAAAGTATTTTTTGATAAATGGAAAGAAGAGAATCCCGGAGATTATGAGCGGTATCAAAAATTTACTTCGGCTTTAAGTTTTAGAAATGCTGACCATTGATCGGTTATTTAACGGGGTAGTTCTTGTAGCCCCTCTTTTAGTTGGAGCTTTACTGACCGGAGTGATTTTTGCCGGAGAAGAAGGATCTCCTCTACCGATTACTGTTTTTCAGCTGGCATTTATCTGTTCTTTTATGCTGCTGGTAGCTAAAAAAGTTATAGATGGAGAAGTAGAAATTCATATCTATGGTCTTGAAAGCTACTACCTTCTTTTTTTGTGTCTTATTTTTCTCTCCATCACGTATACACCGGACAGGGAAGAAGCTCTTTTAATTGCATTTCGTTTTATTGCCCTTCTTATTATGACTTATGTGGTGTTTAACACCATTGACACACCATCACAGTTAAAGTGGGTTTGCATAATAGCTGTAGTGACTGCACTGGCGATTGCCACATATAATTTGCTGGCCATTTATATAAACCCTCAAATAGCGGCTTTTAATTTTGCCAGTCAGGGAGGGAAATTGGTTAGGTCTTCCGGCGGAGAGCTGGACCCTAATATTTTTGCAAGCAATTACTTCCTTCCTCTAATGCTCCTTATTACCCTGTTTTGTAAGTCGGATACATTCAAAATAAGAATGCTTATTTTTGTATGTATAGGTGTAATAGTAGGATCAGTTTTATTAACCTATTCCCGAAGTTCCTGGGTTTCGATTTTCTTTGGAGCAGTATGTGTGATGTACTTTACCAAAGATTTCCGGTTGGTAATATATATGGGAATAGCATTTATGATTGCATTCTCAATAAGCGGAGCTGTTCAGCAGCTCACTTTTTCATTCTTAGAGCGATTGGTTGATATTTTTGCAGGTTCTTCTGATGATTCTTCAAAATTCAGGATTTTACTGGCAGTGACAGCTATTTATATGATCTTTGACAGCTACTTGTTAGGCGTGGGCTTTCGGGGTTTTTCAACTGAATTCAAGTCCTATCACCCTCCGGAAACAACCCAGGGAATATTTGAGCCTCACAATGAATACTATGCCGTTTTCGCTGAGTTAGGGCTGATTGGGTTCGTCATATTCATAGCATTATTAGCCAAAATATTTAGAACGGCGATTCAATCAATCCGAGAATCTGATAGCGAGTCAGATATGCATGTCATTTCTATTGCACTATTTGCTACCTTTGTTTCTTATCTTGTATTTTACAATTTCTTGGGAGGAATGCTTGTAAACAGTATTCTTTTCATACTCATAGGTTTAATCTTTGTGGTAAATAAACTAATCGCAGATAAAACAACGAACACTCAAAAAGTGATAGATTCACTATAACAGAGAGGACCGTAATCAAAAAAGAAGCAACTAATAAAGAAATAATTACGGATAAAGATTTGCCCACCGTCACTGTTGGTATTCCTGTTCTGAATGAGGAAAATCATATAGAACGGGTTCTGTCCGGGTTTTTAGGAACGGAATATCCCAATCTGAAAGAGATTTTGGTAGCAGACGGAGGAAGTACAGACCGGACACGGGAAATTGTTCAGGAAATATCACAAAAAGATGAACGTGTTCGATTGATTGATAATCCTGAACAGTACCAGTCTTTTGCGTTGAACCGGATGATAGAACAGGCTAAGGGTGAGGTCTTTCTCCGCGCAGACGGACATTGCCTGTATCAGGAAGATTACCTGAAGAATAATATTGAGGTGTTTCTGGAAACGGGAGCAAAGAACGTTGGAGGGTCTCAGCGTTATGTAGCATCCAATTCAATTCAGGCAGGAACCGCCCTGGCCGTTAAAAGCTTTCTTGGAAACGGCGGTGCCAAATATATGGACGATACCTACGAAGGCTATGCCGATACGGTATTTTTGGGGTGTTTCTGGACCGAAGATCTGCGGGAGATCGGTGGTTTTAATACAAAGAATATTACCAATCAGGATTCCGAGCTAAACCTGCGTCTGATCGAAAATTTCGGCGAAAGTGTATTTGT
The DNA here is from genome assembly GCF_040117685.2 of Gracilimonas sp. BCB1. Taxonomy (NCBI): domain Bacteria; kingdom Pseudomonadati; phylum Balneolota; class Balneolia; order Balneolales; family Balneolaceae; genus Gracilimonas; species Gracilimonas sp. BCB1. The sequence continues at coordinate 33,331 of NZ_JBEDYP020000007.1, read as the reverse complement.
AAGTCCAAGAATAAAAAGCTGGTATTATCCACGCGACTCCTACACCAAATTATTTAAGCAGTACTTTCGATACGGTCGCGGACGCTTTCTCACCAAAGTACTTCATCCCAAAAGTTCTCCCATTCGGGGGCTGACTCCTTTTCTGTTTATCCTTTCACTTGTCATTTATCTGGTCGCAGACCTAATGAGTGTAACCGACCTTTACTTCCCCTATGTTGCCGGATTTTTGGGAGCCGTAGTTTTAGTTGAGTCTTTGCGAGTGGTGCTATCAAATCGGAAAGAGTTTATAAAAGAGAATTGGACCGGAGATAGAAAGGCACCGGGTTCGGTCTCACTGCTATTGCACATGGCGTGCAGTGTTATAGTGATGCAGGTGGGGCATTTTAGCGGGTTTTTATATCAATTATTCCGAAAGGTGTTTTTTGGGGTAAAGGGCTGGTAATAGTCAGCTTTATCTCATGAATCTGGCTTAACTTCTAAAGCAAAAAAGAGTATGCGTAGATTTATTTTACATGACAGGCATACTTATTCATCATTTCTTTCATGTCTGGACGATAATAGCTTTTCAAAGAAAGACCTGAATAGAAAGGCAATACTGGGTTTTTTAAGAGATGGGATTCTTTATCACAATCAGACTTTCATAGAAGGGCTCAGGAAGGAATTCACCCATCAGGTTTTTAATCTTGATCATGAAAGAGGGTTCATAGATAGTTCGGAGTCTATAGAGTTAGAGCCAAAAAAAGACACTTCAGAAGAACCACTCGATGCTTTTGTGTCTTTCTTTAAAGAAAGAAGAGAGTTTTTGAAGGGCAAAAAAGTTTCCATCGACTTAACCGGGGGTGTTGATTCCAGGCTTATAGCATCTGTACTCAGTTATTTAAAAATTCCTTTTGATGCAGTTTTTTCTTTAGGCGCCGGGAGCGATGAGGAGAGAAAGATAGTAAAAGCAGTGTCAGAGCAGTTGGGTATTAAGCTCGACATAATTAAGGTGAAAGACATTAAGACCACTCAAGAGTTAGGCTCATTATTTGCTTTAAGTGATGGATTGTGGGATATATTCGCGATTAGATCGCTATATGAGGTTCAGGGCTGGAGAAAACAAAAAGGATATGATCTTGCTATAACCGGAGTTGGCGGAGAGCTTTATAAAGATTTCTGGTGGCAGCAGGATTTTCCGTTCTACAAAAGCAGAAAAAATCGCTTAGCACGACTTTTAAATGTAAGATTTAACAGGGTATCTATACAAGGCCAGCGGTTAGATGAAGACATGAGGTCGATAGTTGAACCAGAAGAGCGTAATATTTTCGATAAGATGTCGGAACTGGAAACCAGCATGAACACGAAAACTTATGATCAAATATATCTTCACTTGAAAATAAAAGAGCAGATCTCGGTACTGTCTCATGCTGCAAATTCAATAATCCCAACGTATTCTCCTTTATTGGAAAGTGAGTTATTATCTATTGGCTATAGCTTACCAAGAAGCACCCGCTTCTTTAATCGCTTTCACAGGCAGGTAATCACAAAGTTAACTCCCGGAATATCTCAAGTAAGAACAACAGACGGCGGGATGTCAGTATCTTCAAGTCCACCTTTTGTAGCAAGAGATATCTTTAAGTTTGTCAAAACTAAAACAGCAAGGGTTTTGGCTTTACTTAGTAAGCGAGCTGAAAAGCAAAAACCTGATTTACCAATGCTTATAGAAGAAAGACTAAAAAAAAGCATATCCTTGTTGAAAGAAGCAGATATATTTTCAAAATCTGCTCCGGAAGACTATCACGAAATATCGAGAATATTATGGGGAAGGATACTTACTTTAGGTTTTGTATTAGAAAAAATAAGGCAATAGTTACCCGATTAAGCCACTGGTTCATTTCATAATCCTTTAAATGTCTCTTGTTTCTGTAATAATACCCTCATTCAATAGAGTTGATCTTGTTGAAAGAGCAATTCAGTCTGTGATAGATCAAAGCTATCCCGAAGTGGAGATCATAGTAATTGATGATGCTTCAGATGTTGATATCCGGCATAGGGTTGAGGGACTTCCAGGGGTGAAATATTATAGAAATAAAGAAAACCGGGGAGCCTGCTATTCCCGCAATAGGGGAATTCAGGAAGCAAAAGGGGAATACATTAATTTCCTGGATGACGATGACGTGCTTCTGCCAACCAAACTGGAGACGCAGGTGGAATGTTTTAAACAATCCAATGATCCGGATCTAGGAATGGTTACCTGTCATGCAAATGACGGCCGGTCGGGAGAATTCATTATCAGGGAGAACAAAGTTAAGGGTGATATCTATAATCTGTTACTAAACAGGTTTTCGGTATCAGGCATAGAAACCATGCTTTTCAAAACAGATTTCATTAGAGAAATCGGAGGGTTTGATGAAAATCTGCAATCCAGCCAGGAATATGATTTATTGATCAGGTTTGCTGAGCATTACACGGTAGATTATGTGGATGAAGTTTTAACCAAAGAATTCAGGTCGGTCAATCAAATCAGCACCAACTTTGATAAGAAAATTCAGGGTGCCCGGTACTTATATAAAAAACACGATCACAGGTTTAGAGAGAAAGGTTTTTTGTTTTGGCTGAAGATGAAGTCAAAACTTCAAATGCTGATCTTAAGATTTTACGTTGGTAAAGTTTTTGGGGAAAAAATGTACCGAATGTTACTCCGATAATACCTTTTCATATTGGGACAATAATCTGCTTTGAAAGGCTTTTCTTCCAAAGCGACTCTTAATGGTATTGTGGATATGAGATGAATTATAATTTTTCAGAGAAGACAACAGATTTGAAATAGCTGCTGAAATTTCTCCAGGGGTAATTTCTAAACTCAAAACACCGGTGCTTTCATCAACAAGTTTTGAGTTCCCTCCCACATCCGTACAAGCAACAGGTAGCCCACAGCTCATCGCTTCCAGAATGGATACATTGAAACCTTCCCTGCGACTGGGCAGAACAAAAATATCCGCAGCCGAATAGTAATTCAGAAGTTCGTTTGGGGGAACAGGAGGGTGGTAATGTATATTCGAAATTTTGCTTATAGATTGAAAGAATTGATCACTGTATTCATCACCCCTGGTAGCTCCAACAACGTGGAAATCTATTTCTTTGAGCTTTGGATCTGTTCGTATTGCTTCAACCAACAAATCGACTCCTTTTTCTTCCCGGATATTGGCAACTGTTAGGGTATTCAGTTTGGAAGAATCCCAACCTACTTCTTTCACTGTTCTTTTCTTTTCCTCTTTATCCGGAACGCGGTACACCTTTTCATCTACCATGTTATAGATGACCTCAGATTTAGCAGCCAAGTCAGGATAAACCCCTTCTATATCGGTTTTCAGGCGTGGACCAGAATACAAAACCCGATCTGTTTTTTGCAGTACTTCGTGTAATAATTCCACTAATACAGGGTCATTCCGGGTTTGGTACCAGTCACTTCCATGAATAGTTAGCACCGTTTTAAACCCGGCCTCTTTTAACATCGGAATGCAAAGTCCGTCAGGGTATAGCCAATGAATGTGAACTAAATCAGCAGAAGTATTTTGCAGACTATGGAGTACATTTTTTGAAAGGGATGAAGCAATGGACTTTGGGAATTGTTTTTTCGGGAAGGAAAGATATTTTATTCTCGTACTTTCATCGGGGTCAACAAGCGGGGCATTATTTCGTTTATTTCTTTTGGTGAAAGGAATAGAATAAGGGGTGGGTACAAAAAGCTCTGCCTCGTGTTCCGAGCTGTTGGTGAGTAGCTCAAATTGGTCTTTAATAAACTTTCCATGGGCCGGGTGAAGTTCAGTTGGGTAAAGGTGACTAATTAAAGCTATTTTCAAGATTAATCAGATTTTTCGTAATTCAGATTGCAGGCACACATTTGAGTCATCTTCAAAAATATAACAGAATATAAGCCGAATAAATGAAAGCCCTACTGGAAAAAGTACCTGCCGATCTCAGGGATATTTTTACGCTTTTTGTTGGGAACAGCTTTTCCATGTTCATCCCGGTGTTGGTGTCGCCCATCATAAGCCGGATGTATGGCGCGGGTGATTTCGGCACCTTTACCATTTACCTGGCCTTACTTTCGCTGGTAAGCTCTTTCGCTACAGGCAGGTATGATTACGCTATTCTCATTACCAAAAGCCGGTATAATGCACAGCATTTGTTTAAAGTAGCGCTCCTTTTAGCATCGGGGATTTGTGCTATCCTGGTTTTTAGTTTGTTGCTATTTGATCAACAGCTATTGTTTTTAATGAATGTAGAATCGATGGGGTCATACATTTATCTGTTGCCACTAAACATTATACTCTTCGTGATTTTTCAGGCGTCCCAAAATGCATTAAACCGTGAGAAGCTTTACAAACCTATATCTGTTAGTAAAACTATTAAATCATCAATTACCGGTGCTGTGCAGGTAGGGTTAGGTTTCCTTGGTTTTTTAAGCGGCGGCCTGATTGTTGGTAAGCTCACGGGAGAGCTGATTTCGTCTGGTTATCTGGCCGGAAGGGTTGCGAAAATAGACCGTTACTTTACTTCGGCTTTTTCTTTTAAACGGGCCGGCTATCTGATGAGGAAGTACGAGAAGTTTTTGAAAGTGAATGCTCCTCATGCGTTGGTAAACAACCTTTCGTTGAGTGTCACCCCAATCCTGATCGGGTATTTTTTTGCTGAAGATGTTGTGGGGTATTATGGGCTTAGCTATATGGTTTGTATCGTTCCGGTGCAGCTTATCGGGCGGGCTTTCTACCAGGTGGTAAGCCAGAAAGTCTCAGAGATGTTTAATGAAGGAATAAGCATCAGGCCATACGTAAAAGAGACGTTGAAGCGGCTATTTCTCCTGTCAATCGTACCGTTTGGCCTGCTCACTATTTTTGGACCGCAAATTTTTGAGGTTGTATTTGGAGAGCAATGGTACACCTCCGGGCAATTTGTGCAGATTTTGGCCCCTTTTCTGTTCGTTATCTTTATGATTGCTCCCCTCACTTACATTCCTCTTATCTATAATGAGCACAACAAGTCGTTTTACTTTGAAATGGCTCTTTTTGTGAGCCGGGTAATAGCATTAGTAGTAGGTGCAAGAGTGGGTGATATTTATCTGGCCCTGATTCTATTCAGCATCGTCAGTATCGTTGTGCAATCGATCAATTTGATGTGGATCTATTCCTTAACCAAACGGGTGAATTAGGTGGCAGGAATATACGGCATAGCATCTCCCAATCAGAGCTTTGGTAAGAATATCTATAAACATTTTTACAGCTCTGAAAAACCCGGCATTCTTAATGAAGAATATTCCGAAAAAGCCTTCGTCTATGGTAGAAGTACGCTAAATAGCCTTGAGAATGATCGGTTTCTGATCAAAAAAGATGATTTAATTATCGGGCTGGAAGGGTTTTGCTATCACTCGGAAAATGATTTCAGGAATTGGGTTTTTGATGAGTATAGACAAGCCGGTGTTTCATTTGTAGAAAAATTAGAGGGGCAATTTTGCGGCTTTATCTACGATCAATCAGAATCTGAGCTTCATATTTTCACGGATCACCTTTCCACTAAACCACTATACTTCTTTCATGACAAAGAAAAGAAGGTGGCTTTTTTCTCATCCGAGCTTAAAGCTATTACAAAGTCTTCACGCGCTGCCGGTTTTTCTATTACCCCGGATTCGGATGGATTCCGGTGCCTGCTCACTTGTGGATATATGCTGGGCGACCTTACTCCGATAAAAGAAGTCAGAAAACTGCCCTATGGTTCTATTACCACTGTAGACTTGAACACCTTCAGTATTGAACAAAAGAAATATTTCAGTATTGAGAAACACCCTCAGAAAGGGAATAAGCAAGACTTTATAAAAGGTATAAATGAAAGAATACTTGATGCTGTACAAAAGGAATGGGGAAAAGATGTTGAGTATTCCCGTGATCATATAACCCTTTTAAGTGGCGGCCTCGATTCAAGAGTAAATGCCATGATGGGGGCTGGTTTTGCTGATAATCCCATTCAATCACTTACATTTTCTAAGCCTGATACTCCGGACCAGAAAATAGCTGCACGGATTGCTAATGATCTTGGTTTTTCACACCGGTTCATATCTATGGGAAATGGTGATTATCTGGCAGGGAATGAATATGAGTTTGTGAAAGCGAACGACGGGTTAGTGGGGTTTTATGGAGCAGCTCATCAGCAACACGCTTTGGAGCAGGTTGATTTTTCAGGCAAGGGAGTCCTACACACCGGTCAAATTGGGGATGTGTTGTTTGGCTCATTTACACTAAAGAATGCTGATATTAAGGATGCCTACCGCAAGCTCTTCTTTAATGCTGATCCTCATATTCTTTCTAAGATCGAGACTCTCCAAAAGATGAAAACCGACAAATTTGACGGGGCTGACGTGGAGGTGTTTTCCTTAGAGCACAGGCAAATCAACGGAACCATGAATGGAGATCGTTGCTGCTCTCATATTGCTGATTCGGCATCCCCGTTTTACAACAAGGAACTGCTGAAATTTTGTTTAAGCATCCCCGACAGGTTTAAATACAAAGAAGCCATCTATCTGGATTGGATGAATGAGTGTCAGCCGGAATTGGCATCGTACAAGTGGGCTGCTACCGAGGCTAAGCCTTCGAACGATGCTATTCAAAAAACATTGGGCTTTAAGAACAGGCTTCAGAATTATTTGTTACGTAAAGCAGGTCTTGATAAAAAGAATATGAACCCATTTGAAGATTGGTACCGAGCAAATTCTGTTTTTTCTAAAAGCCTGGATAAGGTTTTCGAAAATGGCATGCCGGATGGACTTGATGAAGAATTAAGAAATGATATCATCTACTGCTACAATCAGAAAAGCGTGACTGCAAAAATGTTAGCAGTCACAGCTATTCTTTCCTATAAACTTCACTTTGAGGACTAGAGATTAGTTCCTGATATTTTGAATAGCCACATACGTAGTTATAATTCCGGTAATGGTGGTAATACCTGTCATAATCAGCTGGATGCGGGTATTTTTGATGCTCTCTTTCTGAATTTGATAGCTTCGTAACGCATTTAGTTCTTCTACCGGCTGTCGGTCCACAAATATACGATCGCCGGACTGGATTTCGGTTTCGCCCGGGCGGTACCAGGTGGCGTTGCCGGCTTTGATTACGAACACTCTGTCTTTATCTGCCGATAGGGCAAACCCTCCGGCGCGGGATACATAATCCATGGCATTGGCTCCCGATGTGTAAGGGAAGTAACCGGGATTATTTACCTGTCCAAATACAAAAAGCGTACTCTCGTCTCTGGGTATGTACAAACGGTCCCCATCAAAAATCTTCAGGCCGGAAAGCTGGCTCTCATCCTTCAGGTCGATGTACACTTTATTCCGGCTCAGCTTGGTTTCTGCTTCCAGATATTCCAAACCCTGAATCACCTGATCGGAAGTCCGGCGCATTAAGTCGGCATTGAACTTATTCGGAATTTCATTTCGGAAGCCGCCACTTCTCATCAGATAAGCCGCTTGTGGGAGTGCATTGTTCGTCAAGCCACCGGAGAGTTCCAGCAGCTCAAGTGCTGTCGTTTCTCCAGAATAGACCGGGAAGTTGCCGGGAATTTCAACTTCACCATATACCCAGGCTGAGGCGGAGGTGTTCTTTTCGTCACTGAATGGAGCTACTACCCGGTCATTGGGCTGTAGTTTGAAAGTGTCCCAATTTTCAGGTTCAACGATAATTTTCTCAGCACCGGTATCCGTTCTTCGGAATACCATCAGGTAGCTGGTGTCGGCAATTACTTCAAATCCGCCGCCAAACTGCAATAACTTTTTCGGGGTATCTCCATCAATATGCTGAAACTCATAATCTGCTTTTACAGCACCGGAAATACTGACTTTCGGAGTTTCAATATTTTGTTTTTTCAGGGTGATGATGTCCCCGTCTTTTACTTTCGGGTTAAATTCGCCATCCCCGATTCTGAAATAAGAAACCAGATCGGCATGTACTACAGACCCATCCTCCCGTTCAATTTTGATGTTCCGGTAGGCATAATTTCCTTTCGTCAAAAAGTCACTGGAGTTGGAAAGGGAAGCATTTCTCAGGTCGCGGCTTCCATCCGTTACGGACGAATATATGGCTTGGTCAACTCTGGACTGAGAGGGGATCATATATTTTCCGGGGTATGGAACCCCACCGGTGACCTGAATATAAATGGGGCGGGGACTTTCAAGGGTGATGACCACAGAGGCATTTTTCACATAATCTTCTGATTCCTCTTTGATCTTTTGTTCGGCTTCGCTGATCGTGAGCCCGTCAACGTTTACCGGCCCCACAGAGGGTATAATTACATCTCCTGCAGGATTGACCATCACCCCGCGAATAAAGAAATTCTTAGAGGCCTCTACCCGAATCGAGAGCAGGTCGTTAACTCCCAGCTCATAAGTGCTTTTGTCAATAGTGCCATCATATGGAAGCTGTCGCGCAGCCAGTTGAATGCCAAGTGGATCGGAATAATAACTTCCGTCGAAAATGTCGAAATTCAGGTTTAAGCCGGTCGCACTTTGATTGTTGCTTTGGTTGTTTTGTGCAAGAGCTGGATACATTGCACTGCATACTAAACTTAAAAAAAGAAGCGTGCTGAACAGTCGTTTTGTGATCGATTTCAAATTGGGTCTCACTTTGTTTTTACAGATTTCTTAAAGGAAGTTACAGTTAATCGTGCTAACACTATTCCGGTAATAACTAATCCGGCTCCAATATATTGAAGAACGGAGAGTTCTTCACCTAATAAAACCAGCCCGAATATCAGGCCTAAAACCGGCACCAGGTTTTGATAAGCAGCCGTGCGCACTGCTCCGATCATCTTTACTCCGTTGTTCCATATAATATAAGCCAGCCCGATGGATAGTGCCCCGCTATAGAAAATCCCGCCATAGCCGATGTATGAAATTTGGCTCCAGTCCAGTTTAACCAGAAAAGGTAGTCCTACAATCAATAAAGCGATCAGCCCAACCACCGACATAAAGGCCGAATACTGTATTGGGCTATAAACAGCCAGGTATTTTCGGGAAAGGATGGTGTAGGTAGCCCAGCACACAGCGGCTACAAGGGTAATGATATTGCCGAGGAAAGTTTCGGATTCAAACGAAAGGGTATCCTGCCCACCCATAATGATGAGTGTAACTCCGGCAAAGGCAAATAAAACCCCAAAGCCTTTCAAAAGCGTAAGTTTTTCATCTGTAAAGAACTGAGAAAGTAGGGCTACCCAAATGGGAATGGTGCCGAGCATTACGGCAGCATTTGCAGCATAGGTGTAATTTACTCCAATAATAAAAAACAGTTGGTAAAACAGATTCCCGACTATCCCGATGCCCACCAGTTTCCAGAAGTGCTCTTTCTCTACTTTAAGAGTATGCCCTCTTTTGCGGGCTACATACCACAGTAAAGCAGTGGCGAAGATAAACCGAAGTGCATTGAAGCTGTAGGGGTCCATCTCGCGCAGAGAAACTTTTACAATGCTGAAGTTCAATGCCCAGATAATAGCTACAAGGATCAGGCTGAGGTCAATTAAATACGGTCGCTTCAAAGACTGATTTTTTTGGTGAGGCAAAAGGTAAGGGGAATTGTGATTTAAACCGAACCTAATGTTGGGGTTCAATGGAAAGGCTAAACGGGGCGTGGAATCATTTTGTCACTCATTCACGCTTAAAGTGTTTATCGACACGACTTTCTCCTTATGAAGGAAAAGCAAAAGAGGTCGAAGTTTAAAGCAGCCAAGTAAGACATTTATAGTGAATTCATAGTCATAAATTTTTATCTGAAAAAGTTAGGAACTAAATCAGAATGTCAGTAGTTTTGTGACCTCAATTCAAAAAATGACTTAAAGTCAATATATGGGAACATCGGAGCGCAAAGAGCGCGAGAAAGAACAAAAGAAGGTGCTTATCCTGGAGTCGGCCGAGGAGTTGATTCTCGAGAAGGGACTCGATCACCTTAATATGGATGAAGTTGCTGAGCGGGCAGAGGTTAGCAAAGGGTCGTTGTACCATTATTTCAAGAATAAGAATGATCTGGTGCTGGGTATCTGTAATAAAGCTACCAATATGCTCTCCAAGCAGATTTCGGATGTGTTAACACGAGATCTTCCCGGTATTGAGATTGTATATACCATCGGGGCAACCTTTCTGAATTTTGTACGCTCCCATCCGGAGTTTTTCCGTTCCATGCGCTTTTTTGATAATCTGAAGGACACCGATCAGCTTGGAGAAAGTGAGTATATAGAAATGTGCCAATCCAATATGGACACTTCTTTTACAAGCATGGTTCGCGCTATTCAGATTGGTATGCAAGACGGATCCATCAACGATTCGTATGATGCCAAAGAGCTGGCCATTCTTTTGTGGAGTACCTCCCACGGAATGGTGAACCTGGCTTATTTACACCAGAACACCCCGCATTTTCATCTCTTGGAAAAGAACAAGGTAGAGATGAATTCTTTGTTTGAAGGCTACATGAAACTCATTGGTTGTGGAATCGCAACGGATGAGAGTAAAAAAGACATTGACTCGAAGTCAATTTTTGAAACAGAATCTAAATAGAACCGTAGAAGCCACCGCTTTTTTTGAACCAATTTTCAGAACCACTTAAACAAATGACAACTCACTCACCCATGAGATTTACTTTCCTCGTAACAGGATTGCTTTTGCTCTTACAATCAACGGCATTTGGACAGGTAAAAGGCGACTCACTATTTGCTGATGCCGAACTAAGTCTGGAGGATGCCATCAAAGTGGCCGTAGCCAATAATCCACAGATAAGCCGGGCACTGCTTTCCGTAAAAGATGCGGATGAACTCGTTGATATTGCCTACAGCGAAGTGTACCCCAACATTTCTTCAAGCATGAGCTACACCCGGAATTTTGAAGTTCCCGTAAACTTTATTCCCGCTATCATATTTGATCAAAATGCAGATCCCGATGAACTGGTGCCGGTTGCATTCGGTACTGATAATAACTGGCAGGGCGGATTTACGGTAACCCAAAACATTTTCCGGGGGGAGGTTTTTGTAGGATTATCAACTTCAGAAATTTTCAAGACCGTTCAGCAGGAAAATCTGCGCGCAACCACCCAGCAGATTATAACACAGGCAAGGGTAGCTTACTACCAGGTGTTGGTGGCTAAAGAGCAGCTGCGTTTGCAGGAAGCTCAGATCAAGCGAATTGAGCAGAACCTGAAAGAAAATCGCGCCCGCCAGCAGGCCGGATTGGTTGACGAATACGCCGTACTTCAGCTGGAAGTGCAGCTCAGCAATCAGCGACCGCAATTAATCGAGGCTCAGTATGCAGTTGACGAAGCTTACCGGGGCCTGAAGGTGGCGCTGGGATTGCCTTTACAGGTTGATTTTGAAGTGAAAGGAAATTTAAATGCTTTTGATATCGTATCGGAAGATGCCGGTGCTGAGGAGAATGCCCAGATCAAAAGAGTCGACCAGATGAACCCCTTTGTTTACCAGAGGGAAGAAACCATGAGCTCATTTATGGATGAGCGGGGCGACCTGCGCATTTTGGATGCACGATTAAACCTGAATGAAAAAGAAATTCAGGCGGTAAAGAGTCGGTTTCTGCCAACCATCACAGCATCCTATAACTTGCAATGGAGCGCAGCCGAACCGGGCGGTCCCACCTTCTTCGAAAACAACACGAGATTTCAAACACTTGGGATTAATGTAAGCCTGCCCATATTTGAAGGCTTTAAGAGAATGGCAGATGTTCAGCGTGCCCAAATTTCCCGGAAGGATATTGAAGAGCAAATTCGTGCAGCCGAGCTGTCTGCTGAAAACGAAGTTGCTTCAGCGGCTGAGGAGTTGAATAAAAGCTTTGAGACAGCGGAAGCTCGAAAACAAGCGCTCGAGCAAGCGGAAGAAGGATATCAGCGTGCGCTGTCAAGGCTGGAAAACGGAATCGGTTCTCAAATTGAAGTTACCGATGCAGAGGTTCAGGTTCGGCAGGCTGAAGTAAATTATGCGCTGATGGTTTTTGAATACCTGAGCGCCAAAGCCCAATACGACCTGGCAACCGGACAGGTGCCTTTTGTAGATACCATAGAAATGGAAGTAGAATGATTTTTAACAATAAAGACACGAACTCAATCGAAATGAAAAAATTTAATCTGATTTTAATAACTGTTTTTGCAGCCATTATTACTGCCTGTTCGGGAGAAACTCCGGAAGTTGCCAATGACGAAGTTGTTGGGAAAATGGTGAACGTAGAAACAAGAACGCTTCAACCCGAGACATTCAGAAGCCAGCTTCGGGTAGTGGGAAATGTAGAAACTAAAAACGACATCATGATATCTGCTGAAGTTGCAGGTCGGTTGATGGAGCAGTCGGTTCCGGAAGGTGCCATGGTTAAGAAAGGACAAACCATTCTTCAGATTGATGATTCCAAATTGAAGCAGGAAAAAGCCCGTCTGGAAGCAGCAACTGAACAAGCCAGAGAGAATTATGAGCGTCTGCAGCGGGTGTATGAGGAAAGTGAAATTGGCTCTGAAATTGACGTTTTGAATGCGAAGTTCAATTACCAGCAAAATAAGTCGGCATTGGAGTCGATTAAAGTAGATCTGGAAAACACCACTATTTCCGCTCCTTTTGCAGGCACGGTAGAGCAGTACATGCTGGAGGAAGGCGAAATGGCAAGTCCGGGAATGCCTGTGGTGAGGTTAATCGGAACCAATACATACATCGTGACGGCCGGCGTACCTGCACGCTATGCAGATGTGGTTCAGTCTGGCGATGATGTTGAAGTATGGTTCGATACGCAGAATGCAGATACCCTTCAGGGAGAAATTTCTTTTGTAGGGAACAGCATCGACCCGCAAAGCCGCACATTTCGAATTGAAGTATTGCTTCCGGTTCAGCAAAAAAGCTACAAGGTGGATATGATTGCCAACCTTCGCCTGAATACGCTGATGGAAGAAAATGTGCTGATTGTTAGTGAAGAGTTCATTTACAAAGAAGATGAAGGGTACATCACTTATGTGAAGGCAGAAAATGAATCCGGTGCCCCTGTTGCTGAGCGACGGATTGTGGAGTTAGGCCCTTCTTACCGGTCAGATGTTATTATCAGAAACGGACTTCAGCCCGGTGAAGAGTTAATTACGATTGGGTCTGCCTTTCTTAATGATGGTGTGAGACTAAATATTGTAGAAGCCCGAAATAGTGATCTTGCATCCAATTAATGATTTTAAAAACGATTTTGGAGAAATAGTACGATGAGTACCGACGATATAACAAATGGTGCCGGAGTTGAAAGGTCGATACCGGACAGCTCGAACCGCAAAGAATTTTGGTTATCATCCTTTTCGGTAAACAACCGCATTAGCGTGTTGGTATTGATAATGCTGGTGGCCGTGTTGGGGATTGTGTCTTACATCACCATTCCTAAAGAATCTTTCCCGAACATTACAGTTCCGAATATTTTTGTGGTAACGATCTATCCCGGGGTGTCTCCCGAGGATATGGAAAGCCTGATTACCCGAAAGCTTGAGGATGAACTGAGTAACATCAGTGATGTTAAAACCATGACGTCCACATCTTCGGAAGGGTATTCAAATATCAACCTGGAGTTCAATACCGGGATTGATATTGATGAAGCCCTGCAAAAAGTGAGGGAAAAAGTGGATTTGGCAAAACCGGAGCTGCCGGAAGATGCCGAAGACCCGACTATTCAGGAGGTAAACCTCTCCGAGTTCCCCATTATGCAGGTAAACCTGTCGGGCGATTACAGTCTCGACATCCTTAAAGAAATTGCCGAAGATTTACAGGAAGACATTGAAGCCGTCCCTTCCGTTTTAGGAGTTGATTTAACGGGTGGGCTCGAGCGTGAAGTTCAGGTAGATGTAGATCTCCCCAAAATGAAGTATTACAATCTCAGCTTCACCGATATTATCGCGGCCATACAACAGGAGAATGTAACGGTGCCCGGCGGAGATATTACCGTAGGGACTAAAAACTTCTTATTGCGTGTTCCGGGGCAGTACGAAACGACGGCTCCGCTTGAAGACATTGTTGTTAAAGCTGATGATGACAAGCCGGTTTATATTCGGGATGTAGCCGATGTTACTTTCGGGTATAAGGAGCGGGAAACCTATTCCACCCTCGACGGATCTCCGGTAATAACGCTTGGCATTAAGAAAAGAACCGGCCAAAATATTCTGGATACTTCCACCGAAGTGAAAGCTATTCTGGAAGAAGCATTACCGGCTCTGCCGCCAAGTACGGTGTATAAAATCACCAACGACCAGAGTAAAGATGTGGTTAGTATGGTAGCCAACCTTGAGAATAACATCATCTCGGGTTTGATCCTGGTAGTGGGTGTGTTGCTGTTCTTCCTTGGGGTGAGAAACGCTTCGTTTGTAGGCATCTCTATTCCGCTCTCCATGTTCTTGTCGTTCATCGTATTGAGCGCACTTGGAATTACCATGAACATGATTGTGCTGTTCTCTCTGATTCTGGCACTGGGGATGTTAGTGGATAATGCCATTGTGGTGGTGGAAAATATTTACCGCTACCTGGAGGAAGGCTTTGATAACTTTGAGGCTGCCAAGAAAGGAACCGGTGAGGTAGCATTGCCCATTATTACAGGAACTACAACCACCATCGCGGCTTTTGCTCCTATGATTTTCTGGCCGGGTATTGTCGGTGAATTTATGGGATACCTCCCCAAAACTTTGATTATCACCTTGGGTAGTTCGTTGTTTGTTGGGTTGATTATCAACCCGGTTATCTGTGCTTTATTCATGCGGGTAGATACCGAACAGGGTAAGGCAGTGATGACTAAAAAAGGGAAGCGAATTCTTTATGGCTTTTTAGGTGTTATAGGGCTACTACTGGTTATATCAAGTTTTGTTACCTGGACGATGCTCATCATTCTTGGGGTGATACTTTGGGCTATTAACAAATACTTTCTGGAACCGGTTGGAAACTGGTGGCAACTCAAAGGCCTGAACAGAGTGCTCGATAAATATGAAGACACACTGGAGTGGGCATTAAACCATCGCCTTTCAACCATTGGAATTTCGGTAGCTGTATTGGTTTCCAGCTTCATTGTGTTTGGAGCGTTTTTCCCGGGATCAGAATTCTTCCCGGAAGACATTCCGCCGAGAGACATCTACGTGCAAATTGAAACTCCCATTGGTTCGGATGTGGAGTTCACCAAAAGTGTGGTGGATAAAGTAGCCGCTCGAGTTGAGCAGATGCCTTACAACGTAGATTATAATACCATTCTGGCTACTTCGGGTGCAGCGATTACAAGCGATCCGGCCGCTTCGGGAGGGAATTCGACCCACCTCGGAACGGTAGCCATCAATTTTGTGGATTATGAGGAACGCCAGAAAGGCGTGTTTGAAGCGATGGAATACATGCGGAATGATCTTTCCGGATTGGTTGCCGGTGCTAAAATCACCGTAGAAAAACCGCAGGACGGTCCACCTACCGGGCCTCCGATTAACCTCGAAATTTCCGGTCCTCAAATGGATCAGCTGACGCGCATTTCCAATCGCGTTCTGGAGATTATGGAAGAAGACTCTATCTTCGCCAAACTGGATGGACTTGAAACTGATTTACCGGAAGCCAGACCGGAAGTTAAGGTTGATGTAGATCGTGAAAAAGCAGCATTATTTGATCTGAATACCAATGAAGTTGGGATGACGGTGCGGCAGGCTATCAACGGAGTAGAGGCTTCGAAGTTCCGGGATGGAAAAGAAGAATACGAAATCATAGTGCGTCTCTCGGATGAATACAGAGACGATCTCAGCACGCTTTCAGATCTGACTATTTTCCATGAAGGAGTGCAGGTACCTCTTTCAGAAGTAGCAACCTGGGAAGTTGGAGACGGCTTTGGAGGAATTCGACATAAAGAATCGGAGCGGGTTATTACCGTGAGCGCAGATGTTCGTTCCGGTTACCAGTCAAATGCCGTGTTGGCTGAAGCTCAGGTGCTCTTACAGGATTATCTGGATGGATTACCCGGCGGCTACTCGTACGAATGGACAGGCCAGCAGCAGGATCAACAGGAGTCGTTTGAGTTCCTGGGTAAAGCCTTTCTCATAGCTTTATTCCTTATTGCATTCATCCTGGTTTCACAATTTAACTCGGTAGCCAAGCCAGTCATCATCCTCAGTTCCGTGATTATGTCAACAGCCGGTGTATTCTATGGATTGGTGACCTTCCAGATGGCGCTTGGACTGATGGCCATACTCGGGATTATTTCGCTGGCCGGGGTAGTAGTGAATAACGCCATTGTACTTATTGACTACGTAGATATTTTGCGAACCCGGGACGGTATGGACCTGCGCAGCGCCTTGATTGAGGGTGGAAAAGTTCGTTTCCGGCCGGTAATCTTAACGGCCATCACCACAACCCTTGGTTTGGTGCCGCTGGCAATAGGTTTCAACTTTGACTTCATAACCTTAGTTGGCAGCCCGATTACCTTCTTTTCAAACCTCAGTGAATACATTTTCTGGGGAGGTGAACAAGCTGCATGGTGGGGGCCTATGGCAATCGCTGTTATTGTTGGTTTGATTTTCGCTACAGCCTTAACGCTGATTCTTGTTCCGGTACTTTACAGTGTAATTGAACGGGGCAGAAGAAAAATAAATACCATTATGTTCGGAACAACCGAGCCCGGTATTATTAAAGACCAAAGTGAGCTGAACGGCGAATCTAAAGGCAAAGCTGCTTTAGAACCTTCAGTTGGTTAAAATTCAAGAATGAGCCGTAAAAGCCCGTCATCTTTTTTAAAGGATGGTGGGCTTTTTTGTTTGCGAAAACTTTTATCTTAGAGGAAAAATTAAAAACAACATTCTGTGATACAACGATTACAAACGGTATTTCTGGCACTGGCATCCATGCTTAACCTTTCGGTTTACTTTACCCCCATTTACGAGAAAGCCATGAACGATCCCCAGCTCTGGATTGGTATTGGCCTGGCAAGTTCGTTGTTAGTGGCTTTAATCATAAACGTCTTTTCCATCTTCCTCTATAATAACCGGAAAAATCAGATAACTTGGGTGAAAAGAGCGGCGCTGTTGCAGGTAATCGGGCTTGGGTTTTGTGTGGGTGTTTTATTTTCGCTGGGAGGAATCGGAACCTACCTTTGGGATGAGGCGCTTGGAACCGGGCTTGTAATTGCAGGACTCCTGTTTCAGGTTTTAGCACTTCGTTTTATCAAAAAAGATGAGGAGTTAGTCCGCTCAATGGACCGAATCCGATAGGAGTATTTTGAGCCAGGATTATTCAAAAGCTAAAGTTTATCTGATTCTTATAGTTGGGCTCACCACCTTTGGTTTTGCCCCTATTTTAGTGAAGTTTGCCACCGAACACTCGGCTCTTTTGCTGGTGTCCATACGTACGGTAGGTGCTTTTCTGATGCTGCTCCCCTTTTACATCTATCAAAAAAAGAGCGATAAATACGATGTGAAGCCGGCGGGTAATGAAACCAAATGGATGGCCTTTGCCGGTATTGCGTTAGGACTGCACTTCATACTTTGGATCAGCTCACTTTACTACACATCGGTAGCTTCAGCTTCGGTGCTGGTTACCATTCACCCCATTATGCTGATCGTTGCCGAACGAATATTATATAAGATGGAGTTTGCTCCCACCGTTTGGATTGGAGTGTTTATTGCTTTTGCAGGATCCGTTCTACTGGGAATCTCTGATTATAATACAGAGTCAACTTTCGCTAATCCCTTGCTTGGTAATGGGATGGCTTTCGGGGCAGCGGCCATCTTTGCTGTTTATTTTCTGATCGGAAGAAAAATCCGACAAAACCGATCCTGGCTTGGATATGTATTTCCCGTTTATGGTTATGCTGCAGCAACTTGTGTTACCATTATGCTGATTGTGGAGGGAATTCCGGAGCACATATCCCCGGTTGTGATTTGGGTAGGGCTTGGGTTAGCTATTGGCCCACAGCTGATGGGTCACGGTTCCCTTAACTATGCCGTCAAATTTGTTTCACCGACCTTACTTTCTACCTTAATTTTGACGGAGCCCGTATTTGCGACCGTTCTTGCGTTTTTTATCCTCGGAGAACTCCCGGCTATTCTTTCCTTTGTAGCTATATTTGTGACCTTAGTCGGAGTGGTGCTTACCTGGAAAAAGAAGCCAAAACATAAGAGAGAGATCGAAGAATAACCCGGGCTGCTCCCTTCATATTACCCAATATGAAATAGATTTTGTCTCTATTTGATATATAGAATGCCGGTAAGTCTATACAAATCAGGGGTGAAGGGTATTTCGTGAACCTTTTCGGTTATTTCAGCGTTAGAAATGCTGAATTAGATTAGACATTACTAAGAATTCAGGAATTCAGCTTAAATAGGCGTATTATTACTTCCGGCAGATGGAATTGTGACTTCATTATAGAATTGATTTCAAACAATAATGAAAACAACATCACTTAATGCTATTTGAAAGAGACAACATTATTGGAGTGTCTAAGTATTTGCTCCTCACCGGTTGTGGAGCGATGCTTTTATTAAGCTGTTCACAATCTTCAGACACACCCGAGAACAGCGAAACGCTTCCTGTTTCTGTAAGTGAACCTATTGAGAGAGACTTTGCAGAGATTAAAAGGAATGGCGTACTCCGTATGGTTACCAGTTACAGTTCAGGCTCCTATTTTCTATATAAAGGAATTCAGGTGGGGTTTGAATATGAGCTGCTGAAAGCCTTCACTAAAGAAAATGACCTTGCCCTTGAGGTTGTGATTACCGGTCCCGATGAAAGTCCTTATGATCTGCTCAATAGTGGTCGTGGTGATATTATAGCGGCCAATTACACCATCACTCCCGAAAGAAAGCAAGTAGTAGAGTTTACACGTCCGTATAATATGGTTGATCAGCTGATTGTCATTTCTGATGACCTGGGTTTTAAGCCTGAAAGCATATCTGATATGGAGGAGATTCCCATCAGCGTGCGCAGAAACAGTTCGTACTACGTCCGATTAAAAGAGTTAAAGGATGAAGGATTCCCGGTGAACATCAATATTATTCCGGAAGATATGGACACCGAGTCTGTACTATTTCAAGTGGCAGATGGTACGTATGAAGCTACCGTTGCCGATGATAATATTTTTGATGCAGCCGATAAATACATGAACGGACTGGTTAAAGGGCCTCTTATAGCCGAAAGTGATACCATTGCATGGGCAGTCCGTAAAAATGCCCCCGACCTTGAGTACCAACTAAATCGCTTTCTCTACAAGCATTTTCGTTTTGATGAGGATGGGGTCCCCAAACGTTCTGCATTTCTAAATGTATTACGGAAAAAATACTTTCAGTCGGGGAACCAAATTGCTGATTATTACAGCCCCAATTACCGGGGAGAGCAGTACGGTACCATTTCTCCATATGATAACATGATTCGTGAGGTTGCCGATGAAATGGATGTAGATTGGGTGATGCTTACTGCTATAGCTGCGCAGGAATCGAAGTTTAATCCAAGCTCGGTGAGTTGGGCAGGGGCCGTTGGAATTATGCAGGTTTTGCCAAGGTTTTCAGAAATTTCATCCGATTCACTGTACATCCCGGAAGTGAATATTCGGGAAGGTGCTAAAATTTTGGCTTCTCATCTTGACCATTATGCCTATATGGATTCCACGAATAAATGGTCTTTTGCATTGGCTGCGTATAATGCCGGCTCCGGTCACCTGGCTGATGCCCGACGGCTCACTATTGATCATAACAAAGATCCTAATAAATGGGAAGATGTATCAGAATCTCTGTTAAAGCTGATGCAGCGCAAGTACTATCAAAATGCCCGATATGGATTTTGCCGGGGTATAGAAACGGTGAGGTATGTGAATGAAATTATGAATCGATATAGTACCTATCAGACCATACTGGCGCATAACAGAGAGAAGACTGCAACAGGAACCGGGGTTTTAGGTTTTAAAACCTTTAATTGACCTTTAGTACCAGTATAGTGATGTCGTCGTACTGGATGCCATCCGAAAAGTCCATGATATCATCAATAACGGCATTCATTATTTCGTCCGATGATTTTTCAAGATGGGATTGAATACACCGGATAAGCCTTTCTTCCTCGTATTCTTCGGTTTGCTCAGGGTTCATCGCTTCGGTTACACCATCGGTATAAAAAATCAGTGTGTCGCCGGCTTCCAGGTTAATGGAGGCAGAATCATAAGGCATCATAGAAGGCATAGCGCCTAAAATTACCCCGCCGGCATCAAGTTCTATCGGTTCTTTGCTGCCTTTTTTGAATAGCATCGGGTTGTTATGCCCGGCGTTCACATAATTGAATTGCCTGCCATCTGCCGATATTTTTCCCCAGAAAAAAGTAATGAATTTATCAGCCGGAGTATTCTTATGAATGATGTCATTTATACTTCCTGTAGCCTCAGCCAGCGTAATGTCGATAGGAGCTAAGGCATGTAACATCGACTGCAGATTGGCCATCAACAACGAAGCCGGTACTCCTTTCCCGGTCACATCCGCAATGGCGAGTATATGTCCGTTATCCGGAGTTTCAAGCACATCAAAATAATCGCCCCCTACCTGACGGGAGGAAATATTGGTGGCCTCTAAATCAAAACCTTCAATGGTTGGAATTGGCGAAGGAAGGAGCCCTTGCTGAATGGTTTTGGCGAGGTTAAGTTCCTCTTCCATTCGCTGTTTTTCTATCCGCTCTTCGAGCAATAATGTTTTCTGGATAGTAAGCAGAGCAAGATTGCCTAACGACTGTAAAAAGTTAACCTGTTCTTTGCCATAAGGTTCATTATTTGCCGGGGCGCCAACTCCTACAACACCAATTTTTTCATTCTGAAACCGAAGGGCGATTAACAGTTTGATGTCATTTTTCTCCAAAAAAGGGCAGTCATGCTCTTCATCGCAATAGAAAACATCTTCAAGTTCAAAAAGAGTATTCAGCTCTTTCACAGAGGGTTGCTCCTTCAAGCCGCTGCTGGAAACGATAGATTTTTCTCCGTCAATTTCTAACACAAAAAAGAAGGTCCGGATTAACATTTGCCCGAGCATGGCAAACTTAAAGGTTCGGGCAATTTCATCCCGGTCCACCATCATGTTGAAATCTTTGCTGAGCTCCAGAAGGGTATTCAGGTCATGTACTTTACGATCGAGCTTTCGGTTTATAAGACGCAGCTCCTGGAACATCCGGGAATTGGCAATGGCTACGGAGGAAATAATAGTCAGGCTTTCTATGAACTCCAGCTCACTGGCTGTTAGTGGCTGCTTATTTCCTTTAGGCGCGAGACACAAAAACCCCAAATGGTGGTTAGTGGTTCTCAGGTTAAAAAAGATACTATCCTCAGGAAGTCCCAGCGTTTTGGAAATTTCAGGAAATTCCTCGGCTTTAATTACCGTGCGATCCAGCTCGCCTTCGGGAAATTCAAGCTGAACAACATCTTCTTCTGCAAGATCACTTTTACCCTTAATCTTGCTTACCAGATAAAAATGGTTCGAGCCTTTGTTAATAAGGATCATGCCTTTGGGAACGAGGAGTTTTCCCATGGTAATCAGCAAAAGGTTGTTCAGAACAAAATCCGGTTCCTGCGACTCGATGAGCATTCGGCTGGTTTCCAGCAGGGTGCGAAGCTCAAAGCGGCTTTGTCGTTCTTCAGTGTTCGAAAGAGAAGTTTTAGTATCCACGATGTGTCAAAGGTTTTTGACCATACGTATTTCGTTGGTATGCCCTTTGCGGTTATACTGTACCTGATCCATGAGTTTGCGAATCAGGTAAACTCCCATACCGCCACGTTTCTTTTCTTTGATGCGCTGCATGAGATCCGGTTCGCTGTAGGTGCTCGGATCAAAACTCTTTCCCTCATCCATCAATGAAATCCATAGCTGACTGGCGTTGGAGCCAATTTCTATATTCACTTTTTCGGTGGGGGAATTTTTGTAAGCGTGTTTAATAATATTTGTGTAGGCTTCATCCACTGCCAGCCGGATTTCTGATATATCTTTTTGGCTGAGTCCGATATTCTCGGCATGGGCAGCTACAAAATCCCGCACTTTGGCAAGATGCTCTGTAGAAGCTTCAACAGAAAGGGTTTGTATGTTATTATTTCCAGCCACTCTCTTGGTTATTTAATTGTCAAAGCTATTTAAGGCTTCTTTTTCATCTTCCAGGATATCATACAGGGTTGGAAAGCCCAACAGGTCGAATACGTTATAAACGCGGTCGTTCATATTTGTAAGTTTGATGTCGCCGCCTAAACTCCTCACATCTTCGATGTAAGCCATAAAAACACCCAAACCGGCACTGGCTATATAATCCAGACCGGAGCAGTTGACGATGATAGCATAGCTTTCTTCATCAATTAACGATTTAAGTGCATTCTCAAGCTGAGAAGCCGTATGCGCATCAAGTTCTCCACTGATATCCAGTATACTTACGTGATCATGTTGGCGTGTAGCAATACTGAAATTTTTCATTCCACTTTTATTGAGGTTGGTGAATGATGTTGAAGCTGCATAATAACGTAAACCGTAGAATTAGGAAAGTTTTTCGGAGTGGAAGGTTACGAAGTTGGAATAAAAAAGATGCAAAAAAATAGCCCCGCACATTTATCTAATGTGTGGGGCTGACTATTCATCAAGAGAGACGCTACTTGAGCGCATCTGTAATTAAGCAAATGCTTGGGAGAGATACAACTATAAATTATTTGGGCTCAAAACAGGATCAGCTTCCCGATCTCTGAACTTTAGAAACCCAATAACCGGTATTCAGTTCACTACCCAGTTCAGCTCCAAATTCTTCAGCTTCAGCTTTCTCAGCAAAAAAACCAACCCGCAGCCTGAACCACACATCACCGGTTTCTTCCTTCCCTATTTTAACCGTATATACGTGTGGATAATCACGGTTGGTCAGTGTGGCCTTATATTCATTGGCCTCTTCTTCAGAACGGAAAGCACCAACCTGAACAGCATAAGTACCGTCTTCAGCAAACTGAGGACCTTGTTGTTCTTCCATCATTTCCTGTTTCTGCTGGGCCTGGGCAATACTGTCTTCCCGGGCTTGCATCATTTCGGCTATCCGTTGTTCCTGGACCTGTCTTAGAGAGTCAAGACGTGCTTGTTCTTTAGCTCTTCGCTCTTCTTCGCTTTCTCCGCATGCCTGGAAACTCACCAAAGCCACTGCCAGCAATAAGGTGTAGATGCTTACTTTTTTCATAAGAATAGTAGTTAGTTGATAATTATCTGTAAATGGTATACCCGAAACGAATTAAACTTACATTATCCCGACCTGTTTCACAAATATTCACGGTCCAAAACTTTCAGAAGTATCAGATTAGTCCGTATCTTATGTAGACTGAATCTAAATGAAGATATTTTGGTTCAGCAACTACATGGAAAACTCTCTGTTAAAAATATCCGGATTAACGAAATCATTCGACCAAAGCGGGCCCGTTGTAAACGATGTCAGTTTCGAGGTTGGTAAGAATGAAATATTCGCACTTTTAGGCCCCAGCGGGTGTGGGAAGACCACAACGTTACGCTTAATTGCAGGCTTTGAGCAATGCGAAGCCGGTGAAGTACACATCGAAAATGAGTTGGTGGAAAGTACCCGGAAAAGGCTATCCCCACAGAAAAGAGAAATAGGATTTGTATTTCAGGATTATGCCCTTTTTCCACACATGAATGCGCTGGATAATGTGGCGTTTGGACTCCGGGAAATAGAGAAGAGAAAAAGGCCGGTTTTAGCTGAAGAGGTCCTTTGCCGAACAGGGATGGAAAAGTATAAGCACCGTATGCCTGATGAACTTTCCGGTGGACAACAACAGCGGGTTGCACTTGCCCGGGCCATCGCTCCCAAGCCGCGGCTGGTTTTAATGGATGAGCCTTTTTCAGGGCTCGATGCCATGCTCCGCGATACCACCCGAAAAGAAGTTCGGGCTATTCTCAAGAAATCCGGGATGAGTGCTATTCTGGTTACTCACGATCAGGAAGAAGCACTATCTTTTGCCGATAGAATCGCAGTTATGAATAACGGGCAGATTGAGCAAATCGGGACCCCTGAAGAAGTGTACTATCATCCCAGAACTCAGTTTGTAGCCCAGTTTTTAGGCCGGACAAACCTTTTTCGTGCTCACGCTGATGGGTCTGATAATGTGGAAACCCGCCTGGGGCCGGTTAAAATTAACAAAGAAGCCGAGGGCTTGATCTTATGTTCCATCCGCCCGGAGCATCTGACCATTGAACGGTGCAAAGAGAATGGTAACGAAAGCGGTATTATTGTGGGACGGGAATTTCGCGGACACGACATCACCTACCATGTACTTTTCAAGGGAGATAAGTACATTGTTCATACGGATAACCGGCTTTTGTTTGACGTGGACGAGCACGTAATCGTGAAACCTCTGGAGCCGGCTGTAGTATTAGAACAGAAAGCCTGAACCGAAATTAAAATCTTACCTAAGTATTATGTCATTTTTTGGATTTCTATTGTTACTGCTGATCGCAGCTATTTGTGGAGGAATTGGACAAAGCATCAGCGGTTATAGCTTTGGAGGCTGCCTGATCTCAGCCGGGGTTGGTTTTATAGGTGCCATCATTGGCAAATGGATTGCCAGCGAATTGGGCCTTCCCGAACTTTGGACCATTGAGATCAGCGGTAGTCCTTTCCCAATTATTTGGTCTATCATTGGAGCCGCATTATTCACCGCTATTCTGGGTGCTGTGATGAGAGGTAAGGAAAAAGCACTCTGATTCTTTTGCTCCTATCTTAATTTGATAAGATTTGTGAAGCCACTTCCATTTCCCGATGGTATTTCGTAATTAGCAGCTTCTTATTAATGCTAAATCGGGATATATGTATAAGTCATTTATTTATGTGGTGATTCTCTTTCTAAACGTGAGCGGGTTTACAGCCTTCGCTCAGGTAAACGATGAACTGCCAAAGCGAAGCGATAATCTTGAGGTGCTTTCTCATGTACCACTGGGAGCGCCTCTAAGCGTTACAGATATTGTAATTGAACAAGAAGTAAGCCGCCCATATGCTTATGTGGGCCGAATGCAAGCTGAGAAAGGTTTTGATATCATCGACCTTTCCAATCCTGAAAAAGCAGAAGTTATTTATCGGTGGAGAATGCCGAATGAAGAATTACACGTTGGACTGGGTGGAATGGATCCGAAATATTTCAAACATAAAAACCGATATTATGTGGTACAGTCGCTGCAGTTTTTTCAGGGTGGACCTAATACCGATGCGGGCGCCGTGGTTGTTGACGTAACCGGCTTGCCGGATGTGAACAAGGTAAAAACGGTGGGGTATGTGAGAAATGCCGAACATCCCGGAGGTTTCCACAATATATTTATGTACAAGCATTCAGATGGTCGTCCGCTTTTGTTTGCCACAACATCCGGGGATGATGCTTATGTGTATGACTTGGGTAAGTTCGTTGAAGGGGAAGAAGATATCCTTGCCGGCACTATTCCTAACCCGGATACCCCTGCCCGTTTAGCCGGTGCTTCTTTAGGATACCATGATTTTTATGTGGGATATCATCCTGACAGTCAGCAAGATCGTTTTTACGGTGGTGGAGCCGGCGGTTATTTTGTGTTTGATGTGACGGAAATGGATTCGGTTAGCCTGCTGGCTTCGGTGACCGGTGTAAGTGGAGTTGTTTGGGGGCACACGGTTACTCCGTCTCCTGATGGTCGCTACATTGTGGGGGAAACAGAATACATGCACGCTCCGCTACGCATTTTTGACCTGCAACCTGCTCTTGACGGTGAAGTTCAGAATATCAGTGACCCCATAAGCTCCTGGAATTTTGATTACGAAAACCTGGTGCACAATCACGAAGTGCGCTGGCCGTATTTATTTGTATCCGGTTATGAAGATGGCTTGCTGGTGGTGGATTTATTCAGTCCCGATGAGCCTAAAACCATAGCATATTACGATACCTTTCTCGGAAAACATCAGTCCGGAATGTGTGGAGATAACACCTGTAACGGAGCTTTTGGTGTGGATGTGCGCAATGAAGACGGCCTGATTGTGGTTAGTGATATGGGAACAGGATTCTGGGCATTTAAACTGGAAGACTTCCAGGGCTGGAATGGTCGCGGTTGGGGATTGCCGAATATCTCCAGTGCTCAAAACTGGGATGAAGGTCCTACAGGAAACTAAATTGTTGAAGTAAACAGGTTGGTCGTTATGATCTGGAAAAGAACCTTCATTATCACCCTAATGTTCGGTTGTTTGGCTTTGAGCCCGGAGCTTGAAGCCGGGACCGGCGCAGCGGATATTGCTCCGCCTCTGCAATGTTCAGAAGTCGGTTCTGAATACTATACCATCGACCTGGTAACTACAAAGAATGTGCCCGGAACCGGTCTTGCAAAAGGGAAAGCGGTAATGAAATTCAACCCTAACCCCTTCGGTATTTCCATCACCAAAGACGGCTCATACCGCCATCGGCTGGATATAAAACTGAACAAAGTGAATAAGCCCAAAAAAGGAACCTTTGTGGCATGGGTTACGACCCCCAACTTAGATAAGGTAAAGATGCTGGGTTCTTTGGATAAGAATCTGGAAACAAGCGGCACGGTAGACTGGAATAAATACATTGTGGTTATCACACTGGAAAAAGCAGTGCCAAAAAGTAATTCTTCGATGTGGTCTGGGCCCATTGCCTTTCGTGGTTTATCCCGAAGCGGACTCATGCATACCATGGCCGGCCACGGACCCTTTGCCCAGGAACCTTGTGCCAAATACGGATATTATTAATGCAAAAGCTGTACCCTAAATTTTTCCTCCTGCTGGTGTTTTTTGCAGGAGCCTCCCTCTCTATTCAAGCACAGCATGAACACCATAATATGGCCGGGCATGCTATGAATATGGACACCTCCAAAGCCGTTTGGCGAATGCCTCCGATGAATATGGAAATGCCCATGTTGCCGGGTATGCATAACGAGCTGCCACCGGTGGAACCTTTAATTGCCGGACTTGGGCTTACTAAAGAGGATATTCCCTTTGCAAAACCACGAGAGATTATGGAGCTGGCCGATGGAGATACGGTTGAGCTGCAGGCATCCATTGTTCGTCGTACCCTGGAGGGGAAAGACTATGTGATGTACGGATATAACGGTCAATATCCCGGTCCGCTGTTAAAAGCTCCTCAGAACAGTACGGTAGTGGTAGAGTTCAACAACCAAATCGAATTTCCGACAACCGTTCACTGGCATGGACTAAGGCACGACTATCGCTTTGACGGAACCATGTTTTCCCAGGACCCGGTGATGATAGGTGAGTCTTTTACTTACGAATTGTTTTTCCGGGATGCCGGCGTGTACTGGTATCATCCGCATGTGCTGGAATACATTCAGCAGGACCTTGGGCTGTATGGAAACATGTTGGTCGCCCCGCCCGAAGAGGATTACTACAGCCCGGTGAACCGTGAAGAAATGCTGATTCTGGATGATATACTTATCGATGATCAGGGGATGATTCCATGGGGGAAATCGAGCCCAACTCACGCTTTGATGGGTCGTTTTGGAAATGTGATGCTGGTAAACGGAAAAACGGATTACAAGCTGAATGTCGATAAAAATGAAGTGCTGCGGTTCTACATCACCAACGTGGCCAATACCCGAACGTTTAATATGGTATTCGAAGGAGCAAAGGTGAAAGTGGTTGGCTCGGATGTCAGCAAGTTTGAAGAAGAGGTGTATACCGAGAACGTGCCCATTGCCGTGGCCGAGCGATATATTGTAGAGGTGCTATATGAAGAGCCGGGCACCTACCCCATCCTGAATTCCATTCAGGCCATCAATCATTTTAGGGGAGAATTTTATCCCCACAAAGATACGCTTGGAATGGTTACGGTTTCGAAGAACAAAGTGGAGGAAAACCACACCGAAGCCTTCAATACCCTGCGGGTAAATGAAGATGTGAAAGAAGATATAGCCGAATTTGAGCCCTATTTTAATAAGCCGGTGGATAAGGAGCTGGAAATGACGGTAGCGGTTAAAAACCTGCCCATTCCCATTATGCAGTCCATGCAGCTGGATACCGCTTATGTGCCTCACATCGAGTGGAATGATACCATGCCGATGATGAACTGGCTTTCTACCGGCAAGCAGGTGGAGTGGATTCTTCGGGATCCGGCAACCGGACAAAAGAACATGGATATCTACTGGGATTTCAAGAAAGGGGATGTGATCAAGCTTCGCTTATTTAACGACCCGGATACCTTTCACCCCATGAACCATCCTTTTCATATTCACGGGCAGCGCCACCTGGTGCTGAGCATGGACGGGGTAGAAAATCCCAACATGGTTTGGAAAGACACTTCGATTATCCCTGTGGGTGCTACGGTAGATTTACTGATTGAAATGTCCAACCCCGGAAAGTGGATGATGCACTGCCACATCGGCGAACACCTGGACGCCGGAATGATGTTAGGCTTTGAGGTTGATGGGGAAACTCCCTGATAAACCGAACGAAATGTGAAATAGGCTACACTTCAACATTTAATGTTGAATGTTCAAGTGACCCCGCCGGGACTACGTTTTTGAGCTTTCCTGAATCTCGCTTGTTTCAATTTACTTCTTAAAGGTAACTTAAAAGCAGCTTTTTAGTATATTTGCTTTTGATTGAGTTCGATTGAACTGCAATTTACCTTTAACACAACCTTTAGCCTGATGGCTACGATTAAGCCTATTCTCTATACCTATCGTCAAAACAAAGATGGCTCATACCCAATTTACATTAGCATAGCGGATTCTAAAAAAACTTTATATCATTCTACCCGAATTAATATTCATAAGAGTAAATGGAGTGAAAAAAGAGAAAAGGTTTTGGGGGATGGGAAAGAGGCTCAAAAGATAAATAAGATTATAGCCGACAAGCTTGCAGAATGTGAATCCATTTCACTCGAGCTTAGACTAAAAGGAGTTTCGCCCTCTGCTACCAGAATCAAGGACATACTTACAGATGACTCGGCTCAAGGTAGTAATAAAGACTTCATCCAGTATGGCTTAGATTATGCAGAGGAGCTCAGTAAGAAAAAGAAGATCGGCACGAGTAAAAGGTATAAGTCAGTATTCATAAAGCTATCTGAATTTCAAAAAGGGAAGCTTTACTTCGATGATATCACAACGGTTTATTTGCGGAAATATGAAACCTACTTAGCTACAGAGCTGGGCAATTCCGCCACGACCATTACCAGCAACCTTAAAACCATGAGGTCGATTTACAGAAAGGCTATTGATGAGGACATCATAGCTCCTAAGAAAGACCCTTTTGAAAAACTGAGCTTTAAAAAAGATACTCCATCCCGAGAGCGTCTCACTGTGGAAGAAATAGAATCGATAGTTGAACTGGAGTATGGTGACAAGGAGCTGATCAATAAAGTGAGAGATGCTTTTTTGTTTTCCTTCTATTGTGCGGGTATCAGGTTCTCTGATGTTTGTCAGCTGAAATGGGATGATTGGTCAGGTGAGTACATCTCGTACAGAATGAGCAAAACAGACAAGCCTAAAAAGGTATATCTGATTGACCAGGCTGTGGCTATTCTGGAAAAGTGGGAAGGGATAAGTAAGACCGAATATATCTTTGATCTGCTCAATCCCAAAAAAGACTTGTCCGATGCCCGGAAGCTCTACAATCAAATCTCCTCAAAGAATGCCTTAGCCAATAAGTATTTAAAGAAGATTGCCAAGGATGCAGAAATTGAAAAGAAAATAAGCTTCCATGTAGCACGGCATTCCTTTGCGGATATAGCGAGGGTGAAAGGTTGGGACCTTTACAACATCTCTAAAGCCCTTGGTCATGCCACTCTAAATATCACAGAAAAATATCTAAATGAGTTCGATCAGGATGCGCTCGATAATGAAATGAAGGACAACTTCTTATGATACCTCCTGAAAAATTTCTGCTGTATAAACAAATAAATGAAGCAGTGTATAGCTTTGCCCGCACTATTCCTTTCAAGGGGTTAAGTGAGGCTGAAAGTTGGCCAAGACAGAATAAGTGGGCTAAGAAGGTTATAAACGAGATGGTAAGGCCAATACTAACAGGAGAAAAGTCATACACGAATGAACTTGCTATATCTCTGAATATGATATTGCCAGAGATAAAGCGAGAAAACCATGAAAGCATTCAAGAGCGATTTAAAGACACATTCATTCCAATTATTGAGGAACTGGAAAAGGAGTCAGGAAAGAAGGATAAAGCTGTCGAAAAGAAAAAGGTTGGCAGAAAGAAAAAGTACAAACAAACAGATCAGTTTTATGAAAAAGCAATTAATGAGTTAGGAGAGAATGCGAAGCCAGGGGAGATAATTACATTCATTCAAAAAGAGTATGCTGAAATAAACCTCCATCCAGATGAAAGCACTATAAGGGGTCATTTAGGCTGGAAATAAAAAATGGGGAAATGGGAAAATAGTTTTCCCTTAATCCGGTGAGCTTATCTGAATACCATTGAGTCGAATTAAATGAAACCGACCGATGGAAGAACTCATCATACTTACCAAGTCCCAATTTGTGAGCCTGATAGATGAACGGCTTTCCCTGATAGTGGAGGAAAAGCTGGGGCACCTACAGGAGCTACCTTCTGATACTTCGGATAAAGAGCTGCTCACCAATGATGAGGCCATAGACTTTCTCGGAGTTTCCAAATCTACCCTGCAGCGATACCGAAGCTCCGGAAAGCTGAAATACAGCAAGGTGGGGAATAAGATTTTCTATCATCGGGATGATATCATAGAGATGGTAGGATGAAAAGGGAATTGAATAAGCTGGTTGTGCCAGTAGGTATTCTTCAATACATGCTTTCCGACTATCGAACCAGAGGCCCTGTATTCGAACTCTACCTCAATCTGAAATTTTATTACGGGCCGTTCTTTAAAATCGAAGCAAAAGATATAAGGTTTTTACAGCGGACACTTGGTTACAAGTCCAAAAGGTCGATTACTAATAATCTTAACAACCTCCTTGAAATTAATTGGTTGGGGTTTGATAGTAATAGAGAGTTATATGCTCAGAGGGGTGTAGATTACCTGTGCAGTGTTGCGAGGGTAGAGTATCGAGTTTCAGTAGAACTATGGCATCAAGACCTGAAAACTGTTAAAGCTTTTTGCGCCGGTGCCTGTATCGGCTTATTGAGCTATAAAAACTTTACTAACAGGAAGAACAACCCCCAGGAAAGGTTTATCAAGTTAATGAGGGAAGGGCTAAAATTGAGAAGCCTGTCACAAAACCTACCGCTTGATGAATTAATACCCTCTAAAGCTTTAAAGTTAAACAGAGAGAAATACTGGCCTGTGGCTTCTAAAAGTGTTGCGTCATGCTTGGGTATATCTATAAGCAATGCACGCAGCCTAAAGCAATTAGCTGCTGAATACAGCTATATATTCCTTGAATCTCTGGAAGTGGTCTTGGATGAGGAGTCTAATCAGATTGCTTTGCACCAAAAGTATGGCTCTCCTAATAGCGAAGCTTTGAGGGCTAAATCAGGCAAGGTGTGTATTGATTTACCTGACTTGGTCAAAGCTGGGATCAGGTACCGCTCTCGGAAGCATGGAAATTTCAAAACACACTAATTTGAGATGGGTATGGGAAGAGAAAGTAAAATCCTGAAATGGTTAATGAGAGAATATGGAGAAAGTGGAGTCCATAGGTTTGTTGCTGGCAGTCTGAGTATAACTATGTGCAAATTATATCGAGCTATTGAACTCGTAGTATCTTTTTTAGAGGCAGTTAATGAGTTTCTAAAAATCATCCGATTTTGTAAGGTAATCCAGCAAGCTTATTCGAAGCGACTCAAAATGCTGATGCATCTTTTCAGCGTCCGCAGAGGAAATACCACCTATGGACGGGTCTTGTGGGCTTCCTATTCGTTGTGTAAACCGCACCTGTTCTTCGTTAAAGTCGATGGTCATATTGTATGAAACAGAAAAGCTTACCAAGCCACCTGCCCTTGTTATGGTATTAAGGGCAGAAACAACCAAAGTGCCAGTCTCTTTATTTTGCAATTGTAATACCTCATTGGCGGAGTTATAAGTCTCAGCAACCCATAAAAGAGATTTAGTATAAGCCTCCGCTTGGCTTAATGAGTGGTTTTCTACAGTTACGACCTCTCGCTGGTCTTCTGAAAGTGGAGTTGTTGAAGCACAAGATGCAATAACAAGAATTAAGCCTAATAGTGAAATGCTTTTGATGTACATAAGAGATGTCTTCATAAGGTCTAAGTTTTTGTTTTACTGAATTCTTAGAAATGTAATGAAGAATAAATAAAAACACACTATGGTGTGTGTATTCAAAAAGTCTTCATGCCTTACTTCATGGCATGAAAAAAAGTGAACAGATACAAAAAGCAACTGGTGATGTGATAAGGGAGTTGAGAAAGGAGAAAGGGCTCACCCAAGAAAAGCTTGCTGAATTATCTGACTTGCATGTTAATTATATTTCCTATCTGGAGCGCGGTTTAAGGCAGCCAACTCTTACTACCTTGACCGACATATCTGAAGGATTAGGTATTAGATTAACAGATATTGTTGGCAAAATTGAGGCGTCAATTGATAAATAATTTTGTCCCCCTATGGTAGAAATTAAACTTGGGTCATTTAACTTGATCTTTTAAGCTACTCTCTTTTATAAAAGACTCTAATTTCTCGAATGCTATAGCAAAGCCAGAATCTATATTTTCATTTATTAATTCATCAATATCATTTAGGTACTTTTTCGTTTTAAAATAAGTCTTCAGTCCACACTTAGAAGAAACTTCTTTTATGTTCGATTCAATTGTTTCAGTAACTTGACTAAAATTGTATTCCTTCATTTCAGAAGACAAGTAATTGGTGATCTGAAGAGTATTTATATCTTCTAAACCTGCTTCTTTTAAGTTATTTAAATATCCTTTTTCAAGTTGTGCAACAGTTTTACTGATATTAATCAGCCTATTTTTACCCCTTAATCGATAGCTTAATATTGGATAAATTGTAGATAACTCACTAAGGTGTTCATTGTATGACTCGTCAAAATTATCTTTAGGTGGATTAAACTTTTCGCTTTTCTGAGCTAAGACTTCTTGAATTATAGGGAGGAACTTTTGGAAGTCTTCGTCTTTGGAGAGATTTGTATTTAGTCTTGATTCTAATTCTTTGATGAGCTTATCTATAAGCAATTTTGGATTGTTTACTTTAACAAGCCATAGCATCTCAAGTAAATCTGATAAGACTAAGTTGACTATCCTTTGAAGCGGCGCACGAAAAACGCGAAAGCGTTTCACGATAAATGCGAAAACCTAGATGTTCAAAGCTGCACCAGTGGTTAAACACCCAATGGCTAACTGAACGAGTAGGTTACAC